>CAZULF010000050.1:0-15000 GCA_964621215.1 uncultured Legionellales bacterium | reverse complement strand
TTACCTGGATCAGTAACGACTAATTTATATGAATCTAGAGTATCAAAGAAAAATCCTCGATAGCCTTTTTTCCAGAGTGGGTTGATAATGTTATGGAGGAAATAGTGTTGCCATTCTGGATTAGAGAGATCTATAACCGCACTTTTCCAAGTGGTATTTTTACCCATAAGCCATTTTGTCTGAATTTTTTTAGGGCCGATTTGACTGGGTAATGCTTCACCGACACTGACATAAGCGAATAATTGACTATTGGCGTCATTATATTTTTTGGGTTCTATTTCGGGAGCATCATTGATAACGGCGACATCAAATGCATGCATTTCTTCTAAGGGCGCATGATTACCGTAATAAAAAATAATACTGTTTATTGGATTAGGTTTATGTTGTGTTGGTGTATTGCTTGATTGAGCAGAGGCATTTAAAGACAAAAGGGAAACGACGCCTAAAAAAAGCGCAGTGATTACGATTGAAAAAAATGATTTAAAGTACAAAATTTTCCATTTCATAAAATATAAGCATATCCATATGCAAGATTATCCCACCTTGCATTATGACATATTTCAATGGGTTGTACTACAGCCGTGTGCCCCGCCTCCTCGTCGTCCCGCGACTTGTTCGCGGGACGACTAAGACTCTAAAAATTGGCCGTCACGAACTCATGGTCGCTTTGATAAAGCGCTAGCGGAATCCGGGTTTTCAGATCCATTACTCACCCCGACATTCTGTAGATAATTATTACCCACATATGGAATAATTTTTAACGCACTAATTTTTTGCGCGATTTCTTTCGCTAGCGGCACATTGTGTTCAGGAACATAATCAATAGCGATAGGAATTAATCCCAAGGCCTCAACCTCATCAAACTTGTCTAATAAATAATCTCGATCGGGTTGAGGAACCGGCAAATAACTTTTTTGACTTTCATCCCATTTTGCAAAAAGCGATTCTGCGGCAACGCCGATCACATTTTTACCCATAAGCCATTTTGTCTGAATTTTTTTAGGGCCGATTTGACTGGGTAATGCTTCACCGACACTGACATAAGCGAATAATTGACTATTGGCGTCATTATATTTTTTGGGTTCTATTTCGGGAGCATCATTGATAACGGCGACATCAAATGCATGCATTTCTTCTAAGGGCGCATGATTACCGTAATAAAAAATAATACTGTTTATTGGATTAGGTTTATGTTGTGTTGGTGTATTGCTTGATTGAGCAGAGGCATTTAAAGACAAAAGGGAAACGACGCCTAAAAAAAGCGCAGTGATTACGATTGAAAAAAATGATTTAAAGTACAAAATTTTCCATTTCATAAAATATAAGCATATCCATATGCAAGATTATCCCACCTTGCATTATGACATATTTCAATGGGTTGTACTACAGCCGTGTGCCCCGCCTCCTCGTCGTCCCGCGACTTGTTCGCGGGACGACTAAGACTCTAAAAATTGGCCGTCACGAACTCATGGTCGCTTTGATAAAGCGCTAGCGGAATCCGGGTTTTCAGATCCATTACTCACCCCGACATTCTGTAGATAATTATTACCCACATATGGAATAATTTTTAACGCACTAATTTTTTGCGCGATTTCTTTCGCTAGCGGCACATTGTGTTCAGGAACATAATCAATAGCGATAGGAATTAATCCCAAGGCCTCAACCTCATCAAACTTGTCTAATAAATAATCTCGATCGGGTTGAGGAACCGGCAAATAACTTTTTTGACTTTCATCCCATTTTGCAAAAAGCGATTCTGCGGCAACGCCGATCACATTTTGATTAACACGCGCCATAATTTCAAAACCACGATTGAGTATGATTTGAGCAGAAGGGTGTTGGTGTTTAAGTTCACTGATAACATTGATTAGCGCTTGCTGTTGAGCTGCTTGCTGAACAGGATCACTCACGACCAGTTGATAAGAATCTAAAGTATCAAAGAAAAAACCTCGATACCCTTTTTCCCAAAGGGGATTAATCATTTTTTCTATAAAGTAGTGCTGCCATTCTGAATTAGTTAAATCAATAACTGCACTTTTCCATGCTGAATTTTTACCCATGATCCAGCTAGGATGAATTTTGTTCGGTCCTATTTGCTCAGGCCGAGCCTCACCCACACTCACATAGGCAAATAATTGGCTAGTAGAGTCATTATATTGATGTGGTTGAATTTCTAGACT
The DNA here is from genome assembly GCA_964621215.1 of uncultured Legionellales bacterium. Lineage (GTDB taxonomy): Bacteria > Pseudomonadota > Gammaproteobacteria > UBA1113 > UBA1113 > CAZULF01. The sequence continues at coordinate 12,820 of CAZULF010000050.1, read as the reverse complement.
GTCATTGATCACAGCGACATCAAAGTCTCTGAGCTTATCCAGAGGCGGTTGGTCCGCATAATAGAAAATAATGCTATTCATCTGAGCCATTGCATTTAATGGCAAAAGACAACTCGAACCCAACAGGAATGCGGTAATTTTGGCAGGAAAAAATGATTTAAAATGCGAAATAGTCCATTTCATAATGTATAAACACCCATCTAGCAGAGGTCAACCTCCATTTCATTATGCCATTTTTATATCAGTTGTTCAAAACCAGCGTATTTTTTAAATGGGGGGCTTCGGTGGGTGTTGGCGGTGGCTTTGGCCTAGGTGTAACGTTCACGCGAAATGATAAGCAATGCCGCTCCGTAGTTAACAAAGATATATTGACGCCCTTATCGAAAGAATCAATCCCGTTAGCAAAAGAAACCCTAAATTCAGAAGAAAATACGTTTTCATTGATGCGTGAGACCCATAAAATCTTATTGGCAAATAACTCTTTGTCGTTAAACACCGATAAGTATGTAAAGATTTTAAACGGCCAGTTATCTAAATTCCTTGCGGCAGCAGATGCTACCGAAGGCTTGAGTAAATCGGCAAAAAGGAATATTGAAAAACTTGGTAAGGCGTTAAAAACGCAAAACCGCTTGCTGGATGATTCAACCGCGTCTCCTAAGATAATAGCCACAAACAATCGAAAAATAACCCAATACTTAGATGCAATAAACAATGAGGTTCATACCGCCGAGGCAAAGCTCCGCTCATGTGCATCCAATTTATTAGCTACGAATGAAGAAATTGTGCAAGAGTGGTCAGGAAAAAATGACGTCGCTGCGAAAGACATAAAAACACGTGAATATGCCGAACGGATTAACTTCGACCATACGATGAGTGAGATGCATGCTGGATTTCAATGTGCAGGTATTTTGGTGGGTCTATTTGGAGATCGTGAATTAGCTCGAAAAATAAGCGTTGTTAGCTCAGCAGCCTACACCTTAGGCACTACGATTGCTGGATTTGCTGGTTACGGCACAATGGCAGGAACGGTTGCTGGAAATCCACTTGGAGTCGCTTTTTCTATACTAAGCTCGGTCAGTAGTCTGGTTGATGCGTTTGGCTCACCAGGCAAGACGCCAGATCAAATGATTCTTGAGTCCATTCAAGCGTTATCTCAACAAATAGAGACACTTCGGCAAGAAATGCATATGCGTTTTGACCGCTTAGATGAAAAGATGGATCAAATGCTAATGCGTCTTGACATGGGAGTGAATGCACTTCAACGCGAACAGCTGCATATTTTAGCGTATCTGCATCATTATTTACCGCTTATCCAATCAAAGATAGAGGGGACACAGCTTGACGTATTAAAACTGCATGAAAAAGTGAACGACATTCAGTATTTTTTGGGGAAAATGACACAGCGCGAAAATATCAATAAGTTGAAGGCAGAAGTTTATGGGTATATTCATAATATAGACCATTTCAAATATGTGGAAAGAATGATCGACTTAGAAACAACGAGCGGTTGTACTAGCCGAGACGAGCTTTATAACGGCGTTCCGTAAGCGCTCCACCAACCCCATCTTTTAATCTCCTCTAAATCCTCGCATACTGTTTTTTTATCTAAACACAGGAGAAAACAGCAATACAGCCAGAAGTTTTAGCAAACACGCTAAATTCAGTTAAAGAAAACGAACACTATTGGCAGCAACACATTACGTTGCTAGAAGCAAGTGATATGACTCGCAAAGCTTATTGCGAAAAGCACGATGTTAATTACGATCGTTTTGGCTATTGGATTTCTCGCATAAAGAATAAGAAGCCGCTAATCTTGGCTCTATCCCCACGCCCATTGATTTTCGTAAGCAAATTGACGGGCTAATAATTTTAGTAGCTGATCATATGCAGCTTAATCCAACATCAGGACAGCTATTTTTGTTTCGCAACCGCAGTGCAAACAAAATAAAAATGCTCTGGTGGGATAGGAACGGATTTTGGCTGATGTATAAGCGATTAGAAAAGAGAAGGCTAAAATTCCCTAAAATAAATGAACAAACGCTCGAGCTAACGCGTGACGAATTGAATTGGTTACTCTCAGGACTGGATTATACAAAACAAGAAAAATTGCCGGTGTTTTATGCTGAAAACTTTTATTAAAATGACATAAATATTTTGTTTAACAGGGTTTTTATAGTATAATATTCACATCTTAAGAGATGGATGTGCATGATGAATTTGATAGGAAAAATAGAGCTTCTGGAAAATGAAATAGCGCAACTTTCTCTAATTAACGATACGCTTCAATCACACAATAACACCCTCACCCAACGCTGCGAGCAATATGCGCAAGCCTACGATAATCTGCAACACCAACTAAAAGAGTTACTCCGCAATCGCTTTGGCAAAAAATCAGAGCGCTACACCCATAATGCAAGCAATCCTCAGCTCAGTTTCTTCGATGACAATCAAGCTATCTTCACGCAAGCAGAAACAAAGGGCGACAGTATCAATGACACAATGCTGGTCGCAGCCCATACCCGAAAAAACATAAAAAAGCTGAAAAAGAGCTTCCTCGCCGCATTGAAATCATTCCTGTCAAAGAACATCAAAAACAATGCACGTGCGGCGCGTGCAAAACCGTTATCCGCTACGAAACGAAAGAATCTCTGCACTACCAACCAGAAGTGTTTGAAATCCTAGAGCAACGCCGTGAAGTCGTTGCTTGTCCTAAAGGATGTGACAAGGCTATCGTCACCGCTCCAGTCCCTGCGCATGTATTACCAAAAGCAAAAGTCACCGAAGAATTTTTAGCCTTTCTTATCACTAGCAAACTCGATGACCGCCAACCACTTTATCACCTAGAAAAACAGCTCAGCGAGCGGCATGGCATCAGCTGTTCTCGCCAAACCATGGCACGGTGGTTGATTGACCTGATGGAGCCATTACAACCTATTTATAACTTATTAAAAGATGAAATCATCGATTACGACATCGCCACCTGTGATGCTACTTCACTACAAGTATTGAATGAACCTGGGCGTTGTGCAGAAACCAAATCATATGTTTACTGCACCCGTGGCGGACCGCCTGATGAAAGCGTTATTTTGTATGATTACAATGATAAAGAGCACAAACAGTTTATCAACGGCTGGTTCTCTGGTTTTGCAGGTTATTTACATGTTGATGGTGATAACTTCTTTGACCTTGTCGGCGAAGAAACCGCGACCTTGGTTAACTGTAATGTCCATGCCCGGCGCAAGTTCGAACCTATTGCACAAAGCGCTAAAAGTAAGGGTATTGCTAAGGAAGCGCTGCTTTTTTATAAAAACCTCTACAAAATCGAGCGTGATGCTAAAAACCAAAACCTCATGCCCGCGCAACGCTATCAGCTACGCCAGGAAAAATCCAAACCGATGATGGAGAAATTTAAACATTGGCTCGAGGAGGTGTATCCCACCACTTTGCCTCAATCACCTTTAGGCAAAGCTATTAATTACTGCCTGAAATTATGGCCCGGCTTAACGCGCTTTTTAGACGATGGCCGACTCGACATTGATAACAACTTGACTGAACAAGAAATAAAACCTTTTGTCATCGCTCGAAAAAACTTCCTCTTCTGCGCCAGCGTCGACGGTGCCAATGCACTATGCATGCATTTTGGCATTATCAGAACCGCCAAACACCACGGCCTAGATCCTTACCATTACTACGTTAAATTATTAAAGAACCTACCACTGTGCAACACCGTCGACGACTATGAAAAACTGTTGCCATGGAACATCGAGCTGCAGTATCGCAAATCGATTTAGCTAGTGATAGATGGGGTTGGTGGAGTGCTTACGTGAATCCATTCTAGGTATTAACCACTTTTCTTTTAGGGTTGGACTCAACTTCAGAATCAGCCGACCCTGAGAAAATAAGGAGTGTGTTCGTGTAATGACGGTATTAGATTTAATATACTTATCAAATCCGACTTCTTCACTGGCTGCGCCAAGCAGGGTTAAAAAAATAATGGCGATTGCACTAAGCAGCAGCAATCTATCACGTCGTGCAATATTTTTAATTCTTGATTTTTTCAAACGAAAACCAAGCTGTAAATCTTTTTCATCACGATAACTTGTTTCCGTACCCCAACGTTTCCCGTAAAGAGTAGTAATTGTTTTTGTCGCAATATTTTTGATGCTACATGCAAGACACCACATATCTTTCATGTCGGGTTCTTTACAGATAACAATTTTGTTGACTTGATATTCCTGCACAGTGATATAGGCATTATCAACGCAAATCAATTTTTCACAATCAAGCCATTCATGTGCAAGTTTTTTTATTTTCTTGGTATCGTCCGTAATCGTGAAATTACGTTTAACCCTTAAAATATAGTCAAATTTTAATTTATTTTTAAGCACTTCCATATTGTTTAGAGTTCCAAATTCTCTGTCGGCAATAACAACGACTTGAGTGTCATTTGAAACAATGCATCGTAATCTTTCAAAAAGCCTATAAACATATTCATTCTTATGACCTTTAAGACCTACCGTGCTAACCGTTTGCCACAGCAATGGGGTGGCTCTACCATGCTTTGTAATAAGACGAAACGTTAATGTCATTTGATGGTCTTTTGCAAATACCGTCCAATCCATTGCAACAAATATTCTTTTCCTTTGAGAAATAAGGAGCTTAGCAAAATTATATTGGCAACCACTAATATTTATTTCCTCATTTGATAACAGACGATCTACTTGTTTTTTTGCATGTTTAGGTAGAAGTCCATTCACCGCAGCGAGACCCTCTCCAATTTTCGATAATTGTAATGATTGGCTGGCAATGACACCCGTAACTGCATTACTGAGGGAGGAGAGTCGTTTGTGGTGCATTTGAGCACCTAGTTGCGATAGCAAAAATTGCTTAACTTCTGTGGCTTTGGACTTATCATTGCATCGATCATCATACATACCTCTTGTTAGGTCAGTTGTGGAACTGCGTATGATGATCCTTTCTTGCAAAAAATCAATCAGTTAAATTTATGGCTCTTTTTAACCTGTTCGATATTCGAACAAAAATGAGGGGGTCTCTAAGCTGCAACATATTGATTTACAAGGGCAAACTCGTAGAATTGAGATTCTTACATTTACAATAAAACGAGTTGAGACCGCTAGACTAATACTCACAGATGAACACTGGTCAAAGCTTAATAATTATAAGACACGAACAGGGATTTTTGCAAGCCCATCACAAAATCTGCAGCGGTCCCCGGCGAAAAATCACCAAAATCCGCTGAATTAGGGGTTTCTTCGAAAATCGATCGCGAAAAAGATTTTTCAGACTCGCCTGAACCCCCGCCACTCCTGGGGTTATGATTTCGCCGGGAACTGCTGCGAAATCTGTCAACCCCAAATTATTGCTAAAACCACTAAAAAGCTTTATAAGTAGGGTTAGTATTGCGATTACCTTCTATCTTAATGGAGAAAATCATGCCTATTATTAACGGAACTGATAGTGGAGACATCTTAATTGGTACAGAAGGAAACGACGAAATTTATGGTGGCAATGGCAATGATAAACTATATGGCCGTAGCGGGCAGGATTTTTTACAAGGAAATCGTGGAAATGATGAACTGTATGGTGAAGATGGAGATGATTTACTAAGAGGAGGTAAGGATGATGACAAGCTCCTGGGTGGCTCGGGCGCGGATACACTGATGGGAGATTTAGGTAGTAACGAATTGACGGGTGGTACAGGTAATGATACTTACATTATTCCTGTTAAACCCAATTCATTTGATATTATTCATGATTTTGAACTTAATAATCCATATGAATTAATTGATATTAGTGAACTTATCAATATTAAGAGTTTTAACCATATAAAAATTACAACAACCGGTAATGACTCACATATTGATTTAGGTCAAGAACAGATTCTGATTTTAAAAAATCTTAATTCCACACAAATTACTTCTCGTCACTTTCGTGCACCATGGTCTGTATCACGAACGGTTAATATTTATGATATAGGGGCAAAGCTAGAACCATTATTTAATCGCATTGGTGCTACTGTTAAAAAGGATTTTAAGCATTATATTATTAAAGGGGCTGACTTCGCTAGTAATCCGCAAAATAGTGATCCATTCTTACCGTGGAATAAAATTGACTTAACACGTTTTGGTTTAACGGAGATAACCTTAGTTGACCGTGGCATATATACTGAAGTTGCTTTGGGAGATGGGATTAAGCTAGATATTTATGGGGTGAGACCAGTAGATTTAAGTTTGAAAAACCATTTCATACTTTCAAAAAATGATAATCGCTGGAAAGAAGATCTAGTTGCTGAATGGTTACCTAATGATAAAATTAGTGTAGTCCCTAGTGGCATGAGCAATGATCAAATTGTTCATCAAGATGGTGAACTCATTTATTATGCGTTCTCTTCAAGGATTGTCTTTATTAATTTGGATATGGGTTCTCCCAGCGTTAATTTTAATAATTACGTAATAACACAAAATGACCCAAATGAAATCACAATTGAAGATTACAATCCGAATAATAGTGTTATCGATGTATCTGCAGTTACGCTTAATAATTACGAAAATCTTTTTTTGCAAAAAAGTGGGGCAGATACCATTGTAAGATTTAGCAGTGAATCTGATCGGGCGATTTTGTTACGTAATACTCATCCCTCAGAGGTATCATCAAATTCATTTTATTTTGGAACTAATCAGCACCAAAACTCAGATGGTATTGCTGTTACTACGGCAGGTATGTCTGAAGATGTTTATTATTTTGAGCAAAAAAAACAGCTTGGAAATTGGCAGCGATATCAAGAAACATCGAATTCCATTTTTGGGAATAGTGATTCTTTTTTTGCTGCTGTCTATGTAAATGAAAAAGATAAAAAGTTGATCCTAGCTATAAGAGGTACCGATGATTTGCATGATACTTTTACTGATGGGCGTTATAGTTTGGGTGTTTTACCATCAGACCTAGCGAAAGCGCAGCAATATTTTGAAGTCATGAGTGAGAAATTAAAGCAAAATCCTAAATATGCAGATTATAACTGGGAAGCTGTGACTGGCCATAGTCTCGGAGGTTTAGTCGCTCAATTATTGGGTATGAAAAATAATATAAATACTTATACCTATGAAAATCCGGGAGCTTCCCCATTTTTGTATTTACTTGGAATAGATCCATCAACTATAGACTTCAATAAACATTGGGTTATGCTAAATGCAGTCCCTAATATTGTCAGTACCGCTTATGAACAAATTGGCAAGCTTTTTACTTATAATAGTGATGTTTCTGTTTCATTTCTGTCTGATAAAAAAATTAGTGTTCCGCTGAATTTTATATCAACCGCATTGGACACAGTTGGGAATGAATTTCCTCTTCTAAGACCGCTTGTAGAATTGATTAGTCCTGAAAATTATGGTTTTTTGCTTTTTGATAGTCACAGTTCCAAAAACCTGGATAGCGCTGTTAGGAATGGTCTAACTGAAACAAGGTGGTATGATAATATTATTGAAGGTCTAGCATATCGCATAGTTACGGGAGGGAAAAAACCATCAGAATTAACGAGCTCATCGAAACTGTTGTGGGAACAACTTAAGCCCTTCTTAGGTAAAGAAACTGAGCACGATACTCTACTGAATGCTCTTCCGCTGACTCCTGTTATCTACCGTATTGACGATATTGTGATGGAAGAGTTGCGGAGTTATTCTAATGGATTAGCCATTAGCATTACGGCTGATTTGATCCTTGGGCAAAGCTTTGATGAAATTAAGAAAGGGATGATTGTTTCTATTAAAAATAATATTGTAGGTCATATTAGTGTCGATGCGCTTAAAACAGTTCCTGGCTTAGATAATGCTGTTCAGCTTATGACTGAAGGTTTAGCTACTAATTTAGCCGGCAAATTGGTACTAGGACATATCAAAGTTGACGATATACCAGAAGAGACTTTGCTATATTTTACCGGAGCACAAGTCGGAGCTATAGGCAACTCTATTGGTATGGCGTTAGCTACAATTATACCTTTACCAGGTATCGCTGTATTATTAATCGGGCAAGTAGCCGGAAGTATAATATATCGCTATGCTGCAAACGCTGTGTTAAAAATTTGGAGTTCAGTAGAACGTATTAGTGAAATTGTTTGGGATTTCTTGGGTGATCCTATAAATACTTTGGACGATTTGTGGGATAAACTTAACGACGATAAGTGGACATATAGAATTGGAACCTCTAGCGCAGAAATTATGTTTAGTGATTCAAAATGGGAGGATATTTCGGCTAAGGCGGGAGACGATTTAGTCGTTTGTTATGATGGTTGGAATCGTGTCTATGGTGGAGAAGGTGACGATATATTGATTGGGGGCGCAGGGACTTTAACTGAAAATTATATTCGTCCAGATGAAATATACGGTGGCTATGGAGACGATTATATTAATGGCAGAGAAGCGGATGACGCCTTGGCAGGTAATGCGGGAGCTGATTATATTTTAGGTGGTGACGGTAATGACTATATTTGGGGCGGTGACCGAGCTAATGATCCACATCAGCAAATGACTACGGGCGACTCCGCTGATATTCTTCATGGGGGGCGTGGTAATGATCAATTATTTGGTGGTGAAGGAGGCGATTCTCTCTACGGCGATGAAGGTGATGACAAATTATACGGTGAAATGGGAGATGATCACCTAGAAGGTGGGCTTGGCAGTGATCGTTTGGATGGAGGTATGGGTATAGATACGGTCTATTATACTCAATCGTCTCAAAGTGTCAGGGTTAATTTATTAACAGGGATAGCATCAGGCGGTGATGCGGAAGGAGACACTTTTTTTTCAATTGAGCATCTTGTTGGTTCTGCATTTAATGATCAACTTTCTGGTAATAATGAGGATAACTTTATCTATGGAGGTGAAGGTAATGACACTTTAATCGGTTTTGGTGGGAATGATACCCTTTTAGGTGGTCCAGGAAACGATATACTTCAACCGAGTGGAGGTTTTAACACGTTAACCGGGAATGCAGGTAATGACACTTTTATAATCGATCGCAAACCTGACAGCACAGATACCATAACAGATTATGCCGATGAAGATAAAATTATCTTAAAAGGGTTCTCAAATTTAACCGACATTACACAAGCAAACAGTATTGAATATAAATTTGGACTGAAAATAGATCTCGGACAAAATCAATTTTTAATTCTGCAAAATATCACTAAAATTGGTTTATTTAAGCCGTCTGTCTCTCCAACTGTCCTACCCATTTATACACCAACGACTTCTAGTACACCAAGTGTGTTGCCTACACCAACATTATCACCGACCCCTAGCTTTACAGCAACTCCTTTAGCTACTCATTCTTTCCCAGAATCAACCGCTGCGGTATCACCGACACCGATTATTACTTCATTTACTGCGACACCTTCTTTAGTTCCTATTTTTTCTACAATACCTCATGAAACAAACACACCAGATGTTATTCTGTCAGTTTCTTCGGCAAATAGACTGATGCCATTGAAGTTGAATATTTTATTAGAATTACCCACAATTAAATATATCACCTCACTATTGCTTAATGTTCCGTTTTCTCTTGATAATAAGAATATTGTGAGTCCCCCCATAGGTAACTCTAAAATGCAACTGATGCAATACCATGAATTATATCACTCAAAGGATTCTGTTCTTGAGTGGCGGAGAGAAGCAAGTTGGGATTTGCATCAAAAAACAAAACTGCCTATTTTCCATTTTAATCTTATCCAAAATAATAAGATAGTTGGTAAAGCATTGTTGTATGGTTCACCAATATTTTGCCGTTCACGTAGTGGAAAACAAAATAACATATTTAAACTTGAGGGTGTTTTAACTGGTCAAGAAAGCTATATCGACTCTACTGTGCTTACCGATAATATCTGTAAGAGCCTACCTCCAAGTTCTTTGCAGCAGCAAGCGTTACAATCAGCAACACAAGGTGTTGTTCTCGGGTTATCAAATCTTTTAGGCAAAATAGCAAAGAAATACAATTACTCAGATTTTATCGTTCAAACTATTGTACAAAGCAGTTATTATACCGCGCTTTTTTTAACGCTATTTGCTCGATATTATCAAGAACTAAGCGAGATAAGTGGCACTGCTCTGGAAGACGAAATACTTAGCTACGATGCAATGTACCGTGCGCTAATTGACATAACAAGGATTTTAGCGATCCGTGTCACTTCTTCAGCCGCTCAAACAGCTGGCAAAAAATTAACAGAAAACGGATGGACTAAAACAGGGTACGCATTGAGTTATATTGGTTCTTTCTTTAATTATTCTGCTTATACGCTTCCTGTTGTTAATGCAGTGCAACAACCTGATGTCACAACAGCTATGGAAACACTAAAAGAATCTTCTGTTTGTATTGCCTCAGGAGTTTTAGCGCAACTCACTAGTGAAAAAGTAGGGGGTTATGTTTTATCTGTATAAAAGGAAGTGAATCATTTATAACTTCTGCTGGTTAATCACAGGATGCACAAGGTAGGTGGGGAGCAACGAATCTCTTATCTATACCCGTAGCGTTTGATTTTTAGGTATTTCACAAAACGATTTTTGCGTCATCTGCAGCTCTTTCCGCATGAGCGATCTGCCCCTTCTCCCGCGTTCAATATTACACAACAAATGTGGTAGTCACTATAATATTGCGCGCTGTCCATGTGTTCAAAATTTTTCAGTATTCATACGGATGCAACAGAATTTTAATTGAGCTTATCTTACAACTTGTGTAGCAACAGACTTAGCAAGTTTCGTTGTTGTTACCTAAAACATATTTATTTACCCATACAAGGAGTTAAGACTATGTATAAGCCAAATGATCCTGCATCAACAGATTCTCCAGAAACAACAGTTCAGCTAGGTTGGACTGCAGAAAGAAACGTCGGTGAGCAAAGAGGACGTGAGTCATTTATAACCCGCTCTGGTCGGTCACAGGATGCTCAAGGTAGGTGGGGCGCGCAGAATACCTCATCTAATTCAACCAGCAGTCATAGCGCAGGGGCAACAATCAACGAATCCCGACATTACACAACCGAGATTCATGAAATGAATAATGGCGAAGTAAGCCTATCTGCAAATCTTGCAAAAGCTGAAACAACGATGAGCACAAATTCTGCTGGTTCTGCAGTAGGCGCAAGTGCTGTTTTTTTATCGGCTACAGCGGAGCGCAATGGTGTTTCAATGAGGGTACAGGGGGCACAAGCGCAAGCGGGTTTACATCTGGGAACTACAACTAATTCAAAAGGCACCGAAACAACCGGTGTTTCAGCAAAAGTGGATGCTTCACTTTTTAGAGGGGATGTTCGATACAACACTCCAAAAGCGTGTCTTGCAAACGGTAATTCTATCAGTGCAGATCTCCGTGCGACTGGCTCACTATTAGGTCTAGGTGCCGAAGTAAGCGCAGGCATAGCGGACAACAAAACTAATGACAATACCAGCGTATTTTTTAAATGGGGGGCTTCGGTGGGTGTTGGCGGTGGCTTTGGCCTAGGTGTAACGTTCACGCGAAATGATAAGCAATGCCGCTCCGTAGTTAACAAAGATATATTGACGCCCTTATCGAAAGAATCAATCCCGTTAGCAAAAGAAACCCTAAATTCAGAAGAAAATACGTTTTCATTGATGCGTGAGACCCATAAAATCTTATTGGCAAATAACTCTTTGTCGTTAAACACCGATAAGTATGTAAAGATTTTAAACGGCCAGTTATCTAAATTCCTTGCGGCAGCAGATGCTACCGAAGGCTTGAGTAAATCGGCAAAAAGGAATATTGAAAAACTTGGTAAGGCGTTAAAAACGCAAAACCGCTTGCTGGATGATTCAACCGCGTCTCCTAAGATAATAGCCACAAACAATCGAAAAATAACCCAATACTTAGATGCAATAAACAATGAGGTTCATACCGCCGAGGCAAAGCTCCGCTCATGTGCATCCAATTTATTAGCTACGAATGAAGAAATTGTGCAAGAGTGGTCAGGAAAAAATGACGTCGCTGCGAAAGACATAAAAACACGTGAATATGCCGAACGGATTAACTTCGACCATACGATGAGTGAGATGCATGCTGGATTTCAATGTGCAGGTATTTTGGTGGGTCTATTTGGAGATCGTGAATTAGCTCGAAAAATAAGCGTTGTTAGCTCAGCAGCCTACACCTTAGGCACTACGATTGCTGGATTTGCTGGTTACGGCACAATGGCAGGAACGGTTGCTGGAAATCCACTTGGAGTCGCTTTTTCTATACTAAGCTCGGTCAGTAGTCTGGTTGATGCGTTTGGCTCACCAGGCAAGACGCCAGATCAAATGATTCTTGAGTCCATTCAAGCGTTATCTCAACAAATAGAGACACTTCGGCAAGAAATGCATATGCGTTTTGACCGCTTAGATGAAAAGATGGATCAAATGCTAATGCGTCTTGACATGGGAGTGAATGCACTTCAACGCGAACAGCTGCATATTTTAGCGTATCTGCATCATTATTTACCGCTTATCCAATCAAAGATAGAGGGGACACAGCTTGACGTATTAAAACTGCATGAAAAAGTGAACGACATTCAGTATTTTTTGGGGAAAATGACACAGCGCGAAAATATCAATAAGTTGAAGGCAGAAGTTTATGGGTATATTCATAATATAGACCATTTCAAATATGTGGAAAGAATGATCTACTTAGAAACAATAAGCGGTTGTTCTAGCCGAGACGAGCTTTATACCGGCGTTCCGATAACATCCACTGCGAACTTAAGTGCCGATGCTGATTTTTCAATCCGTCGCGTAGAAAAGATTCGTGAGAATTATTTAAGCAT
>CAZULF010000049.1:0-15403 GCA_964621215.1 uncultured Legionellales bacterium | reverse complement strand
GGCGTGTCGCGTTGCTACTCAACGGAGTATTGGGTGCCGTGATTTGGGGATTGAATTGGTGGTTTGTTTATGATCGTCCGTTGAATCCTGAACGCGATTTTAGCCGTAATTTTCAAACCAAAACCATCGAAAAACCTGCCTTTTGGGTCGGAATTCGCATGGCTGCAGCTAATATACAAACCTGGTTCAGCGGGGTTTATACGAGTTTATTGAATTTACCTTTGATGGTATTAGGTGGATTGTGGGGCAGTTTGTTTTTACAACAAACTCACGGTTTCACCGCACGCAACGCTGCTACCGCCTCATTAATGTTATTTGTTGGAACTATTATCGGCTCGCCGGTTGTCGGTGCAATTTCTGATAATATTCGTCGTCGTCGCTCTCCCATGATTATTGGTGCAGTTTTATCATTGATTGTAACGATAATCATGATTGAGTTGTCCCAGCTAAATTTCTTCATGGCGTGTTTCCTCTTCTTCCTCATCGGTTTTTTCACCAGCGCTCAAGTGATTACGTATCCATTTATTACCGAAAGCAACCAACGCACGATTACTGGAACCTCGCTCGGCATCGCTTCGTCAATTATTATGGGCGGTGCGGGCTTAGCACAGCAAGTATTTGGTCACATTATGGATCGGTATTGGGATAAAACTTTAATTGATGGTGTGCCACAATACACAGCTACAGCGTATCATCATGCGATGATGATCTTTCCCATGACTTTAGTGATAGGTTTGCTTTGCGCTTTCTTAATTAAAGAAACGTTTTGTGAGAATGTGCAACAATCGTAGGGCAATTCATAAATTGTCCGATATTGATCCTGGATTCCGCGTTGCTTCATCCAGGCTACAGTGTCTAAATAAATTAGGAACCATAATATGAGTGCTTTTCAACATGCGGTGACCCATTCCACAGAGGTGGAAACAATTTCAAAACAAGCATGGTGGGTGTGTATTACAGCGGGATTGTTTTTCTTCTATGAATTTATTCAGATGAATATGATTAACTCGCTATCTCCGTCACTCATGCAAGCATTTCACATTCATGCTACGGATTTAGGTTTATTAAATTCACGTTACTTTTTAGCAAACGCTATTTTTCTTCTTCCCGCTGGACAGTTACTCGATCGCTTTTCTACCCGCAAAATTATTTTAATTTCTATGCTCGTCTGTATTTTAGGCACGTTAGGTTTTGCTTTAGCGAACTCGCTCACTATTGCCAGTATATTTCGTTTTTTTACGGGTATTGGTAGTGCTTTCTGTTTTTTAAGTTGTATTCGATTAGCCTCACGTTGGTTTCCATCACGTCGTATGGCTTTAATTAGCGGTTTAGTCGTGACTATGGCAATGATGGGTGGATGGGTTGCACAAAATCCCATGACCCACGTTATTAATGCGGTAGGTTGGCGTAATGCAGTGTTATTAGATGCAGCATTGGGTGTATTGATTTTAGCGGTGATTTTTAAATTTGTGAGAGATTATCCGACAGAACAAGCGCAACAAGCCGCCGAACATCGCAAGCATTTGAGTAGTTTAGGTTATTGGCGCAGTCTATGGACTGCTTACACGCGTAAACAAAATTGGTTAGGTGGAACCTATACTTGTTTAATCAACCTCCCTGTATTCTTAATGGGTGCATCGTGGGGTGGACTATACTTACAACAAATTTTACATTTTACTCCTGCACAAGCATCCAGTATTACTGGCATGGTTTTCTTTGGTACGGTGTTTGGCTCACCTTTAGCGGGATGGGTTTCTGATAAAATGGGGCGACGTAAGTTGCCAATGCTAATTGGCGCTGTTTTATCGTTAGCATTAATGTCGATTATTATTTATGGCAATATCACTAATTTCGCCGTCTTAATCGTATTATTTTTCTTGCTGGGTTTAATCACCAGTTCGCAAGTTATTAGTTATCCTACGGTTGCTGAGAGTAATCCTATCGCACTCACTGCAACATCAGTAAGTGTTGTATCCTTTACCACGATTGGTATTGGTGGTGCAGTATTGATTCCGTTATTTGGTAAATTGATGGATTGGAAATGGAATCACTTAGTGGTAGATAACGTTGCCATTTATTCGGTCAGCGATTATCAACGTGGATTATTGATTATTCCGATTGCCTTTATTATTGCATTTATTGCAGCGTGTTTCATTCGTGAAACGTATTGCAGAAAAGAAGATGGAATTAAGTAATGAAGCGCGCTATTGTATTGTTAATGGATTCATTTGGTATTGGTGCTGCAGAAGATGCACCACCAGAAGAGCAGGGCGCTAATACTCTGGCTCATATCGCCGAAGTCTGTGCGGCAGGCAAAGCAGATATTCCTGGCAAACGTCAGGGGGCTTTAAAAATACCTAATTTATCGAAATTAGGTTTAGTCAACGCCACACTCGCGAGTAGTGGCAAGCAACAATTACCTGGGCTCACGCAACCACAACATATAACAGGTGCTTATGGTTATGCCAAAGAAAAAAGTTTAGGCAAAGATACCCCTAGCGGTCATTGGGAAATTGCTGGCGTTCCAGTGTTATTTCAATGGGGATATTTTCCGCCTGCGTATCCTAGTTTCCCACAAAAACTTGTGAATGATTTTATTCGCGAAGCTAAGTTGCCAGGAATTTTAGGTGATAAACATGCATCGGGTACCGTTATCATTGATGAACTAGGTACAGAGCATATGGCTACAGGTAAACCTATCGTTTACACTTCAGCCGATAGCGTATTTCAAATTGCAGCGCATGAAGAAACATTTGGCTTGCAGCGACTTTATGAAATTTGCGATATTGCTCGTAAATTAGTAGACGAATATAAGATTGGTCGTGTGATTGCACGTCCATTTGTAGGTACGCCCGGTAATTTTCACCGCACAGGTAATCGTCGTGATATCGCCACACCACCACCGGCACCAACACTATTAGATCGCTTAGTAAACGATAGTGCTGAGGTCATCGCTATCGGTAAAACAGCGGATATTTTTGCACATTCTGGTATTACACATGAAATTAAAGCTGAAGGTAACATGGCGTTATTTGATGCGACATTAAAAGCGATGGATGACTATCCTAATCGCTGTTTGATTTTCACAAACTTTGTTGACTTCGATATGAATTATGGCCATCGTCGCGATGTGGCCGGTTATGCTTACGCATTAGAACAATTTGATCAACGATTACCAGAAATAATCCAAAAATTAAAACCAGACGATGTGGTGGTCATTACCGCTGATCATGGTTGTGATCCCACATGGCCTGGTTCGGATCATACACGCGAACATATTCCCGCAATTGTTTTTGGTCCAAATGTTAAAACAACCAATCTGGGCGCACGTGAAACTTTTGCTGATATCGGACAAACCTTAGCGGAGCATTTGGAACTTGCGCCGTTGGATGCTGGAACATCATTTTTGAAGGAAATTACAACATGATCGCCAAAGCCGAACTACATGTCCATCTTGAAGGTAGTATGCCACCCTCACTCGTTACCAAAATGGCTAAACGCAATGGCATCGCAATTCCAGAAAAAATTTTTGGTAAAAATGAGACTTTTTTGTGGGACGATTTTTTACATTTCTTAAAAGTGTATGATCAAGCTAGCTTTGTGCTACGCAACATCCAAGATTACCGTGACATGACTTATGAATATCTTGCTAGCGTAGCAAAAGCGGGCGCAATTTATGTTGAGTTGATGGTGTCACCTGATCACGCGCGTTTGTGTGGTGTTTCATACGATGATCATCTCGCTGGCATAGTACAAGGCATCGATGACGCGCGTCGTGATTTTAATATCGAAGCTCGAATTATTATGACCTGTGTACGACATTTTGGCGTTGATGCTTGCACCAAGGTAGCAGAGCAAACTGTAAAAAATCTACATCCTTATATTGTTGGTTTTGGTATGGGCGGTGATGAAGCGGGCTTCCCGCCAGCGCAATTTAAAAAAGCCTACCACATTGCACACGAAGCGGGTTTAGGCTGTACAACACACGCCGGTGAAATGGCGGGCCCTGAAAGTGTCTGGGAAGCGATTGATCATTTACCGGTAACGCGTATCGGTCACGGTGTGCGATCGATTGAAGATAAAAATTTACTAGCGGCATTGAAAGATCGTGATATTACTTTAGAAGTTTGTCCAGGCAGTAATATTGCTTTACGTGTGTATCCTGATTTTGCACACCACCCATTAGTTAAATTACGCGATGCGGGCATACGCGTCACACTCAGTTCAGATGATCCTCCGTATTTTGCGACCACATTAAATAATGAATATGACATCGCCGCAAAACATTTCGGTTTTACGGATAACGATCTGAAAGACATGACTCGCAACTCCATCCACGCCAGCTTTGTTGATTCTGTAACGAAAGTGAAGTTGTTGAAACGAGTGTAAATCTTAGATATACTGAAGAGGCAATTCAAAAGTTTCCCCTTCACCCAACTACTCCAAAATCCTTTTCAGTTCTGGAAACAATGTTGCAATGCCATCTTCTAAGGCAAAATCCAATAAAGAACCAGCCGCCATAACGTGTAAATCAGGGTATTCCTCATAGAAATAACGTAAGGATGTAATTGCGCGCGGAGCTTCTTGAATTTCGTCAAGAAAGAGGAGGGTTTTTCCGACCTGACGCGCTCCTCTCAAAACTAAAGGCTTCCGATCAGGTTTTAGAGACCAATCTTTAACTGATTGATAAATATATCTTTTCAATATTCCTCTCACATAATATGGTCGAAAATCAAGGATAAATTTAACAGTTTATGGTCGAAAATCAAGGTTAGATTCTCTCAAGTTAGGTCGTTAGCAGCAATATAAAATACTTTTTGCACACACAATAAATATAATTGACAAAAAGCAAATTATAAAATATAGTCCTTTTTGTGGAATTGGAGCGCACATTTTACAAAGAAGGATCGATCTCATGATAATTATTCACCAACGGCATGATAACTTTATAAAAGCTATCATGAGTCATCCTGCCGTAGCTGAAAGTTTTTTTTTGAATCAATTGCCTTGGACTATTTTAGATAAAATTGATCTCACGACTTTAAAAATGGAGCCAACAACATTTATTGATGAGAAATTGCGAAAACATGAAAGTGATTTGATTTTTAGTGTCAAACAAACGGATGGAGAAACGAGCTATCTGTATTTACTACTCGAACACCAGTCAAAATCGGATCCAATGATGCCTTTTCGGCTAATCAATTACATAATGCAAGGTTTGAAAAGACATATAAAGCAAAAAAATAAAACAGTCTTTCCATTGCCCCTGATTTATCCAATAGTGATATTTAATGGTAATCACCCTTGGATTCATAAACGAGAATTTTTTAGCTTATTTGGAGAGTCGGAACAGCTTGCCAAATCTATTTTTATCGAGCCATTCCATCTTGTTGATACAAGTGCGATGCATGAAGAAGATTTTAGAAAAAAACAACTATCTAATTTAATGTTATTGAGTCTTTATCGGGCAAATACGATAGAGTTTCGTCTAAAAACAGCTATGTTAATTGAGCATTTTCGTGCATTTTCTGTTCCGCCTGATAGTGATTTGGGTCGCATTGTGCTAGAATATAATACAAGTGAATTTGCAGTTGAATCGAGTGATACAACCAGTAATTTTGAGAGTTACATCTACGAGTTTCCGCAAGATTTTCAGGAGGTTATTATGAATTTGAAACAAGCTTTTGTAAGTGAAGGAAGAAAATTAGGAATCTCACAAGGAATCTCACAAGGAAAATTGGAAGGAATTAGTAGCATGTTGTCTGCCATCAAGTATTTAAAGCAAGGATGTTCTTTAGCTTATATTTCAAAAACAACGAATTTGTCGGCGGAGACGATAGAGCAATTAATAGAATATATTTTGGATGAAAAAATACAAGTTGACGCTTAAATAATTATTCCGTATCCATCCATTTTATGCTGCAATTTTTTTGTCGAGTTGCCACAGAGCCAGAAAAACCAGCTTTATAACCCAACGCTAGTAGCGTCCATTCAGATACATCAACGTCCTCGGCATGCAGTAATTGTAAAGGTTCTAATCCAATACTAAAACGTTTTAAGTTTTGGCTGAGACCTAAACCAGTTGCTTTAATAAAAGCTTCTTTAGCCGTCCATAATTGAAAAAAAGCATCAATTTTTTCATTCTCAGATTGTTGATGTAGGTACTCTGCTTCAACAGAAGAAAAAAACCGTTCAGCTAATTTATCTATTTCCAACATTTTAATTTTCTCAATGTCGATACCGACATTAGCGCCATGCGTTATAGCAATGAGAGCCTCATTCTCTGCATGTGAGATATTGAATTGTAACGCCGAATGCTCTGGTAAATAAGGTTTGCCATGTTCTGTATAAGCAAACACTAAATTGACGGGGGATATATCTAAAAATAGCGCAAGTGTTTGACGTAATGTGCCGCGAAATAAAATATAACGTTCTTGCAATTCTTTAAACTTAAACCGCAAAGCGCGATCTTTCTCATCTTGGGAGAGTAGCTGCCAATAGGAAGAAGTATCCATGTCAGCAGAGTAGGTTATACCCCGTAAAAAAACGGTGTTGGGTTGCAATCTCAATGCCATTATCAACAACTCGCATGCTGACTACATAACACAGATTGATCGCCTTTTTCCACTTGCAAAGTCACATGCCCAATTTTAAAATGGCATTTTAATTCGTGATTGATGCGTGCGTAATCTTCATCAGTCAATGCATCTTCAGGTATCACCAAATGAGCGGTAAGGGCGACTTCGCGTGTGCTTAAGCCCCAAATATGTAAATCATGTACGGCAGTTACGCCTTTCAAATTCGTTAGATAAGCCACAACGCTGGGTTGATCAATATCAGGAGGAACGGCATCCAACAACAAACTAAGAGAATGACGCAATAATCCCCAGGTTCCTATGATGATGGTAGCGACGATAATCAAGCCAACAACGGGATCGACCCAATACCAATGACTGAAATAAATAACAATTCCGGCAGCAACGACACCAATGGAAATCAATGCATCGGCTGCTAAATGCCAATACGCGCCTTTAATATTTAAATCTTCTTTTTTACCACGAATAAAAAGCAATGCGCTGCCACCATTGATGAAGATGCCGATCAGTGCAACGATAATCACAATTTTTTCGTTGACCATAGAGGGATGTAATAATTTGAAAATCGATTCGTATGCAATGACAGCAGAGGTTGCCACCAGTAATAACGCATTAACAATCGAAGCAATAATAGTTGTGCGTTTGTAACCATAGCTATAACGTTCAGTAGAAGGTTTGGTGAGCAACCAGTTAGCACCCCAGGCTAATGCTAAGCCGAAGACATCACCAAGGTTATGTCCAGCATCAGCTAATAAGCTCATGGAGTTAGCTGCAATCGCATAGCCCGCTTCGATTAACGTGAAGACAAAATTGAGCGTGACGGCAATAGCAAATGCTTTATTAAAATTTGTCGGTGCAGCATGCGAGTGGTCGTGATCATGATGTGAGTGTGACATATACTACTGCTTTTTATCAAAACGTTGTTTTTGGTGGCAAATATGTCCACCAATAAATGATAATGCTGTTGCGATTAAAGCATAGTATACACTGTATTCTAATACTCTTGGTAAAGAAGGTAGGCTTGCTTCCAATGAGAAATGATAAATCAGTGGTGCTACGACTAACACGCCAATGCAATAAGCAATATATCCTACATAAAACACGACTAATCCTGCGAAGGCTGTCCATAAACGTTTACCAGTTTCATACATGGTGACCCAGCCAGCAGCGAGATAAATAAACAAGCAAATACCATTGTAAAGAAATACCCAATAGGATTCTAAGACATCGCGTTTAAAAATATAAATGAGGGTATAAAGTACTTGGGTTAACACGATAAAAAACAGATGTAAACGGATAGATTTGAAAAAAGTTTTCATAAAACCTCCGGTAAAAATTCAAAAGTATCAGAATAAATAAATTCACGGCGTAAACCAAATTGTTTAAAATGATTATAAGCAGCGGAGACTAATGCAGCAGGACCGCTGGCATAAATTTTCATTCGACTGAGATCCGGGTAGGTTTGAGTAACCAATTCGGGTAATAATCCGGTATGGCCTTGCCAAGATTGATCATCATCATAACGTGAAATAGACGGCGTGTATTGAAATGCGGGTAAGCTTTCACACCATTGTTTCGGTAAATCGTTCATATACAAATCGGCTGACGTTTTTGCACCCCAAAACAAATGCATAGGAGTGTTCGGAGCAGATAGTATGAATTGCTCAATGAGGGCTTTACTTTGAGTGAAACCAGTGCCGCCAGCAATAAATATAACCGGGATATTTGGCGTGTCATGATAAATACAGCGGCCGAAAGGGCCTTCTAATGTCAAACTTGGGTGATTTGTTAAATCACGTAACAAAATATTACTATATTCATTATCTTCAGTATGACGTACATGCAACTCAATATGTTTATCAATTTGCGGAGCATTCGCTATAGAGAAAGGCCGTTTTTCGCCGGTGCTGTTATACACATTAATATATTGTCCGGCGCAATAATGAATATGATGGTCTGCCGGCGGCTCTAGTAACAACTGAATGACCGTTGTGCTGAGTGTTTGTAGACTCTTTAACGTATAGGTAAGTTTTTTCATTGGAATTTGCCATGGTGCAGTGACGCCGGCATGTTTAATCACTAAATCCGATTTAGGTGTTGCACTACAAAGCAAGATATAGTTTGCATCGAGTTCATCTTCATCTAAACCGATAGGTTCTAATTCGGGATAATCAATTTCACCCTCTAGCAAGCGTGCGGCACATGTGCCGCACACACCATTATGACAACCGTAGGCAATATCAAACCCTTGTCGCAAAGCAGCATCGAGTATGGTTTCACCAGGCTCGACAAAAAGCAGCATATTTTCAGGTTGAATGCGAACAATGTAGGTCATACCAGACCTTTACCCTTTCATATCTTCGAAGAACTCACTATTGGTCTTCGTTCTTTTTAATCGATCGAGTAAGAATTCAATGGCAGGAATTTCATCCATGGAATGCAGCAGTTTGCGTAAAATCCACACCCGTTGTAATTCATCGGCCGGAGTGAGTAATTCTTCTCGACGCGTACCGGAACGATTAATATTAATCGCGGGATAGATACGTTTTTCAGCGATATTACGTGAGAGATGTACTTCCATGTTACCTGTACCTTTGAACTCTTCGTAAATAACTTCATCCATCTTCGAGCCAGTATCAACCAGCGCGGTTGCGATAATAGTTAAACTACCACCTTCTTCAATGTTACGCGCAGCCCCGAAAAAGCGTTTTGGACGTTGCAATGCATTAGCATCCACACCCCCAGTTAATACTTTGCCGGATGCAGGAATAACGGTGTTATAAGCACGCGCTAAACGGGTAATCGAATCTAGCAAAATCACTACATCATGTTTATGTTCTACTAAACGTTTCGCTTTTTCGATCACCATTTCAGCTACTTGCACGTGACGTGTTGCAGGCTCATCGAAGGTACTGGCAACCACTTCGCCTTTTACTGAGCGCTCCATTTCCGTCACTTCTTCAGGACGTTCATCGATCAGCAAGACGATTAAATAACATTCTGGGTGGTTGGCTGCAATTGATTGCGCGATGCTTTGTAGCATGATGGTCTTACCTGCTTTTGGCGGTGAAACGATCAAACCACGCTGACCTTTACCAAACGGAGCAACTAAATCGAGTGTTCGTGCGATTAAATCTTCCGTACTACCATTGCCGCGTTCTACACGGAGGCGTTCTGTTGCATGTAAAGGTGTGAGGTTTTCAAATAAAACTTTGGTTTTGGCGTTTTCTGGAAGATCATAATTGATTTGATCAACTTTTAATAACGCAAAATAACGTTCACCTTCTTTCGGCGGACGGATTTTACCGGAAATGGTATCGCCAGTACGTAAGGCAAAACGACGAATTTGGCTGGGAGAAACGTAGATATCGTCAGGACCACTAAGGTAGGAATCACCGGTACGCATGAAACCATAGCCGTCGGGCAGGATTTCTAATACTCCTTCGCCAAAAATATCCTCTCCTAAGCGAGCCTTGTTCTTAAGAATACGAAAAATCATATCCTTTTTGCTCAAACGAGCCGCATTTTCGCCATCACCGATTTTTTCTGACATCACAATGAGGTCAGCGGCAGACATGTTTTTTAATTCATTTAAATTGGTGGATTCAGTTTTTTGTTCTGCTCCAGGCGCGGGTTCGCGTTTGGCTGGTTCAGCTGCCGAGCCATCTTTAGGTTCAGTTGAACGGGTTGACTTAGTTTTTGACACCGGAGCATCCATTGTAGCTTCGCGCTTTGGAGGTTCAGCCGCTGGGGCGTCTTTTACTTCAGCTGAATGGGTTGATTTAGTTTTGGTTCCTGATACAGACATTGATTCACGTTTTGTTGTTTCTGACATAAATATAGATTCACGCTTTAGGTTGGTTGAAAAATTAATGGAAATATAAAGAAGGAAAGAGAATTTCCCCATGGGTGAGCCGAATTTGGCTCCATGGACGGGAAATACCTTAATAACTCAGTAAAATAGGATGTGGATAATTCTCCATCACCTACTTAAGAATCAGCTTACCATAGCCTTTTTGAAAAAGCTACATTTTTAGATGGACTTGCGCGGCACAAGGTCAAAATATTCCAGATCTTACAGTCTGGATGCAGGCTTGCGTGGGCATGGCAAAGACTAATAAATCGAAAAATTTAGACGATCTTGCCCTGAAACTATATTACTTAATTGTTGAGGTAGGGGGCATTTTCCGCTAAGCTAGCGAGGTTTGAATCAATTGAATTAAGGATTATCTACTATGCGTTTTCCATCCCTTTCTCTGGCTGCTGCCATTGTCTTGTTAGGCGCTAGCGTTGGCGCTACGGCTGCTAACACAAGTACTCTTTCGCCTGGTCAAGAGCAGCAGGTGCAACAAATCGTACATGATTATTTATTAAACAATCCACAAATATTGATTGAAGTTCAACAAAAATTACAAGAACAGCAAATGCAACAAATGCAGCAAATTCAAAAAGAGGCGGCAAAAGTTATTCCGGGTATCACCAGTGAATTGTTTCAATCGAGCTCCAGCCCTGTGGCAGGCAATACGGCAGGTGATGTCACTGTTGTAGAATTTTTTGATTACCAATGTCCGCACTGCAAAGATATGTCGGCTTTAATCGATGATCTTATGAAACAAGACCCCAAGCTGCGAGTGGTTTATAAAGAGTTTCCCATATTTGGTAACAGCTCTGAATATGCATCTAAAGCTGCATTAGCTGCTATGAAACAAGGTAAATATGTCGCTTTCCATGATGCATTAATGCAGACAAACGAATCCCTCAACAAAGATAAAGTATTGCAAATTGCTCGTAGTGCTGGTTTAAACGTCGAACAATTACAGCAAGATATGAATAGTGCTGCAATCGCTCAAGAGTTGAAAACTAATAAAAACCTAGCTAAAAAGTTACAATTGGTTGGTACGCCGGCCTTTGTCATTGCTAACACAAAAAATAGTTCTCAATCCATCTTAATTCCAGGCGCTACTAATGAAGAAGTGTTGCAAGGATTAATTGCCCAAGCACGTAACAATAAGCTTTCCTAAGGATTTTTGCCCTCGACTCAAACGAACGAGGGCAAAATTGGCATCAATAATTTAACTTGAGGTTTTATGTTATGAGTAATCAAGTCACCAGTGTTAACGATACTAATTTTGAGTCTGAAGTTTTGCAATCAGATAAACCCGTATTAGTCGATTTTTGGGCTGAATGGTGTGGTCCTTGTAAAGCGATTACGCCTATTTTAGAAGAAGTCGCAAAACTTTATCCTAATGTAAAATTTGTTAAATTAAACATCGATGAAAGCCCAGATACGCCACCTAAGTATGGTATTCGTGCTATTCCGACTTTGATTTTGTTTAAAGATGGTGAAGTTGAATCTAACAAAACCGGCGCACTCAGCAAATCACAGCTAACTGCATTTTTAGACGACAGTATCTAAAAAATGTAGCCTGGATGAAGCGAAGCGGAGTCCGGGCTACGTAAACATTTATTTTCTGCTGGCATTCAAAATAATCTTTCGAATTTTTTCATCAATACGAGAACGCTTTAACGGACTTAAACGTTGTAAGTAAATGATGCCATTCAAGTGATCGACCTCATGCTGGATCAGCTTGGCGATAAAACCTGTTGCTTCATATTCTAACGGCTTTCCATGCCGATCTAGCGCTCGAACTTTAATTCGCTCAGCACGTGTCACTGGAGCATGAATATGGGTGCTGTAGACCGACATACACCCTTCATCTTCTGTCTGCTCGCCATGACGTTCAATGATTTCTGGGTTGACTAAGCAACGCGGTTGCTTACCGTCTTCGGAGTAGTCATTTAAGACAGTAATGGCTTTAGGGTTAACAAAATCAAGCTGTGTTGCTGCAAGGCCAGCACAATTGTCAGTATTTTCCAATGTGAGGAACATGTCATCAATAATTTGCTGAATTTCCGGCGCCGTGACATCGGTAACTTGCTCAGCTTTGATATGTAATCGTGAATTAGGGTAGTTAAGAATCGCAACCATATTTTTTAGTCTAAAATTGGTGCCGAGGAGAGGACTCGAACCTCCACAGGGTTGCCCCCACAAGTACCTGAAACTTGCGTGTCTACCAGTTTCACCACCTCGGCAAAGTGCTTAATACAGGCCAGAAATTTAACCGGGATTAGCTGTAATGTCAATTTTTTCGGGGAATTTTAGATTGTAACAGTTTATCTTAATGCATTAACACAGAAAAATGCATAAATAGTAAAAATATTTTATTCTGATCGTGTGTTTTTTTGTTGGGAATGATACTATCTGCACAGCTAAATGTATTTTCAGCTCTTAAGCTATGTTGTAATGCTTATTCTCAACTATAGATCAAAAAAGGAAAATTTGATAATTCATGAAAAGAATTCAAGAAGCTGACGAAGCAATTGATGTGGCTAGCTGGTACGGTGATGAGGATGATCTAGTTTATCCTGAGGGTGCACGCGATAAGACCTTGCTTTATAGTCGTACTCTTGTGCCGTATGGTTTTTTAAAACCGAATCATCGATATCTCTTTAAGCGGTCTTCAAAGCGCTATTTGGAGCAGTTTTGGGTAGAAATTTTAGCTTATCGTTTAGGTTGTGAAATGGGTATTACTGTTCCTCCTGCTTTTGTTGCATATGATACTAAAAAGGATCAATCAGGAGCATTAATTGAGTGGTTTTATCGTGAACCGACTAGCTCAGGGAAGACATTTGTAAAGTTAGCAGCCTCCTCAGAGCCTAATATAGAAAATAGTACTGAAATACTAGAGTCTGAAATATATCTTCCTGGCGGAGATTATTGCCAAATTCTTATTCCAGAATTTGACAGAAAAGCTAAACCCCAACTGACAAAACATAGCGTTGAAACGATTTCAGAAATTTTTCGGTCTTTAAAATCCGTAAAATCGATAGACTGGCCTCAAGAATGGGCAAAATTTTTTGTATTTGATGCACTGATTGGCAACACAGATCGACATCAAGATAATTGGGGAACCATTACCTTTGTGAGAGGTAGAGAAATACAAGAAACATATATAGCTCCCGCTTTTGATAATGGAACTAGTATGGGGCATGAAATATCTGCGAAAAAATTTGCCTCCTTCAAAGAAAATGACAGATTTAAGAGATATATTGCAAAAGGTCGGCATCATATGAAATGGAGTATAGATGATCCTGCTGGTGTTGGGCATGCAGAAATGCTGAAAAAAATTGCAATGAGCTACCCTCAAACCAGCATAACAATGCTAAACTGTTTAAAGAGGGTTAGTAATGCAGTTTTTGAGAAAATATTGAATGATCTCGTAGCGTTTGATGTTCCAGTCAAATTATCGACCGAACGAGCAGAATTCATGTTGCAATTGCTTCAATTAAGATATAATTATTTATTAAGAGAGTTAGAAAAGTAATATGCATTTTATTGAGCACATTATAGAACCGACAAAACTTCTTCTTGCTTGGCAGTCTGCCGACGAACAAACTCGTGGGCGTTATATTATCGCTGAGCTTAATAAAATAAATGATAATATAAGTCTCCATTATTTAGTTGATTCGCCAGATTTTAAGTCAGCGGAAGAAAAGGGCTTTGTTTCATATCCTGCATTCCCAGATACAGGAAAATCTTATTCAAATGTATTAAATGCCTTCATGCGTCGATTAACGCCACGCACACGTGGTGATTTTCCAAATTATCTAGAAGAACTTAGACTTCAAAAAAATGTTACTATCAGCGATTTTGGATTATTGGGATATTCTGGGGCGAAGCTGCCCTCTGATGGATTTTCTGTTATCCATCCATTTAATAATGTACAAGGCAGTTGTGAGTTATTATTAGAAGTGGCGGGCTACAGATATTATAAAAATGATTTTTCTGCCAGTGCTCATCTTGGTAGTAAGGTGTCTTTTGCAACTGAACTGAATCAAATCACCAAAGCCCCAGCGATACAGATCCGTGCTAATGAACATATTATCGGATATGTCAATAAAGGCCTTCTTCCAACATTTTTCAAGTGGATGAAGGATGGACGTATTATTGACGCTTGGATTGAAAAAACAAATGGGACTCCAGAGCGGCCGACTGCTTATGTTTATGTGAAGGTCGCTGCCTTAAGAGCTTCGCCTAAATAGCTGTGATGAAAACAATCTGATTAGTTTTCTGAAAACGGAGAGTTCTTAATTGATTTAAGATTGTCAAGCTAAAAATAAAAATCATCTTATTTTAAGATTTTCTTAATATTTATTGCCTATTCAGGGTGTATACTTAGCATATAAGTACATTAAATCCGAAGTAGGATATAAGTCAAATGGCCAATACAAAAGCATTTACTCCACCATCCGCGGAAATATGGCAAGAATCGGCGCCGAAGCCGGTTCTTGGCCAAATTGATCTGCATGCAGAGCAAAAACAAGAAAAATATGTTGAAGAAAAGCAGCATGCGCCGGTGGCGAGCTCAACGCCTGTGCCACAGCCTAGCCCGCAGCAGGCTGATAATTTCATTTCCCAAGGTCCAATTCAACCGATTACTAGTTCAGCTCCTATTGAATCGGCAATAGACAAAGAAAACACACATGCTCCGGGAGCAAAAGGGGCACAAATCTCCGTGCCAAAACCAGTTAGCCATACTCGAAAAGAAGCGGACGCAGAAAAAAGATTAGCACAACAACAAACGCCGGATGCCATGGACTCATTGGTGGAGGTGGTTGAGGCAGCACATAATGTTATGGGAGGAAATCCTGGTGCTGTTTTAACGACTTCAAAAGATCTTTCTAATGAAGAAGAAAAAGCGCCAGCACCTACAAGTATATTGTCGCCAGAACCGCAGCAAGGAAAT
>CAZULF010000048.1:12952-15646 GCA_964621215.1 uncultured Legionellales bacterium | reverse complement strand
CGAGCAGATGAATGGTTGCGACAAATAAATCCTGAATATATCAATGATATTGCGCTGAGTTGGCGTTTGCGATTGGTGTTAGAAGATAAAAATTGGACCTTGTTGGAGAGTTGGATTAACCAATTACCTGAAAACGCTCGACAAGAACCGCAGTGGCAATATTGGTATGCACGCGCGCTAGAGCAGCAAGGACAGAGCGCTGCTGCAAAAGATCTTTACATACAATTAGCGCAGCAACGTAATTATTATGGATTTCTTGCAGCTTCACGTATGGGTGCGCCATTTACTATCAATAATCAACAGCAGCCCATTTCTGACAGTGAAATGAAAGAATTTTATAACAACCCCAGTGTTCAACGCATGTTTGCGCTGTATGCGATAGCGCAATTCAATCTAGCAAAAGAGGAATGGTGGTATGCACTAAAACGCATGAGTGAAAAACAACGTTATATTGCCATAAAAATGCTGGAAAAATGGAATTTATATCCTTTAGCGTTAGGTAGTTTGAGTTATTTATCGGATCAAAATGATCTTACTCTACGTTACCCAATTATTTATACAACAGATATCAAGCGTCAAGCTGCGGCGCTTAATGTTGATCCTGCATTTATCTACGCAATTATCCGTCAGGAAAGTATGTTTAATCCTAAAGCGGTTTCCTGGGTGGGTGCGCAAGGTTTAATGCAGCTGATGCCCAATACGGCAAAAATGTTGATCGAACAAGACAAATCGACACTGCATTTGAAAAATAAACTAACCAACCCATCATTGAACATTCGATTAGGATCTTTATATTTAAAGAATTTATTAAATAAGAATGATAACAATCCCGCATTAGTGGCAGCGGCATACAATGCAGGACCGGGGCGAGTGCGGCAATGGTTAAATACAACCGATGTGAGTGATATTGATATGTGGATTGATAGCATTCCTTATACAGAAACCCGCAATTACGTTAAACGCGTTATGACGTATATGGTTATTTACCAGCATTTATTAGGATATGAACCCTCATTAAAAACGGTGTTGACAAAAAAGGAGAGTCAATAATGGCAATAAGAGTATTGGTGAATGGTGCGCATGGCCGTATGGGGCAGGAAACGGTGCAAGCAGTGTTGGGCGCAAAAGATTTAATGTTAGTTGGACAAACGAGCCGGCATGATGATTTAGCGGCTGCAATTCGCGAATCAAAAGCTAATATAGTTATTGATTTTACTGTGCCTGATAGTGTGTATGAAAACACTAAAATTATTATTGAAGAGGGTGCACATCCCATTATTGGTACTTCGGGTTTAACCGCACAACAAATTACTGAGTTGCAAATGTTATGTAAACATCGACAACTCGGTGGAATTATTGCACCTAATTTTTCTATTGGCGCTGTATTAATGATGCAACTATCAAAACAAGTTGCACATTATCTCCCGCAGGTTGAAATTATTGAAATGCATCATGATAAAAAAATAGATGCCCCTTCCGGCACAGCCATTAAAACCGCAGAGATGATCGCTAGTGCGCGAAAAACTATTCCTGCATTGCCAGCAACGAAAGAAAACATTCCCGGCGCACGCGGTGCCAATTATGAAAATATTCCTATTCACTCCGTGCGTTTGCCAGGATTAGTCGCACACCAGACAGTTATTTTTGGGGGTGAGTGCGAAACCTTTACCTTACGTCATGATTCATTACATCGTGCTAGTTTTATGCCCGGTGTTTTATTAGCATGTCGCAAAGTGGGTGAATTGAAAGAATTAGTTTATGGACTGGAAAATATTTTGCTGAACTAATATCTCTCTCTGTAGCCTGGATGAAGCGAAGCGGAATCCGGGTTTTCTATTCAAGAACCCCGGATTCCGCTTCGCTTCATCCAGGCTACCTAGACATCACCCAACTCTGCATCACAATAAATCAAATAAAATCAAAGCTTTTCCTGTGTTAATAATCACCTAATATTAAGTCATTGTAAAAAAATGAAATACAAAAATAAATGCAAAAACAATAGAATTTTCCCAGCCAGTGCCTAAACTCAATAAACAAGGTCCTCTCAAGCAAACAACTCAAGGAGAGTCATCATGCCCACTGATGAATCTGCGGTTTCTCAAACTGCGCGCTGTATTTATACAAAACCAGCACAAACATGTGTCAATAAACCATAACAACAATTTTAAGGAGATTAACAATGCAAGAAGTATTTGCACTCATACACTCAACAGCATTTATTGCAAGATGGCAAGGTTTGGATATGAACTTTGGTGCGCTAAAATCGGCATTCAAAGCTCCAACTTCATATCATCGAATAAATAAAATAAATCCATCAGTGATACACTTTTTAAGGAAGAAGAAAGCGGTAAATAAACAGGAACAATCACACACAAAATGTGTGCATTGACAGGCTACTATAACAAAAAAGAAGACGATAACTATAAGTATAAAATTTAATGACATGATTGATGTCATTAGGTCAATGTTATTGTGCTACCGATTGACACCACAACTCAAAAAATCGGTAGGGCAAATAATTTATTGATTACTTGCGCCGAAGCCGATGTGTTGCGTGGATAAATCGCTCACTCCCTGCAATACAAGGCTTCGAGTCGCAAGTATTACCTCTTCTTCAATAATCTGGTATGGTATCTATTCCACTCCCTCAAGTATTGTCGTCCCGCGGCTTGTCCGCGGGATCCAGGTCGTGTC
>CAZULF010000048.1:0-12942 GCA_964621215.1 uncultured Legionellales bacterium | reverse complement strand
CCAGTATGGGGGGGCCGGGGGTTTGGGCGGGGGACCCTGGTGGTGGGGTTGTGTTCTGTACCCGGGTCACACGCCGCGGGACCACGTGGTTGTGGAAATCGAAGGCGAAGCACACATCAAGGAACTTACTATGTTATACATCAACGGTCAATGGATTGAAGGTAAAGGTGAAGCATTAGTAACACACGATCCCACAACCGGAAATATCGGTTGGCAATACCATGCGGCTGAGGCAAAACAAATCCACACAGCGATCAGTTCTGCTCGTAATGCCCTTACCTATTGGTCAGCTTTATCATTAGAATCACGTATTGAAGTATTACAACAATACGCTAATGAGTTGCAACAACGTCAAACCGCATTAGCTACAATTATTTCTGAAGAAACCGGTAAACCGTTGTGGGATGCACAAACTGAAATCACGGCCATGATTAACAAAGTAGCGATTTCTATCGGTGCTTATCAAGCTCGAACGGGCACCCAGCAATCAACTCCCTCAGTCGGCATAACACTAACTACACATCATCGTCCTCTCGGTGTATTTGCTGTTTTAGGCCCTTTTAATTTTCCGGCGCATTTACCGAATGGCCATATCGTTCCTGCTTTGCTCGCGGGCAACACGGTGGTATTCAAACCCAGCGAATATACACCACGCATTGCGATTGCGATGGTGGAGGCGTGGCAAGCGGCAGGATTACCCGATGGCGTGTTAAATGTAGTATTAGGTGGAGGCGAAGTGGGGCGCCAGTTAACACAGCATGACAATATCGATGGGATTTTATTTACTGGTAGTTATCATACCGGACAACAATTACATCACTATTATGCTGGAAAACCTGAAAAAATGTTGGCATTAGAAATGGGCGGCAACAATCCCTTAATTGTATGGGATGTCAAAGATATTCAAGCTGCCGTGTATTACACTATTCAATCTGCCTACATCACTGCAGGGCAACGTTGTACTTGTGCACGTCGATTAATTATTGCTGATGATGTTAATGGCAAAGATTTTTTAGAAGCATTGCAACAAAGCATAAAGCAAATTCACGTTGGTGATTGGCGTCAAACACCCGAACCATTTATGGGGCCGGTGATTACTGCAGCTACAGCACAACAATTATTAGCTGCACAACATGATTTTGTTCAACACGGCGCTCAATTATTACAACCGATGCAACACATTAAAGAAAGCACCGGCTTTTTAACACCAGGATTAGTTGATGTGACGAAGGCTACCGAACGCCCAGATAAAGAATTTTTTGGTCCATTATTGCAAGTGATTCGCGTACCGGATTTCATCGCGGCATTATCCGAAGCCAATGCCACACAATTTGGTTTATCAGCGGGATTGCTGAGTGATGATGAAAAGTATTACTCGAAGTTCGCCAATACTATTCGTGCGGGCGTTATTAGCTGGAATCGACCTACCACCGGCGCTAGCAGCACCGCCCCGTTTGGTGGCATCGGCCTCAGCGGCAACCACCGCCCCAGCGCATACTATGCTGCGGATTATTGTGCATATCCTGTTGCCAGTACTACTGCCACAGAGTTAATGATGCCGGAGAAGATCACACCAGGATTATCGTAGGAGCAATTCACGAATTACCCATTTATCTGGCTTATGATCATGCCCTGATTAGTCGTTATGCTAGATAAGCTTTGTGTGGAAGGAAAAAACTGCTTTATTACCTTGTCGAGACAAGTCACGGTGATTGACATATAATATCCTCTGAACGATGTTAATGAGTTTTAATTTATAGTAAAGAAAGCATGAGGCTGTTCGAATTATACCCATATCTAGCCTTAAAAGCCAATGGAATATCATGGAGCCACTATGCAATGGAACCAATGCCTCACTGAAATTCTGCCTTACCTATGCCCTCCGGGTAGTGGGGTATTTACGGTGCATGCCGCACGGGAACGTAGAAATCAATTACAGCAACGTTTATATCACGCGATTGATGCTGAGGCAGATGTCGCATGGCGTGAGAGTTTACTAACGCTTTCAGAACAAAACGGCGCAGTTATTTTGGGCCTTTGCTCGGATACTGGCGGTGGCATTATGCGTGGCGCTAATTGGGGTCCCTTGTTTGTGCGCAATGTATTATATCAACATTATCCCAATGTAAACGTAACAGAGTTAGGCGATGTGCGAGTGAATCCACAATTGCTACTCGATGAATATTTGAATGAAGACATCATCAATAGTTGTCGCAAAGCGATGTATGATGATATTAATACAAAGCGTGCAGTCAGTCCGTTGTCTATGGCGTTGGAAGTGGCAGAACGTTTCTATGCCGCATTACCCGATCGTTTTTTATTAGGATTAGGTGGCGATCACTCTTGCAGTTATCCCTTATTACTCAGTTACTTACAACATAAAAAGCAACAAGGTCGTAGGGCAGCCGTCATTCATTTTGATGCACACACCGATATGATGCCTGAACGTTTAGGTATTCCCATTTGCTTTGGTTCATGGACTTACCATATTTTACCGTATTTAACGGCCCCAGCGGATTTAGTGCAAATCGGCATCCGATCCAGCGGCCGTATGCGTATGCATTGGGAAAGCACCTATGATATTCGTCAATTTTGGGCACATGAAATACAAGAAAATGGTGCCGAAGCGGTGATCGCCGAAGTGATTGCACATTTGCGACGTCAAAAGATCGATGAGATTTATATCACTTTTGATATTGACGCATTAGATGCAAACGAAGCCAGCGCCACCGGCACACCCGAATCGGATGGTTTAACCTTATCGCAAGCGGTGCTAATGATTAAAGCATTAAAAGCAGCCTTTCCTCTTACCGGCGCAGATTTAATGGAAGTCGCTCCGTTTGTTTCATATCGTGATAAAGGGGATTTCATGCACGAGCCGGATAAAACGCTCAAAGCAGCGGCAACCATTATTGCTGAAATGATAGGATGAGGAAGATGAAAAAAGGTTTACGACATTTGCTTGCTAGCAGCTTGTCTTGCTCTTAATGTGTCTATTTGGTCGGAAATCGCTGGATCCAGCTTTTCCAGTAGATCTTCCCGTAGATTAAAGAAAAACAATCCGCTGATATCATAACCTTGTTGGGAACGTTGAATTAACTTTTCTGCAGATTCTCTACCTTGATTTAGCCGTTGTTGTTCTAACCTGGCTAATTGTGTTTTTTCTTGCTTGAGACCTTCAGCGAACAGGATAGGGCCTTTCTGTTGTTTTTCGGCGTTTAATTCTTCAATCACATCAGCTATTTTACGAGTTTTTGTTGTCGTTGATGCATAACGTGTAGATGGCATCCCTACGAAGGAGGAGGTTAATGGCCGATAGCTTTTAGACAATCTGGAAGACCTCACTGCTCATCTCCTTTTTAATTAAGCTTTCATTTTATGGGTGAGGTTAAAATTTTACCAAATACAGATTAAATTGCAAGCAAAATGTGATAAAATTAATCCTGTATTTGGGGGCTTTGAATTTAATTGATTGATTCTATTATATAAAAAAATTGTGATCTCAGAATAAATAAAAAACAAAAAAACGAAACCGGTGTTTTTTGTATATAATTAAAGAATGATATAACAAGAGGTGAGAGGTCGTCATGTTAAGCTTTTTTCGTCGTGCAGTTTTACCTAGCGTATCAAAAACGCCAGTTGAATTTTTTCAGGGATTTTTAGAACGGCGAGGCTTAAATAAATTATTTACTCCGGAGCAACTTCGTCAAAGCCAAGATAGTACGTGTGTCTATTTTAATAATCGATATTTTCCTCCATTTTCTCTATTACGCACGTTAAAGAACACGGCAGCTATTAGCGTCAACGGTGATCGTGATGGATATTTTCAAAATGGAGAACCATTTCCCTCCGAGCCCGATTTTTTTGCACAATTAAAAACGGGTGAATCACTTGGGTTATCGCCTGAAGAACGTTTAGCGGCATCACAAAAAATTATCGCATCACAAAGTTGGGCTGTCGCTTATGGAGGTTATCCACGTAATAATCCACAAATACGCTATAAAAATCCTTTTCGTGTTGGAATTTTTTCTATGGCAGGTGCACAGTTTGAAATGCCTTATTTGCATTATAAGTTATTTGCTTTGGATCCTTTACAACAAGAAGTGGATAATATTCCGTCGTATGCTCACTTATATCGTGATCTTCCCACGCACTATGATGCAGCAAAACAGACTTTAGGTGATCGAGAGGTGAATAAACATTTAAATTATCTCAGCATCGATTCATCGCTTTTTTTGGGGCCAACCTTGATTACACGCACCCAAAAAGGTTTTAGTACGGCACACACAGAAAATAATGCTGTTATATTTTTAGGACAAGCTTACGAACGATACATTTTTGAGAATGTTGCTTTATTGTTAACTGCAGTCAATGAAAATGCTAAACAGGTGGGTAAGCCAGCGTTGCTTAAAGCAGCAGCAGTAGGGATGGGCTTTTTTAGTCGAATTGATTGTCGTTATGATATTAGCCATTATCTCTATCCTTATTTTTTACGTGCTTTTAAGTATTTATTAGAAACAGGCGAGTATCCTAATATTGCAGTCGTTGAATTCCCCATTTTTTCAGAAATTTTAGCCATGATTTACGATATGAGTATGTTAAAGTTTGAATATGGCGGGGTAAAGGTTATACGGCAATCACGCGATTTGCTGCATTTTAGTGAAGAAGAAATTTCAGAATTTTATCCGGTTGTGCTTAATCCAACAGATAGCAATGCTTTTCCTGGCAATGAAGAAGGGTTTGACAGTGTAGAAGCCATGATCGGGAATAATACTTCATTGCGTCATGATCAAGTCTATCTGATGAACCCTAATTTACTACGCACTGAAAATCATGTTGGAGTACAAGTCGATATTAAAGATTACACCACCACAATTTTACCCCAAGTCGAAGTCCAAACTGTAATCAGACCTAGCTGATTAGGCTAATGCCGGGATTACGAGCAAGTAATGCCTCAACCTCTTTAATTAAACCAGGGTTATGCTCAAAAGAGGTGGCTAAAACTTCGGAAGAAGAGTGACTAAATAAAGCTTGACACAATGCCGTAGCAGGGACTTCTGCATTGTGTTCTAACAGCCAACTTAATACAGTAGTATGATTTTCAATGTCATCACGACAGAAAACATCAGGTAACTCATTGTTATATTCCGCCATTTCATTTGGAACACGCAAACCCGCATTAAATTCTGCACGGCGTTCCGGACTTGTTGCTGATAACATCGCGCTAAGCGGGATATCTTGAACAATAAGATACTCTTGCTCATAATCACGAACATTAGGTTCAGCACCCGTATGAGCTCGAATAGAGGGAATAAAAGCCG
Source organism: uncultured Legionellales bacterium (assembly GCA_964621215.1). Classification (GTDB taxonomy): domain Bacteria; phylum Pseudomonadota; class Gammaproteobacteria; order UBA1113; family UBA1113; genus CAZULF01. The sequence continues at coordinate 7,621 of CAZULF010000048.1, read as the reverse complement.
CTTCGCCATAAAAACTATAAATAAATCCATTTTTAGCCATATCGGGGTGAGTTTCCATATACCCGTTTTTTAATGCGGGATAATTAGAACAAGCACCGATACCAATTTTGGGCTGATTATAAGACTGATAACCCTCCAAGCAATCGCGACTAATATGAGGTACCTGACAAGGTGTCAGTGGAGATTTAAATCCACCTTGTTGCATTAAATCATGAGGATTACGACCATCTAAACGCACAAGAAATTGCAGATGCTGAAGTGAAAGTACTTGAGCACCAATTCGAGGGTTAAAAAGAGTTCCAACATTGGTTGTCATTTTTGTGACAAACTGAAAAAATCGACTATTCATTTTATTCACCATAGTAATAGTTATCTAAGCTTTATTTATATTATTTATCTATTTTATCATGTGAAAATTAACGGAATATTAGGGAAATGGAGTTAATTTAGATATTTTCTATGATATTCATCAATAGCCTCTGTGTCATTGTTCGCCTGATGCGTGAGGGAATTTTATTCGTTAAATCTAGCGCATGTTTTTTATTAAATGTAGAGGGTAAAGTGAGTTCCGGTAAACGGCGGAATAAGGCATTTTTAGCAGGCCTTAAATATAGAAAATCAACTAAAGCTTTTTCAGGAGTGGCTAATTTAATATGTTTATCACCTTGCAGAGTATAATCACAAAAAAACACAGCTGGAATGTGATGCACAGAGATTGTTGCAAATGAGGTTGTATACACTTTTGTACGTGCTAATGAAACAGCATAAATAACCTCAGGAATTTGTGAAATCATTCCATGATAATATAATGCAGATTGTAATGAGATATAACTAGGAAAAGGCGCGGTCAAATATTCTGGTAGCTTTAACGGTTCAACATCTTCGGTTACACACCAAAGCCCTTTACCTAAACGACTTAAAAACTGCGCAGCCATCAATCGAGCTAATATATGGCTTGCATGGCTGGTGGTAATGTTCAGCGTAGTAGCCAAATCGTTGGTTGTGAAAATAGGCATGTTTAACTGTTTAATTTGATGTTGCACGTCAATTAATCGCATAACTCGTCCAATAGTTGTAAGACTTTCAAAATAATTTCATCCCATGTATTTTGCTCTTGATACAGCAATTGATATTCTGGTTGCAAATAAGCAACAACCTGACTTTTGAAATCGTCAAAACCGATGGATAAAGCATTTTTTTTGGCTTCATCTATGCAAGAGAGAGCATGATGAGGAAGTTTTTTCAAATCAATGTAATTAGATAAATGATACAAATCAAAAATATCGCGTGCTTGTGTTTCATTCCGCATAACCAAGGCATTTATTTTTTGAAGAAAGGCCTCTTCTGCTGAGTAATGGTTTAGATACACCGGAGTGATATGATAATTTCGGATAAAATCCTTATCAATAATTTCCATGTTGACAGAATGATCGGGTTTCCTTCTGGAAAATTCGATTTTTGTATGTAATGGTAATGTCATAGTCGCTACTTTTAATAAAATCTTCCATCGTTGTGTTGTCTCGGTTTGTTTAGGCGTAGAAATTTGAGTAATGCTGATTCCTCTATTGGCTAGGATCTGTTTAAAAGTATCCGCTTGCAAAATTCGCGATACTTTATTTTCTAAAGTTTCTTTTGCAATGGTGTGAACATCTAAGTCAATATCTTCAGAATATCGGATACTTTTAAGAAAAAATCGTAAATTACAACCACCTTTGAGGCAATATAGCTTCTTATCTAACTTGTGACTAAGTTGCTCTAAAAATAATAAGTGGAATAATTCTACGGCTTGGCGAGTGGATAGCATGCAAAGGTTCTCCCTATGTATTCGTTAATAATACGTCAAGTTGACAAATTTGTCAACTCGGCGTATTATTAAAGTCAAGGTGAAAACCTAGAAGAACATAATAATAGGTTTTTGTCAGATACAGATAATATAATTACTCAGCAGTGACAAAAATTTTTTCGTTAGAAAGCAATCTTAAAATAGCGTCGTACCGGGTCCCGCGGACAAGCCGTGGGACGCGGTATCCAGAACGCATCGATACACCCTGGATCCCGCGAATAAATCACGGGACGACGAGAGTTTTCCCTTTTAGAAGCTGCGATGATGAAAAACGCTGGCCCAGATGTGTTTGCACTTGAGCATCCATGGCTAGGACTTAAGTTTTACAACGTAACATTAAGTGATCTATCTCCTCTAATACCACCCAGTATGATTAAATCAGAATCTAGTAACAGTGCGCCTGCCTCATCCTTTTTTGATACTAGATCAGCGGGCAGTGTTTCAGAGGCAACAACGCTAATTAATAAGCCTACACGTTCCTGTTTAAATTGTTGTACAATTAGTTAAACGTAAGTTTTATGAAAGTAAAGTGTAGAGATTATCATAAAATATCATTGTTAATATTCTCTTAATGTTCTTTTGTTATGATGCCCTAACTGTAACAAAAATTTAATCGCCAGCGACAAAGGTAATATCTAAATTGACGGGGAGAGAACCTATGAAAACGAGAACTGAGTTAAAGGCAAAACTGGATAGGCTTTCGACTTATCCTGCATCGCAGAACTGTCGCCGAGCACAAATTTACGTACATTTAGAAATGTTCGAGAGTGCGGATTACGAGTTAGAAAGAATTCTTCGCAATGATTATCCTGAGGAACAAGATAATGTGAAATGGGCCTTGACTATTAAAGCTAAAATGCTTTTTCTTCGCGAAGATTATCTGGCATGTATAAAAATCTTAACGGGGCGCCATTATAATACGCTTACTATTATGCATCCTTCATTAACGGTGGCAGATAAAAAAAATATTTTGCTAGGCCATTGTTATAGAAATTCGGCATTGAATGCTAAAGCAAATGGTGAAAATAAACAGGTAGTTACGGAGTTGTTTCAAAAAGCTAGAGAATATTACGAATCAGCTAATTACAACGCAGAGTCAAAAAAGCGGGCAAATGAAAAAAAATTAGGTTTGAGCATTGTTTATTATCATTTGGGGCTCAACACATTATCGACTAATATTTGCGAACCATCAAGCATTCCTAGTGATAGAACGCATGACTTTAGTTTTCTTTTGAGTCAAGCTTTTAGAGTCAAGGGATTATATATCAAAGCCCACAAAGCTATTGATGCGGCAATTAACGAAATTAGTGTTGTACTAGCACCAAAGTCTATTAACTCTGCTACACCCACAGGCCAGACACCTAACCAGGCTCAAATAGAGGCAGATAATAAGGCTAGAGAAACTGCCCAAGCGGAAGTAGATAGTATTAATCAAAGACGAACACAATTATCAGTTAAATATTATTACCACAAAGGCTTATTATTCGTAGATCAAAATAACATTGCTGAGGCAATAGCGCAGTTTAGTCAAGCTATTAAAAATGACCCAAATCATAAAAATTCACTTTACCAACGTGCAAATTGTTATGTAAAAGAAAATAATGAAGCAGAAGCAATTAAAGATTTTGAGACAGTTATTCATATTATTGCAACTCAAAGTTACGATAATTTAAATGTGAATTTTAATCTATTCATTAAAGCAGTTAAAAAATTGTTATTGCTGAAATCTTCTTATATTGATACTCCTCAGAACGAAGTAATTGAAGATATTTCCATAGGACTCAGTAAATATATTCAGGCCTTAGATGAAGATGTGGCAATGTTTGCAATATATAGAAAAGATATTGCCAATATTATGTTATGGTTAGCTTTTTCACAAGACCCTAACTATGCCAGAATCGCATTACAAAATTTAATTTCTATTTATTGGATGTCTATCCCATCTAATTTGCGTAGCAATGAAGAACCCCAAAATCTACAGCAATTAAAGAAAAAGATAATTGAGAACCAACAGGTAAGAAAACATGGTTTAATGTATAAACTTTATAATACATTCGCACCTCAGGGAGATCCGACAGTTAATCAATTGGGCGCTTTATTAGAAGAGCTAGAAGAAGTATTGGCAACTGTAGAAGTATTGGAGGAAAAAGAGATAGAAAACGATGATACGCTGCTAAAGAAAAAAATAAACTCTTTATCCACTGATGATAGTACGCAGAATCTAACGCAAGCATTATTCACTACAGGGGCCAATGATTCTTCGTCTTCTTCTAGTTCAATTCCAATTATGTCATGTCTTTCTTCTGTTGTTGCTCCGACTGCACCATTTGCGCAAACAGACTCGCACACAGCATCAACGTCCGCAGCTGCGATGTCAGGATCGTCAACGAGTTCAGCAGCAATACCTACAACGCTATACCCTGTCTTAGTAGCTCCAGATACTTATAATTCTCAAATACCTGTTGCTGTTGGAGCGAGTGATGCTTCACAATCAGCGATACAAAATGAAGTTAAGCAGGCCTCTCCATCCAATCAAGCGCCAGACGTCGTGTTTTTTGTTGTGCCATCTAACATTGCTGATGTAACTGCGTCAACAGATACAAATCTAAATTTACCTTCCGTCCCTCAAGTTCCTCGAGTTGCAACACTTCAAGTTGCGGAATGTTTAAACAACGTTGCTGTCTTTGACTCACCAAGTACGACATGAGTCAATAGAAAGTAGATACGTATCTAAATAAATCATAGGGAAGTAACATACCATTTTTACACAGGCCTTTATCTAAAACTATTGACCACCCCCATCATTTATCGCTACAATTCGCTACTGTTTACTACCTATATGGTTATAAAGAGATACTTATGAGATTCGACTTTGAGCCCACTCTTCAAAACGACGACGATATGATGGCTTCCGTATCTGAGTTTTACTCTGCTTCACCAAAAATCAAACGTTGGCTCAGCTCCAAAGACGGACACCCTCCCAAACGGCAATTTTATCTCGATTGTTATACAGGTAACGTATCTGGACTTTTAGATAACCATCCTGCTCTAATGAGCGACGATGCATTAACGCAACTTACAAATGGGCTTATCATTGCGCTGCGAAATGATTCGGTCAATGTCGCAATAATGCTTATTGAACATTATTACCCATCACTAGCCTATCTTCCCTTAGAATTAGCAAATGAAGAAGAAGATGATGATGGTGATTATGGAAAATATATTAGAAAGATTTCCATATTCCAGGCGCTTATTTTGAGTGATGAATTTTTACCTGCTCTCTGGCCTCTATTTTTTGAAAATGGGAAACCCAATAATATTCATGCTGCAATATGTTTTATTATTAAAAGTCTGGCCCAGAATCCAGACTTGCTGAGCTATTTATTGCAGTTACCGGATCAAGGTGTATCGGTTTATGACGTTGTAGCCTCTAGAGAAATAGGTTGTTTACCTAACACGAGAAAATTCTTAGCACAGCAGAAAAAGGCCAAACAGTTGGTAATGAACCACTATCTAGCGCTTTTGTTATATCGACGCAGTCATTTTACGTCAGGCGAATTTGATAGCCTTTATTTCAATCCTGAACTTGATAGTCAAGTTTACCCTTGCCATGAGCATTCGCTGGATCTGCTAACATGCTTATTAAACGCCGGTGCCGACCCCAATCATGTTATTGTAGCGACAGATAATGCAGGATTCACTCCCATGCATGTGGCTGCACAAAACGCCTGGGTTAAAACGTTTGCTTTAATGGCAAAATATGGTGGTAAGACTGATGCAACACCTATCGGTCCGTCATTAACATTGTTGCAAATATTGCGACGGTCATCCATAGCAATAACTAAAAGTTGGATGGAGCCCGAGTATAGTATCCGGCCTTATAGTGTACCTCGCGAAGCCTGCCCTATATGGGATCTCGTGAGTAAAAAATTCATACAACCAGATGAAGCCCTCCCAGAGTTGGGTGGATACACGCCACGATTATTTGTCGCTTTATATTTTACACACAATGAATATGCTCAAAAAGCCTTGAAAAATTCGAATGGTTTTGACCCCTATACAGCAGCATACTATGATCGCTATCAATGCGCGATGTCCCCACTAGAATTGACATTTTATTTTGTCCCAGAATATCCTCTTACTCGTTGTCGCAGACAATTAAATCTCAATCTGCTTGGGTTCATATTGTACTGTGTCGAAAAATTTCCCGTGCCTAATTATCTTGATATCCTTAATTATTATTTACAGCGATATGTGGCATACTTGCCGACAATACAGACTTTGAGTACTACCCCAACGTGGATAAATGGGAAAATATTTTCTGACCTGCTAGAGCCACAAGTTGTATATGTTCTGAAACTTTTTTTAGCCTGCGGTGCGGATCTAAATCAAGTAAAGGTGAATATAATCAATGATCCTACACTATCACCTTTTACAAAGAGTCAGTGCGCGAAAATCTTACAAAATCCACACTTAACTGATGATAGCTACTTGGAGGTAGCAGCTTTCTATGATATACCACTATGTCCCGCACCGGTACCAAAACAGTTGACAGGAAGAAAAAGACCTGCTGAAACAAACGATGAATCCGCAAAACGTAGCTGCACTTCATCAACGTTTTTCGATGCGCCAGCTACTAATGCTTCCCCCGCAGTTCTGTCACCGTCTGTTGCAACAACGTCAACGTTACCTCTGTCTGGGCTATAGGTTTACCTAACTCACATGACTGCACACTAACAATGTGGGAAGATCATGCAGTTAAGGGATATAATTTCTGACTGAGAGAGAGCCCGCATTACGTGCGTGGCGGAACCTGACTATTAAGATTATCTCGATCGCACTTTAATGCGGGCTACTTGGCCTGAGTCAATCTGTCATCACTCCGGCTTCACATAACCTTCCGGTTTATCACTTCCTTCACCAAAAAAATATTTTTCCATCTCTTTGGCAAGAAACTGACGATCTTTGGCTTCTAACATGCTCAAGCGGTATTCGTTAATCAACATCGTTTGATGTGAAATCCAGGACTGCCAAGCCGTTTTAGAGATATGATCATAGATCCGTTGGCCTAATTCGCCAGGGTAGGGTGCTCGTTCTAAACCTTCGGCTTCTTTTTGTAGCTTCTGACAAAATACAGTTCTCATAATTCGAATATTCCTCTTAATAGGGTGAGCCATTGTAGCCTGGATGGAGCGCAGCGGAATCCGGGATTCTCGAATAGAAAACCCGGATTCCGCTGCGCTCCATCCAGGCTACGAAATTTTGATTAAAACATTCCTAGCTGCAATTTAGCCGCTTCTGACATGCGATCAGTCGACCACGGCGGATCCCACACCAACTCAACATGAGCATCGGTGACCCCTTCTACCCCACGTGCCGTATCCGCCACATTCAGCGGTAAGCTTTGTGCGACAGGACAGCCAGGTGATGTCAAGGTCATTTCAATATAGACTTCACTTTTTTCATCGATGCGAATATGATAAATCAAACCCAATTCATAAATATTTACCGGTATTTCTGGGTCGAAAATGGTTTTCAATGCATCAACTACCGCATGATATAATGGATGTTCGGGAGTCTCTTTTATTTCAGGTGTTGCTTCGTTCATCGTCATTACTCAGTTGAAACAGGTTGCGATTCTTTTTGTATCGCTGCGTGTAATGCATGCCAAGCTAACGTGGCGCATTTAATGCGAGCGGGGTAATCTTTGACGCCAGCTAATACAGCTAATTTACCTAACTTATCCATGTGAGAAGCATCCTCCTTGGTAATGAGATC
>CAZULF010000047.1:5624-16027 GCA_964621215.1 uncultured Legionellales bacterium | reverse complement strand
AGAAGGAAAAAAGAAATATAGACCTTGCAGCATGAATGTCTTCATGAAGCATGTGAGGCAGGGATGCCGAACCTGAGTCTACAGGGACGTATTTATGGCGTTGAAGATCTTTCATGCTGCAAGGTCAGTAGAAACGTTCCCCGGATTCCGCTATCGCTTCATCCAGGCTACAGTGAAGGGAATTAACCAATCGCACGCAATCCATTATCAACTGAAGCGGGTACGCTGTCGCCACCGCCATCGCCTTGTTCTTCTTCAGTAGCAGATGTTTCGTAGGATTCTTCGCGCTTAATATTCGCACCTAATTTTTGTAGCTTTTGTTCCAATGCTTCATAACCGCGATCAAGATGATGAATGTTGGCAACTTCAGTAGTACCTTTTGCCATAAGCGCTGCGACAATTAAACCGGCTGACGCGCGTAAGTCTGTTGCATTAACTCGCGCGCCGCGCAAATAATCAATACCGTTAATTCGTGCAGTGTTATCTTGCACGATAATTTCTGCACCCATACGCATTAACTCTTGCGCATGCATAAAACGATTTTCAAAAATTGTTTCTACTACCGTTGCTGCGCCTTCGGCAACTGCATTCACTGCCATCAGTTGCGCTTGCATATCTGTAGGAAAGTCAGGGTAAGGTGCTGTTGCAAAACTGACTGCTCGAGGACGACGCCCTTGCATATCTAGCGTAATGCTGTTTGCTGTGCAGGTAATATCTGCACCGACTTCTCTAAACTTATCTAACACGGATTCTAAAATTGAAGGATCAATATTATTTAATGTCACATGCCCACGTGTACAAGCGGCAGCGGCTAACAATGTTCCGGCTTCGATACGATCCGGCATAACACGATACGTGCTGCCTGTAAGTTCCTTCACGCCATCGATGATAATCGTTTTTGTACCGATGCCTTGAATTTTTGCACCCATACTATTAAGAAAATTCGCTAGATCAGCCACTTCTGGCTCTTGTGCCGCATTACGAATAATAGTTTGACCGGTGGCTAATACTGCTGCCATCATAATATTTTCAGTACCGGTTACTGTCACCGTATCGAAAATAATTTCCGCACCATGTAAGCCCTGCTCGCACGAAGCAAAAATATAACCATTTTCTACGCGCACAGTAGCGCCTAATTGCTGCATACCTTTGATGTGCAAATTCACTGGACGAGCACCAATCGCGCATCCGCCTGGCAGAGAAACTTTTGCTGTACGGAAACGGGATAACAAAGGCCCCAGTACTAAAATAGAGGCACGCATACTTCGCACCAAATTATCTGGCGCTTCATAACGTGTAATATGGGTACAATCAACCGAAATAGAATGATCCGCATTACGCAGAAAACTGGCACCCATTCCACCCGTTAATTCCAGCATAGTGCTGACATCTTGCAGGAAAGGAACATTTTGCAGGATAACCGGTTTGTTGGTGAGCAAAGTCGCAGCAAGAATGGGTAACGCTGCATTTTTTGCACCGGCAACATCCACTTCGCCCTGTAATTTTTTTCCACCTTCGATGACTAACTTACTCATATGTTGCTGTCCCTATTGGCCCATTGTGTTGGGGTGTATGTTTTCAACGCCAAGGCATGTAGTGCGCCGCTGCGAAGATGCTCATCTAATACTTGATAAACCAGCTGCTGCTGCTTTACTCGCGAAAGATCAGTGAACTGTTCACTGATAACGGTAGCATCAAAATGCACTCCATCATCACCGTTAACTATGATAATAGCACCTGGTAGCCCTAATTCTAGCATTTTTTTTATTTCTTCTTTCGTTAACATAGAAATTCCAACTTAAAATTATTTCTGGATGCCAGCCTGCGCTGGCATGACAACTTCTTCATTAGCGGTAAATAGCAACTCCGCCACTCCAGTCATCTTCGCTATCGCTTGCATTTGTTTTGGGGCTTGCTCAAAAATGATGTTTTTTTGTGCAGACCTAGCTTGGCGCAAGCACTCCAACATGAGCGCTACACCAGAACTATCACAAAAATTGACTTGGGATAAATCCACAACAATGGGATTTAACGCGGGCAAAAGCTGTATCAGCTGGGTGCGAAGAGCGGGAACAGTATCGAAATTTAACGCACCCGTCAATTGAATTTTAGAAGAATCGAGCTGATTTAGGGTAAAAGCTGGCATTATGCTTTTTCCTTGCTGGCATTTTGCTTCACCATGGCGTTTAACAGGCCTGCAACGCCACCCTGGTTCAGCTCTTGCGCAAATTGTGAGTGGAAGCTTTGGACCATGCTCACCCCATCAACACTCATATCATAGACCTTCCAGTCATTGCCTCGTAGCACCATGCGGTAACTCATAGGAATCGCCGGACCGCCAGGCTGTAAAATTTTGCTATCGACTTGCGTTTGGGTTTGACCATTTAAACTGCCACGAATCGGGAAAAATTTAACGGTTTGGTCAGAATAGGAAGCCAATGCTTTAGAGTAAGTGCGGATCATTAGCGTAGTAAATTGATTAACAAACTGCTGTTTTTGCGCGGGCGTTGCTTTTAACCAGCCATCACGACCTAATGCCAATCGTGACATAGTCGTGATCTCAACATGGGGCAATATAATTTGACGAGCCAAGCTTTCAACATGTTGCGGATTGTTTTTTATGGTCGATTGATCTTGCTTTAATTTATCGATCATTTGGTTTGATACATTTTGCAGTAAATCCACCGGTGATTGTGCTGCAATAGCTACCATAGTGATGCAGCTGAGTATCAGCGTTGCAATTGATCGTTTAAACATAGTTTTGCTCCTCAATTGTAGCCTGGATGAAGCGAAGCGGAATCCAGGCTACATATTAATTTATATTTGCTCTTTCTTGTCCCCATCATCTTTTTTCATGCTAAATAATAGCTGACCTATCATCTCTTCCAGAATCAAAGCGGGATGAGTTTCTTGAATTCTATCGCCATTTTTGAGAAATTGCTCGTCAAAACCGGGAGAAATAGCAATATAATTTGAGCCTAAAATTCCTGCAGTCACAATACTCGCTGCGGAATCAGTCGGAATATTGCTGTGATTCTCATTTAATCGTATGGTCACTAGCGCTTTATAATTGGTAGGATCTAATTTTACATTCGACACTTGCCCTATTTTGACACCCGCTACTGTTACAGCTGCACGTGGCTTTAAGCTACCAATATTGTCAAATTCAGCCATCACTTCATAACTCTTTTTTTCACTCATGTTACTGAAGCTACTCACTTTGAATGCCAATAATGACATACTAACTATCGCTGCAATCATAAAAATGCCAACGAACATTTCTATCCACTTGTTTGTATTCAATTTACCATCCCCCCATCATCACTGCAGTCAATATAAAATCTAGGCCTAAAACAGCTAGCGAAGCGTACACCACGGAACGTGTTGTTGCACGCGAAATTCCTTCGGCGGTGGGAATGGCAGTATATCCTTGAAATACCGCAATCCACGTCACTACCACACCAAAAACCATGCCCTTAATAATGCCATTCACGACATCAACGTGAAAATCAACGGATTCTCGCATATTATTCCAAAAAGCACCGCCGTCAACACCGAGCCAGCTCACACCCACTAAATGTCCGCCGATGATCGCGATGGCACAAAAGATAATAACCAGTAATGGCATAGAAATAGCACCCGCCCAAAATCGCGGTGAAATCACATGTCCTAAAGGATCAACTCCCATCATTTCCATGCTGGATAACTGTTCAGTTGCTTTCATTAAACCAATTTCGGCCGTCAATGCCGAACCGGCACGACCCGCAAATAACAAGGCTGTCACCACTGGGCCTAATTCGCGTACCACGCTTAATGCCACCATTTGGCCTAATTCATCAATAGCGCTGAATTTGTTTAACACATTGAACCCTTGTAAGGCCACCACCATACCGATAAACATACCGGCCACCAAAATAATCGGTAAGGATAAAACACCAATGCTATAGATTTGACGTAGAAGTAAGGGAAAACTTTTACGCCAATGAGGTTTGCGGCACACCGTTCGGGCCAGAAAAATACCGGCATCACCGGTTTGCTGACAAACATCTAAACCAACACGCCCTAGCTCGCCGATGCGATCCCCAATTTGATTAAAAACACGGGAAATCATGTCTCAATCTCCAAAATATCATTAAAAAATGTCGATGCTGGATAATGAAAGGGTACTGCACCGTCAGGTAAACCATGCATAAATTGCTCTACATAGGCATTATCGCTGGTTTTTAATTCTGCTGGCGTACCTTGTCCAACCACTTTCCCATCCGCTAATAAGTAAATATAATCGGCAATACTAGACGTTTCTGGCACATCATGCGAAACGATGATGGTGGTAATACTCAATACTTCATTCAGTTTTTTCACAAGACGCACCAATACGCCCATGGAAATAGGATCCTGGCCGGTGAAAGGTTCATCATACATAATTAGCTGTGGATCCAACGCCAAAGCACGTGCCAAAGCGACACGGCGCGCCATTCCCCCTGAAAGCTGGTGCGGCATCAAATGCCGAGCACCACGTAAGCCAACCGCCTCTAATTTCAACAGCACAAGATCATGAATCATGGAATCGCTTAGTTTGGTATGTTCTCGCAGAGGAAAGGCCACATTTTCATACACATCCAAATCAGTAAATAACGCTCCGCTTTGGTATAAAAGCCCCATATCACGGCGCACAGCATAAAGTTGCTGGCGGTTCATTTTGCTAATTATTTGACCATCCACTTCAATAGAACCTGATTGCGGTTTTAATTGGCCACCAATAAGTTGTAATAATGTGGTTTTACCCGTACCGCTCGGGCCCATCACTGCTGTAATTTTTCCACGCGGAATCTCGAGGCTGATATCATTAAAAATGATACGATTGCCTCGTTTAAAGGTCAGATTCTGGATTTTTACCAGTGGCGAAGTATTATTGTTGCTCACTTATCAATATTCCCTTACACTTACTACTCATGAATTTTAAGTTTAGGCTAGATTACAGCAAATGCTACCCTTCTGCTTCTTAAAGAAGAGGGGGTAAAGTCTCAAATTGGAGCACCTATGCAATCAAAAGACGACAACATTACCAGATTTTGTGCACTTGGCAAAGAAGTGATTGCAATTGAAGCAAAGGCGGTTAATGCATTAAGCGAGCGTATTAATGCAGATTTCGCCAAAGCCTGCGAATATCTGCTCGCTTGCCAGGGCCGTATTGTTGTTATTGGTATGGGTAAATCAGGGCATATTGGCAATAAAGTAGCTGCAACATTGGCCAGCACTGGTACTCCTGCTTTTTTTGTCCATCCTGGTGAAGCAAGTCATGGTGATATGGGCATGATTACCAGCAAAGACGTGGTTTTAGCCTTATCGTATTCTGGTGAAACCAATGAGGTCGTGTTTATTTTGCCTTTGATTAAACGGTTGGGTATTCCCTTGATCACTCTATGTGGTAATAACCGATCGACTATCGCTCAAGCAGCAACGATCAATATCGATATCAGCATTCAACAAGAAGCCTGTCCGCTAGGTTTAGCACCAACTAGTAGCACGACAGCAACATTAGTGATGGGCGATGCATTGGCTATCGCGTTATTACAAGCTCGTGGATTTACTGCCGAAGATTTTGCTATGGCACATCCCGGCGGAAATTTAGGTCGACGTTTATTATTACACGTGGCAGATGTCATGCATCAAGGTGATGATGTGCCGCGAGTATCTCCTGATATCACTGTGAGCGAAGCGTTAGTTGAAGTTACGCGTAAACGTTTGGGCATGACCACCATTGTTGATGAACATAACAGACTGCTGGGCATTTTTACCGATGGTGATTTACGTCGCACACTGGATCGTGGTGAAAATTTGCAAAATATAGGTATAAGTGATGTCATGACTCGCAATAGTAAAACCATAGCACCTAATTTATTAGCCGCAGAAGGTTTGCGTATGATGCAAGAGTTTAAGATTACCTCGCTGGTTGTAACCAATGATCAGCAACAACTTGTTGGCATAGTACATCTACATGACTTACTCCGCGCAGGAGTGATTTAATCATGTCAAAACACTGCCCGACTCTAATGAGCAAAGCTAAACGCGTTAAATTATTAATTCTTGATGTTGATGGTGTTTTATCCGATGGACAAATCATTGTTACTGATGGTGGTGAAGAAATTAAAGCGTTTCATGTGCAAGATGGTTTAGGCATTCAATTATTACTTGAAAATAATTTACACGTGGCTGTGATTACTGGACGTAATTCTCCCTTGGTGACAAAAAGAATGAAAGATTTAAAAATTCCATTTGTGTATCAAGGGCAATTTGACAAATTAAGTGCTTTCGAAGAACTATTAACACAATTAAAATTACATCCTGATGAAGTAGCCCATGTCGGCGATGATTTACCCGATTTGCCATTAATTAAACGAGTAGGTTTAGGCGTTGCCGTAGCCAATGCCACTTTTTTAGTGAAACAACATGCCGATTGGCAAACCCCTACCGCAGGTGGTCAGGGCGCTGTGCGAGAAGTGTGTGATTTAATTTTAAAAGCACATGGATTATGGCCCGCGATTGAAGAAAGGTTTTTACGTTGATGATCGGCTCATTGCGAATTAGTGGCTGGAACCTTGTCATCATTGGCGCACTATTTCTTCTTGTCGTTTATACTGGTTGGTTATTAAAACAAACCCAACAAACAACCTTTGTATCATCAAAAAATGATTCCCTACCTGATTTTATCGCTCATGATGTTGTTGCTATTGAAACGGACAACACCGGCAAATTACATAATAAATTTATCTCATCCGAAATCGTACATTATGCTAAAGATGATACCGCGTTCTATGATAAACCTCATATCATTTCCTATTCTGCTACAGAAAAACAACCGTGGGATATTACCGCCAATCATGGACAGTCGATACATGGTACTAAAAAATTAATTTTATGGGACGATGTCAATATTCATGAGCCCGAGGGCGCAATGAATAATGACACGCGCATTACTACTTCACGCTTGATTGTCTATCCTAGTCAGAATTATGCAGAAACAGATGAACCTGTGACATTCATCGAACCAGGATTGGTAGTGCATTCCGTCGGAATGAAAATTTATTTCAAGGAGAAGCGAGTTGAGTTACTCAATCAAGCGCGGGGAGAATATGATGCTAGCAAAGCAAAAAATAAACCCCTTTAGAAATGATTTTTTTTGGTCTCTGCACCAAACAAAAAACCTATTTTACCGAAGAAACCGTCGTCCCGCAGCTTGTCCGCGGGATCCAGAACGCATCGACATACCCTGGATCCCGCGAATAAATCGCGGGACGACGAGAATTGCCTTCAGCGCTGTATTATTCTCTATTTTAATTTTCCCTATGCTCGCGATAGCTGAATTGCCCAGTGACAAAAACGCAAAATTATTTATTGCATCCAATACGGCGGAATTAAATAAAGAAACAGGCATTTCCATTTTCACCGGTGATGTGAAAATTGATCATGGTTCGACTCACGTCACTGCAGATAAACTCACCACGTATAGTGATGAAAAGAGCCACGTAGTAAAAGCTATTGCAGTGGGTAAAGCTGGAAATATTGCTACGTATGAAAGTATGACCGATGTGGGTAAACCACCCCTGGTCGCTACGGCAGAAACTATCGAATATTACCCACAAAAGCACTATGTTATATTATTGGGTAATGCGCATGTGACTCAGGGTGAAAATTCCATCGCCGGTCCGCATTTAGAATATGACTTAGAAAAACAATTATTGGTGACTAAAACTGATAGTCAAAAAAGTAAGGGTCGGACTGAAATTATCATACAACCGAATAAATTAGAGGCCTCAAAGTAATGTCTAAATTAATCGCAAATAATTTGTCTAAAACGTATAAAGGCCGTCAAGTTGTTAAAGAAGTGTCTTTAACCATTTCCAGCGGCGAAATTGTAGGACTATTAGGTCCCAACGGTGCGGGGAAAACGACTAGCTTTTATATGATTGTTGGCTTAGTCAAAAGTGAAGGCGGTACTATTTCCCTAGATGGGCAAGATATTACGCAACTCGCCATGCACGAACGGGCTCGTCGTGGTATCGGTTATTTGCCCCAAGAAGCCTCTGTATTTCGCAAACTCACTGTCGCCAATAATATTATGGCGATTTTGCAGTTACGTCCTGAATTAAATAAAGCACAACGACAAGAAAAATTAAATGACTTATTACATGAGTTTCATATTAATCACATCCGTGACAGTTTGGGCATCAGCTTATCCGGCGGTGAACGCCGCCGTGTGGAAATCGCCCGCGCGTTAGCGACTGAACCTAAATTTATCTTACTCGATGAACCTTTCGCGGGCGTGGATCCCATTTCCGTCATCGACATTAAACGCATCATCAGTCATTTACGCGACCGCGGCATCGGCGTCCTCATCACCGACCACAACGTGCGCGAAACCTTAGACATCTGCGAACGCGGTTACATCGTCAACCAAGGACGTATTATCTGCGAGGGCTCGCCACAGGCCATTCTAGAGAATAAACAAGTCCGCGAAGTCTATCTGGGCGAAGAGTTTAGTTTGTAAGAATAGTCAGGATTCAGCTCACAAATTTGTGCAATAAGTCTTGGCTTCCACCACTTTAACCTTACTATCCTAGTAAGCCGTATAAGCAATCACTGCATCGATAGATGCAGTGTAAATATGATCCCGACCTTCTTTGTGGGATGAAACTAACCCTTTAGCCACAAGATTGCTTAATACGCGACCTATATATTGCGAAGTTTTATTTAACTGTTTTGTCATCATAGCAGATGTTGCACTAGGATATGTAACAAGTAATTGTAATACTTCTTCTTCTGTTAGTGTAATATCCGAACGTCGTACTCTGTCTTGACCTAGTTTCATTAACATTGGTTTCGCAATATCCAATGTGACTTTATCAGTTAAATCACCAACATAAAGTCGACTCATAAGACGAGACAAAAGTCCGAAAACATATCTTAATCGTCCTTTAGTTATTTGGTAAAGGTAATAAATGACTGCTTGATCTATGGGTAATTCTACTTTGTCTGACTCACGATAAAATTGTACTCGTTTTTCAATCATTTTAGTAAGATCGGAAACTGGCAAGGGGTTAATTTGAACTTCATAAGAAATAATATCATCTAAGCGATCCACTTGCTGTGCTATAAATTTTCTAAGACCCAGATCACCGACAAATAACCAACTAGTACCATCAATTTGTGTGTAATCTCGTAACGCATTTAATAGATATTTCATTTCTTCTGCCGGATGTATTTCACCAATATCCAGATTGTTCAATTGTAATAATACCCCGTTTTTGTAGCCTGCATCGCGAATTAGCGCGACCAAATCTTCAAGATGATGCCCTAAAGTAGGTGAAGGCACAATGAGAGGTTGTGTTACGATACCCGCTTGCTTACCATAATTAGCACCGAAACCGAATGCATCAATACCAAAAGAACGATAGGTTTCTGCGATGCGAGAGGAAAGCGCCTTTGCTGATTCAAATCGTTTATCAGTCACTAATTTTTCATTATTAGGATGCAATTCAATTTCTCTTATGAAATTGCTAATTATCGCCGCAAGCAATGTTTCTGAACGCCAGCCTTGTTCGACTTTAATTTCTGTTCTAGGGGTAAAATACAGTTTTTTGGCTTCCGCATTAAAACGAAGATAATTAGCAAAAGACGTGGTTCCAACTCCCCTGGCTCCCTCTATCACAATACGGATATTTCGTGCTGTCAGCATTTTACTGCATATTTTTATCTCTTCATTATGGCCTGTAAAAAGCTCCAATGTCGGCTTCGTAATAGGCGATGTGTTGAGTGGATCTTCTTTAAATCCAAAGGATTGCCATTCCATATTGAGTGAACCTTCTCTATTTCTGAAATATGAACCTATAATAGCATGAAACAGGTTCGGAAACAATATTAGGTTCGGAAGCTATTTTAGGTTCCAAACCTATTTTTTGATTAATTTGGTTCATGTTCTTGCTGGAGATTAACACCTAAGCCGATAGCGTGAATTAAAAGTCATATGATGAATGATGCACGCTGGTACTCACGGATTTGAAGGAGGCCTAGTGAATGTGAAAATGGGGTAAGATCATTGCAATATTTAAAATCTTAAAGTATATTCAGTTAACTTGAATAATTGAGCTTATCAACGTAGTCTTAATAGACGCTTATTTAAGCATGCTCTTGATGGTTTTGAAATTATGTTTTTAACATATCGGCGATGTTTATAAAACCATCGTTTTCGAACTAATCCTATTTTATATGCATCAGGAAATCAAATGTCAAAATCCAAAATATTAGTTGTTTGGTCAAATTACTATGAAAGTTTGGCAGAGCAACAGTTAGACAGCTGTTTGCAGCTTTTAAAGCAATCCCCCTATGAGTATCAAGTTGAAACC
>CAZULF010000047.1:0-5614 GCA_964621215.1 uncultured Legionellales bacterium | reverse complement strand
GCGGGTACCTATGAAATACCCGCTGTTATGCGACATTACCATCAGCATCATCCTTTTGATGGATATATTCCATTAAGTCTACTTTTAAAAGGAAGTACGGATCATTACGAATTTATTTGGGAGCATATTAAAGAATGCTTTATTCAATTTTCTATGAATGGACTATTGATGGGTAATGGCATTATTTCTGCACCCAGCATGGAGATACTCCAATCGAGAGTAACGCAGACAGAGCGGGTTAACGAAGCTTTTCGTGCAGTAGATTACTTGATTCAATTCAAGAAAAATAAAATGAAAGGTTAAATCAATATGAGTCGCATTTTAATCATTTCCTCTCAAGTGCATAAGGAATTATCTGCAAGACAACTGAATCATTGTATTGAAGTTGTCAAGAAAACTGACTATTGCTTTGAAACTGAGATATTAGACGCTGGCACATATGAAATCCCATTCGTAATTCAAGCATATCAAACAAAAAAGCAATTTGATGGCTTTATTGCATTGGGTTTACTGCTTAAAAGCAATCAAGATCATTTTGATTATATTCAGTCACATATTAAAACTTGTTTTAGTCAATTTGCTCTCAATCAGATTATTGTGGGTAATGGAATCATTAGCGGATCAACATTGGATGAGTTAGCTGAGAAAATCGATAGTAGTGATGCTTGTATTTCGGCGTATTCTTCCGCTTTTAAAGCAGTTGATGCACTTATTCGTTTTAAACAAAAATTATCAACTAAATAAAATTTATATCGATTTTTTCAAAATTATAGCAATATAGGACCGAATTTTAATAATAATCTAACAGATTCATCAGCCTTGAAACCGAACACTTGAGCCGATAATTAGCCCCTATCGGCTCAAAAATTGATGGAATTTGAGCCGATAGCACATAGTGTCTACCTGAGAGCATAGAAATCCGGTACCATTGGCGCAAAATTGTTATTTAATGAGTCGTTATGAATAAATCAACCAAAGCCTTATCTAGCCAGCCGTTACATTCACGTTTTATTCCTTTAATTGTGGCGGTGGCGATGTTTATGGAAGGGTTGGATAGTACCATCGTGGGGGTTGCGATTCCGACCATTGCCGAATCATTTAAAATCAACCCGATTAACATGAAATTGGCGTTGACGAGTTACTTAATCAGTTTAGCTATCTTTGTGCCTATAAGTGGTTGGTTGGCTGATCGGTTTCAAATGCGGCGCGTGTTTATGAGTGCGCTGGGTATTTTCACTGTTGGCTCTATTATCTGCGGCATATCACCTAATTTAACCATATTAATTATGGCGCGTGTGATACAAGGTTTAGGCGCAGCGATGATGTTGCCGGTGGGGCGATTGATATTAATGCGCACCTATTCTAAAGCCGATCTGATGCGCGCATTTAGTGCGACCATCGTTCCTGCACTACTCGGCCCAGCATTAGGACCCACTATTGGTGGGTTAATTTTAATGGTCACCAGTTGGCACTGGATATTTTTGGTGAATGTGCCCTTCGGTATCATCGGCATTCTAGCCACATGGCGTTTATTACCGAATGAAGTCGTTGAAAAACCCGCTAGTTTTGATTGGTATGGATTTATGTTGTTTGGTGGATTCATGGCAAGCTTAACCTACGGTTTAGCGGTAATGGGAGAAGGACCTGATCATTGGCAATTGGCATTCATCTGGATGAGTCTGGCGCTAGTGTTTTTAATGAGTTATTTCTGGTGGGCCAAAAAGCAAGAACATCCTATTTTTAATTGGCGATTGTTTCGCATCAATACCTTTTGGATTGGCATAAGCTCTAGCTTTATATTACGCTTTGCTATTTCACCTATTTCATTTATTTTGCCGTTATTATTGCAAATGGTATGGGATGTAAGTCCTCTTGTGTCAGGGCTACTTTTTATTCCTTATGTTATTGGACTCATGACGGCAAAAAGCTTACCCATACGAAATTGGATCGCACGATTTGGATTTAAACCTATTTTGCTGATTAGCCTAACGAGTATGTTCTTTGTCAGCTTACCTATGATGTGGTTCTGCCAACCACGTTCTTTTGTTTTATTAGCTCCCATATTGTTTACTCAAGGAATGATATCGTCAATGTTGTTTACCCAATTGGGGCCGTTAGCATTACTCGATATGCCGCCGAAATCATTTGGTCAAGCAACGTCGATCGTAACTATCATGCAACAGTTTTCTGGTGCTTGCGCCATTGCAATTACTGCGACATTACTGTTTTTTATTTCACGACAGTTTGGTGAGAATCTGTATTCACCGCAGGTTTTTTTCTGGTGTTATTTGGTGAATTGTTTATATCCGTTATTGGCATTAATTCCTTGTTTTTATTTGCAGAAAGATACTAATTTTCCGGCGACGTAGTGGACATTGTCATCCCGAGCGTAGCGAGGGATGACAATATTAAGACTCGGGATGACACGCCCCGTCAGAGGATGACACTTTACAAAAACAAATCTGGAAATAATTTTGCAGCCGGGTCCAACGCGTAGTGAGCAAAATCCGTGATACCTGCATCGCGTAATACCGTTTCATCAATAAAGAAATTACCGCTTACTTCACGACTATTTTGTGACAGGATCCAATAAGCAGCATCGGCAACAATGGCTGGATGACGGCTAGCCGCCCAAATTTCTGGGGGAAAATGGGCTTTAATGGCCATAGTGGCAATCGTCGTGCGCGGCCATAACGAATTTGCCGCTATACCAAACTCACGTAATTCTTCTGCCCAACCTAAAGTGCACATACTCATACCGTATTTAGAAATAGTGTAAGCCAAATTACCCTTAAACCATTTAGCATCAAGATTCAACGGTGGGGATAAAGTTAAAATATGTGGATTTTTTGCTTGTTTTAAATAAGGAATCGCCGCTTTACCACAAGCAAATGTAGCACGCACATTCACATCAAACATTAAATCAAAACGACGCATAGGCGTGTCCACTGTGGAAGTGAGTTGAATGGCACTCGCATTATTGACTAACACATCAATACGACCAAACTGCTTACCGATTTGCTCAATCACAGTTTGAATCTGCATTTCATCGCGCACATCTAATGCTAAGGGGACGCCTTTGCCGCCGGCTTGATCAATTTCCTCCGCAACGGTATAGATAGTTCCTGGTAATTTAGCATTAGGTTCTACCGTTTTACCGGTAATAATCACCGTCGCACCTTCTTGTGCGACTTTTAACGCAATTTCTCGGCCGATACCGCGAGAAGATCCGGTAATGAATATGATTTTATCTTTGAAGCTGCTCATGCTTTTACTCCATCCGCCATGATTGTAGGCCCAAGCTTACTCGGGCTTCAGGATTGTGACAAGTTTTTTGTGATATTGCTGATTGAGTGATGATGCTTTGTACTAAAAATTGAGCGGCATGAGTCGATTGGGTAAACGTTGTGATGCGATAGAATGCAAATTCAATAGTTTGATTATTGGCATTTATTTGGCATAAAGTATCCGGCAGTTTTTCTACAACAGAATAACTGCTTATGGTTGCATCACGGGTAATGCATGCAGGTTGTGATAGCCAAAATGTAGGGTCACGTTGCCAGTAATGATCATTAATACTAAATGACACACTACATTTAAGCGATTGCCCCCTTTCAACAGCATGATTCTGTCTTTTATTCGCTGAAATGGCGGCTTGTCGTGCGTGCCAAAATTGCCATTGTTGTGCGCTTTGTTTAATAGCTAACACACTGGCATCTAATGCTCCAATTGCTAACAATGTTAATACCAACAAAAAAGTCATCACCGTGACTAATACTATTCCTTGAGTGTTTTTCATCGATTGGGTAATCCCACGATCACGTTCCAATTCTTATATAAACGTCGATCCGGTGCCTCCTCATTATTACCCTTCCAAGATAAATGCTGCGGTTTTGATAATGCTGGTTCACCACTGTCGAGTAATAGATGAATATAAATGGCCTGTACTTTCTCCCAATCAGAAATAGCATGTTCTGAATAAAATTGTAACTCTCCTGCATTGCTGTTCACGCCATATTGTACTTGCATGCGGTCAACGTTTTCAATTAATTCTTCATCACGATCTTGCATGTGATGTACATATAATGCTGAAATCGGATCACCTGCACTATTAACACGTCCGGTGTTACCGATATAAAATAATGATGAAATTAATTCTCCAACATAACTACCTTCATCATACTGCGTGATTGCCGGATCGATTTGCAACCATTGTCCGTTATAATTATTGCTGCCTACTAGTGTAATTCTATCTGCGTGATGACAATCTGCTATGATCAGTGATTGTTTATCTTTAAGCGTAGGGGCGTCGGAAATATGTATTTGTGTTGTCGGCGTTGTGATAGCATTTAATAATGTGGCGTGATGAGATGATAAGTAGCGTACTAACACCGCATCAGTGGTTGGTACTATTTGTTTTGCTACTGCATGTGACAAGGATGCAACCGAATGAGCATCATAAGCTTGTATAGCTATTAATTTTGTATTATCGCGAAGAAAAACATCTTCGATTTTGCGGCAACCAACATAACCTGTCATGCTCAATTCGCTCCGCAATAAATACGATGCCATTTGCCCGTTTTCCTGCAAGTACACTAAAGCTTGTAAATAACGGTAAGTATTTTCTATCGATTGATAAACTTCATATATACCGAAAACAATGATCAAGCTCAACACTAAACTGATCATCACTTCCAATAAAGCGAAACCTTTCATATCTCGACCTGTAGACTCAATTGATTTTGTTTTTCTTCGAAGTTCCAAAAAAGCTGTAATTGATAATGTGGCGCTGCGCCGTATAGAACACCGTTGCCTTGAGGCAATAAGAGATTATTTTCATTATTCCAAAGGCTAATATCCGGTATTGCAGTAATCATTAATTGATCGGCCATATCAACCAGCTGACTTTCTGCTTGACTCGTTAGCATCGCACTGTAGGCATGTTGCAGACTCAGCGTTTGCAATCGCAAAAGACCCAGTAATCCAACTGAAAATATAACGATGCTGATCATGACTTCGATTAATGAGAAGCCTTTGGCTGTTGGCATGGGAGATCCCTTGGATTAAAAAAACATTTTAACATTGTTTTTTTAATCTTTAAAGGATTTTTATTTGACCGACGTCTTCTTACGTTTTGTCTTCACCCAACTTGGTGTGGGTAAACTCCAACCCCATTGGATAGTGCCCAAACGGATTAAAAATACCGTAGCCGCACAAGCGATACCGGCAATGTGTTTATCGGGTGCGTAAAGATATAAGACAACAAAAACTGAGGCCCCAGCTAAAGCTGCGGTGGCATACACTTCAGGTTTTAATATAATTGGCGTTTCGCCGCATAACAAATCACGAATAACTCCGCCACCAACTGCGCTCAACACGCCCATCATGACTGCAACCACACCGGGTAAACCAAAACTCAGGGCTTTTTGTGCCCCTGCAATAGCAAAGATCCCTAAACCTAGCGCATCGGCAATTAATAATATTTTGCTTTGTACATCAAAACGTTCATCAATAAAAAAAATCACAAAGCCCGTTAATGCGCTAATAAATATGTAGATGGGTTCCTGCATCCAAAAAACTGGGGTATCTCCGATTAACATATCACGCAGGGTGC
>CAZULF010000046.1:0-16037 GCA_964621215.1 uncultured Legionellales bacterium | reverse complement strand
AAATCGGGATAAGGTAAGTCCGCTAGCGTTAAATGTTGCATAATCAAATTTTCATCAATATCCTCTGGTTTAATCTCACCCTGCTCGACGCGTTTAGCAATCTGCTGTGTTGCGTTCAATATATCCCATTGACCGCCATAGTTGGCGGCAATCACCAATGTTAATCCGGTATTTTTTGCTGTTAATGCTTCAGCATCAAGAATACTTTGCTGTAACTTCGTGGAAAAGGCTTGTGTGCTACCAACAATACGTAAACGGACATTATTTTGATGTAAGCGTTTTGAATCGATTTGCAGTGCTTGTAAAAACAGACTTAAAATATTTTCAACTTCGTCGGATGGGCGACGCCAATTCTCACTGCTGAAAGCAAATAAGGATAAGACTTCGATGCCTCGGTTTGCTGCTGCTTCCACCGTACGGCGCGCAGCATCAATACCAGCTTTGTGGCCAGCAATCCGCGGCAAAAATCGCTGCTTGGCCCAGCGGCCGTTGCCATCCATAACCAACGCAATATGTCGAGGTAAGGTAGCGATGGCTAAAACTCCATTAAATCTGCTTCTTTATTGGATAAAGTCTTATCGATGTCAGCAATAAATTTATCGGTTAATTTTTGAATATTATCTTGGCTACGATGTTCTTCATCTTCGCTGATCATTTTTTCTTTTAATAGATCTTTCAAATGATTGTTGGCATCACGTCGTGCATTACGCACAGATACGCGAGCATCTTCGCCTTCCGATCGCATAATTTTAATTAAATCTTTGCGTCGTTCTTCGGTCAAAGGTGGCAAAGGAACACGGATAGATTGACCGCCCACGCTAGAAGGATTTAAGCCTAAATTAGCTGCGATAATAGCTTTCTCAATCGCTTGCATCATGCCTTTTTCCCACGGTGTCACCGTTAAGGTACGTGCATCAGTAATAGTAATACTAGCTACTTGTGATAATGGAGTCTCTGAACCATAGTAACTTACTCGCACAGGATCCAATAGCCCAATATTAGCGCGGCCAGTGCGTAATTTTCCTAAGTTATTATGTAAGGCTTCTAGGCTTTTTTTCATGCGTTCTTCAGCCTGAGTGAAAATTTCTTTGCTACTTGACATGGTTATTCCCCATTAATTGATTAATGTTCCTTCATGCTCTCCAAATACAATATTTCTTACAGCATGAGGTTTATTCAAATTAAATACCCGCAATGGCATGTTGTGATCTCGACATAAACAAATGGCAGTAGAATCCATCACGGCTAATTGCCGTTCCAGCACTTGATTATAGGTTAATTGATCATAACGTACGGCTTCCGCATTTTTCATGGGATCCGCTGAATACACACCATCGACTTTGGTAGCTTTTAATAAAATATCCGCGTCGATTTCAATCGCGCGCAAACTTGCAGCTGAATCGGTAGTAAAAAATGGATTGCCTGTTCCTGCTGCGAAAATAACTAAACGGCCTTGCTCAAGATTATAAACCGCTTTACGACGGTCATAGGGATCCACCACGCCCAACATGGGAATGGCAGACATAATTCGTGTTTGAATCGACGCGCTTTCCAAAACGTCGCGCACGGCTAAGGCATTCATGACTGTAGCCAGCATACCCATATAATCGCCGGTCACACGCCCTAACCCTTCCTCGGATAACGCTGCACCACGAAATAGATTACCGCCGCCTATCACTAATCCTACTTGCACACCGGCAGTCACTAGTTCGGTCAATTCAACCACAATACGACGTAAAACTTGTGGTGCAATGCCAAAATGACTATCGCCCATCAGTGCTTCACCGCTCATTTTTAGGAGGATTCGTTTGTAGACTAGTTTATCGTGTTTAAACATTGGGTAGTTCCATTCGTGGTTGTTGGTTTCCCTGCAATTAGATCCTAACGTAGCCTGGATGTAGCGAAGCGGAATCCGGGTTTTCTTTTCGAGAATCCCGGATTCCGCTTCGCTACATCCAGGCTACTTTGCTATTTTAATTCCCGCGCGCTTGAGCTAATACTTCAGCTACGAAATTATCCGTTTTCTTTTCGATGCCTTCACCGACTTCAAATCGAATAAATTGAATGACATTAGCATTGGCTTTTTTCAACACTGCGCCAACTTTGACATCAGGATCTTTTACAAATGGTTGCCCTACTAAGCTAACTTCATCCAAGAATTTGCTGATACGGCCATTAACCATTTTTTCAATAATATCTTTTGGCTTACCACTTTCTGCCGCTTGGGCTGTGAAAATTTCCCGTTCTTTTTCAATCAGATCAGCACCCACTTGTTCAGGGTTGACCACTTGTGGCTTGCTAGCAGCGATTTGCATGGCAATATCTTTGCCTAAATCAATATCTCCGCCTTGTAATTCAACAATCACACCAATACGGCCACCGTGAAGATAGCTAGCCACCATATGATCGGTTTCTAGATAAGTCACTCGACGTATGGTGATATTTTCACCGATCTTAGCAATCAGCTCTTGACGAGCGTGTTCGATGGTTTCAGCTTGACCTTCTTTGAAGGTGACGGCAGAAAGCGCTTCCGCTGTGTGTGTTTTGGTTTCCATCGCACGTGTTGCCACCTGTTTGGCAAAACCTTGGAAATCGTCGCCACGAGCAACAAAATCCGTTTCACAGTTAACTTCAACAATCGCCGTAGCTTTGCCATTGGCGGACGTTGCAACGGCGATAATACCTTCGGCAGTAATACGACCTTCTTTTTTGGCTGCTTTCGCCGCGCCGGATTTACGCATTTCTTCAATGGCTTTCTCAATATCCCCGCCAGTCAATTGTAAGAATTTCTTACAATCCATCATTGCTGCACCGGTACGCGCGCGCAACTCACTGACTAAGGAAGCACTAATAACTACTGGGGTGTCTGACATAATAAGATTATCCTCACATTACTCGGCTGGTGATTCTTTAGGTTCTTCTGATGCTTCAGAAGCCTTAGCTTTAGGTGCCTTTGCTGCTTTAGGCGCTTTAGCTGCCACGACTTTTACGGTAACAGCTTCGGCTGCCGCCTCTGCCGCGGGTAAAGATGCAGCAATAGCTTCCCTTGCTTCAAGGATAGTATCCGCAACAGTACGGCAATACAGGCGAATAGCACGCATCGCATCGTCATTACCAGGAATCATGTAGTCCACGCCAGCTGGGGTATTATTGCTATCGACAACACCAATAACAGGAATACCTAGGCGGTTAGCTTCTTTAATAGCGATATCTTCGTGACCAACATCGATAACAAATATCGCATCAGGCAAGCCACCCATGTGCTTAATACCGCCAATGCTTAATTCCAGCTTAGCTTTTTCACGCGCCAGCATTAAGGCTTCTTTTTTCTTCAATAATTCAATCGTGCCATCTTGTTCTAATTTTTCCAGCTCAAACAAACGTTTGATCGCTTGGCGAATCGTACGCCAGTTAGTCAACATACCGCCTAACCAACGGTTATTTACATAAGGCATGCCACAACGAATCGCTTCTTCTTTCACGATGTCGCGGGCAGAAAACTTAGTGCCAACAAACAGGATTTTGCCCTTATCTGCAGCAACACGGCCGATGAAATTCAAGGCTTCGTCAAACAAAGGCTGAGTTTTTTCAAGGTTAATGATGTGAATGTTGTTGCTAACGCCATAAAGATAAGGCGCCATTTGTGGGTTCCAGTAACGGGTTTGGTGTCCGTAGTGAACACCCGCTTGTAACATATCTCGCATGCTAATTTGCATTATAAAACTCCTAAGGGTTGTGCTTCCATCTGTCCCAGCACTTAACCAGATAACTACTGAGGTAGCCACCCAGCACCCTAAGTACTGTGTCGACAGGTGTGTGTTATTTACGCTAACTTTCGTCTAGCAGGCGCCTTTATACCACATAATTAGGGAATCAGCAATAAAACCGTAGCCTGGATGGAGCGAAGCGGAATCCGGGTTTCTCGAATAGGGAACCCGGATTCCGCTTCGCTCCATCCAGGCTACAAAGATATTCGGTTAAACGTTACATATTTACCTCTTGACTTATTGTCATTTAATTGACAGCATTTGGGGTCATGGGTTTTGAAGCATTTCAAGCATATAAGTGAGTAAAAGATGTCCCGACGCCGTACAGTCATTAATATTGCTATCCTCGCAGTCATTTTACTGGTCCTTTATTATATTGGTATGTCTATTTATGGATATTTCTTCGGTAAAGGTGGCCATAGAGGCATGCCGCCCGCCCCGGTGGAAGTGGCGAAAGCCGAGCTGCAACAATGGCAAGAACAGATTCATTCTACCGGTACTATTTCGGCTATCCAAGGGGTAATGATTAAGCCCGAAGTTAGTGGTCGAATCACGCATATCTACTTTGTTTCCGGCACCGATGTTAAAAAAGGTGACCCACTTTTCCAAATCTACCCTGATATCCTCGAAGCTCAATTGAAAAACAACCAAGCGGCTCTGGATTTAGCACAGGTAAATTATGACCGAGCCATCGCTTTATATGAAAAACACGTCGTATCGAAAGAAAATCTCGATCAATATACTTCTGCTTTGCAAGAAGCCCAAGCAACACTGGAACAAACCAAAGCCAATCTAGCACAACATAATATCGTTGCCCCCTTCTCAGGACGCATCGGTTTGAAACAAGTGGATGTTGGTGATTATGTCACCGCTGGCACGGATCTGGTTAATTTACAACAAATGAATCCGTTGCGAGTGCAATATAGCGTACCTGATAATGCTATTAATAAACTAAAAATAGGCGATAAAGCGTTAATTACCGCGAGTTCTATGCCAAATACCGTTTATAAAGGCACTGTTTACGCTTTTAACTCGGCGGTGGAATTGGATACTCGCAGCTACTCCATGTGGGCAAAAATTCCTAATCCTGATGATAGTCTGATTCCAGGAACCTACGTGAGTGTAACGATGTTCGTCGGGGCGGCTCATCCTGTCGTCGCTGTACCCCAAACCGCTGCATTATATAGCCCGATGGGTCAATACGTGTATAAGGTCGTCGATAATAAAGCTGTGAAAACCCAAGTCACTGTGGGTGAGCGTCTCGGTGATATGATAGAAATTAAATCCGGATTAAACGCGGGTGATGTTGTTATTACAGCCGGACAAGTTAAGGTATTTGATGGCTCAGCGGTAATCGCTGCGCCCACTAAAACCTATCCACCACAAAAAGCTCCACAGGAGAAAGTGATTACTTCACCAGACACAGAAACCTCTACCTCACCTGAAAAAGAAACTGTGACACCCTTGCCCAAAGCGAACGGTAACAGCAATAAAAACTCCCTTATACCCAGCATTAGCGCACCTAGCAATTTGAAATCAACTCAGCCGACAAATACGCCCAAAACAACGGCTCCAGTTACTCAAGCTCCTGCAGCTAATGCAACGAAAAAAACGAACACGAAACAAACCCATACGAGTGTAAAATAGACCGGTGTTTTATCTTTACGTTGTAATCATCCGTCGAATCAGGAACTTATTAAAATGAATTTTACCGATATTTTTATCCGTCGCCCTGTATTCGCTATGGCGCTCAGCCTGATGCTAATAGTCAGTGGTATTGCTGCTTTTATTAAAATGCCTGTGCGACAATTTCCACTGATCTCAACCTCCGTAGTTCAGGTGCAAACAACCTATCCTGGCGCTAGCGGTAGCTTGATGGCGGGATTCGTCACTACTCCATTAGAAAGCAATATCGGTAGCGTGGAAGGCATTGATTATATGACCTCCACTAGCGTACAAAACGCTAGTAATATCGTTGTAAATTTGATGTTAGGTTATCCGATTGAAACTGCAATCACTGACATCGCCAACGAAGTACAATCCACCATGTGGCAGTTGCCGAAAGAAGTACAAAATCCAGTTATTACTAAAAATGATCCTAATGCGCAACCTGTGCTTTACATTGCTTTTAATAGCGATGAGTTAAGTCCTTCAGCGGTAACCGATTATATTATTCGCGCTATACAGCCCGTATTAGGCAGCATGGATGGTGTGAGTCAAGTCACTATTTATGGTGAACGCCAATACGCTATGCGCTTGAATCTTGATCCCATAAAGTTAGCGGCATATAACCTAACTCCCGCTGATGTCAATGCCGTATTACGTCAACAAAATTTGCAAGCACCGGTTGGAACTGTTTACAACAAATATCAGCAATTTGATATCACCATCAACTCGGATATGAAAACAGCCGAAGAATTCAATAACATGGTGATTCGATCTAATAATGGCAATATTGTACGTTTAAAAGATGTCGGTAATGCTATGTTAGGATCGATTAATTACAATACATCCGCACTAGTTGATGGTCATCAAACAACTGTAATCGGAATTATTCCTACTTCTGATGCTAACCCGCTGCAAGTTTCAGATGAAGTTCGCAAAGTGTTACCCGGTATTGAAAAATCATTGCCAAAGGGGCTTTCACTTGAAATAGCCTATGATTCGTCCATTTTTATTTCTGCTTCGATTGAAGAAGTGTATAAAACGATGATCGAAGCGTCTATTTTCGTTATCATCGTTATCTTCATGTTTTTAGGTTCTATTCGTTCGGTATTTATTCCTATCGTCACCATTCCGGTATCGATCATCGGCGTGTGCGGCATCATGCTAGCCTTGAATTACACCATTGATACTATTTCTTTATTAGCGTGGGTTATTGCCATTGGATTAGTGGTAGATGATGCGATTGTGGTATTGGAAAATATTTATAGACATCTAGAAGAAGGTTTACAACCGATTCCCGCTTCAATTGTCGGTGCTCGTGAAATTGGCTTCGCGATTGTGGCGATGACGCTAACATTAGCCGCTGTGTATGCACCATTAGGTTTCACTGGCGGCTTAACCGGTATTTTATTCACTGAGTTCGCCTTTACCTTGGCAGGCGCAGTGATCGTTTCTGGTTTTATTGCTTTAACACTCTCACCCATGATGTGTTCGCGTATTTTGAAATACGATGACAATCCCAACAGTTTTACTCACAAAATTGACCATGTCTTTGCCGGTATCATCACTCGTTACAAAACCTTGCTCCGTCACGCCATGCAATATCGCTGGTGGATAGTCGGCGGTGCTGCCATTTTATATTTGACCTGTATTTACTTATTTTATAATACCCAAGAAGAATTGGCGCCCAATGAAGATCAAGGCGTTATCTTCGGGTGGGCACAAGGTCCCTCTTCCGCGAATATATTATATACTCAACATTACAGCGATATGATGATCCCGATCTTTAACTCTGTGCCTGAAAAATCGCATGCACTGATTATTAATGGTTTTGGTAATACGCCTTCTCAAGCGATATCGATTTTGAATTTAGTCAATTGGGATGAACGCGATCGTTCAGCCACACAAATTCAGCAATCCTTATTACCTAAACTGTGGGCGATTCCCGGTCTGCCAGTGTTCCCCATTCAACCACA
The DNA here is from genome assembly GCA_964621215.1 of uncultured Legionellales bacterium. GTDB lineage: Bacteria > Pseudomonadota > Gammaproteobacteria > UBA1113 > UBA1113 > CAZULF01. The sequence continues at coordinate 8,629 of CAZULF010000046.1, read as the reverse complement.
ACCTCTTCCAACATCGGGTGGTTTTATTCCAATTGAGTTTGTATTGAAATCCTTAGATAGCGATAGACTGTTACCCGCGATTCAGCAATTAATGCAAGCTGCCAGCCAAAATCCGGGATTTTTAAATGTGAGTACCGATTATCACTATGATCGACCACGAGTAAAACTAGTGATCGATCGAAATAAAGCGGGTGATTTGGGTATTATGGTTTCCGATATTACCAACTCGTTGGCTGCTATGTTTGGGCAACCGCAAAACGTACAGTTTTCGATGGCAGATCGCAGTTATTACGTGGTACCGGAATATACCGCCAACTTTGATTTTGCGGCTAATCCTAATAGTATCGATCAAATTTATGTGCGTAGCCAAGGTGGAAAACTCATTCCATTATCAACGGTAGTGACCGTCAGTGAAGATGTGGAACCATTAAGTATTAACCACTTCCAACAATTACCGTCAGCGCAATTGCTGGTAAATAACGCGCCGAATTATCCGTTGGGCCCATCACTTAAATTCTTGGTGGATTATGTGACACAAAACATGCCTGATATACAATATGACTTCGCTGGACAAGCACGACAGTATATTGAAGCATCGAGTGCATTCACTCAAGTGATGTTCTTTGCTGTTATCTTTATCTTCTTGCTGCTAGCCGCGCAGTTTGAAAGCTTCCGCGATCCAGTCATTATTCTAGCCGTTGCGCCATTAACCTTGGCCGGCGCGTTAATTACCACTCATTTGACGGGAGGCACGTTAAACATCTATACCAAGATTGGTTTAACTACCTTGATTGGGTTGATCGCTAAACACGGTATTTTGATTGTGGAATTCGCCAATCAAATGCAGGACAAAGGTATGTCGAAACACGAAGCAGCCATCGAAGCGGCATCCATGCGATTGCGTCCTATTTTGATGACCACCGGTGCGATGGTGTTAGGCGCATTACCGCTAGCATTAGCTACTGGCGCTGGTGCAGCAGCACGTAACGCAATCGGTTGGGTTATCGTTGGTGGCATGACGATTGGTACACTGTTTTCTTTATTTGTCGTACCAACCTTCTATAGCTTGTTTGCTAAAGTGAAGGTTTATGATGTTGAACTTGAACGCCAGATTAGCGCAGCTATCAAACGTTCTGAAGAAGTACGTGAAGAAGAAGCTAAACGCCGACGTGGAGAATAACTTTCAATTTGTCATGCCAGCGAAGGCTGGCATCCCGTTTTATGATAGGACTAACATCGTATGGATAATCTCGACACCTTAAAACAGCAAATCGAAATCGCTTTTGAACGCCGCAGTGAAATCACGCCACACAATATTGATCATGCCACACAGGCAGCTGTATCAACGGTGATTGAATTGCTGGATCAAGGTAAAGTTCGTATTGCTGAAAAAATTAATCACACTTGGCACGTGCATGAATGGTTAAAAAAAGCCGTGCTATTGTATTTCCGATCACACGACAATCAAATCATCGATGCGGGTTACACGCAGTTTTATGATAAAGTTCCGCTAAAATATGCTGGTTTAGATCGCGCAGAATTCATCGCGCAAGGCTCTCGCATTGTACCGCATGCGTTAGTGCGAAAAGGCGCATACGTCGCTCCCAATTGCATTTTAATGCCCTCTTACATCAATATAGGCGCCCATGTTGGCAGTGGCACATTAGTCGACACCTGGGCGACCATTGGTTCCTGTGCACAAATCGGCAAGAATGTACATTTGTCCGGCGGTGCGGGCATTGGTGGTGTATTAGAACCCTTACAAGCGGCGCCAACGATTATCGAAGATAATTGCTTTATCGGCGCACGTAGCGAGATTGTAGAAGGCGTGATTGTAGAAGAAGGTGCAGTCATTGGTATGGGCGTATTCATCGGCTCCAGCACACGTATTTATAACCGCCAAACTGGCGAAATCAACTATGGCCGTGTCCCTGCCGGCGCTGTCGTTGTCTCAGGTAGTTTACCCGCTGCAGATGGATCACATAGCTTATATTGCGCTGTGATTGTGAAACAAGTTGACGCCAGAACCCGCGAAAAAACCAGCATTAACGAATTGCTGCGGATGTAGTGTAGCCTCCATTCTGTTCATCGCCGATTTCCTGATCATGAAAAATATCAGGCGGTATCGAAAATATGCTATTACGAAGTAAAGATGTATTTAGCTCTGGCGAAGAGGATACTGGCAGTGGTGATGCTTGCGCACTAGAAAAATCAAGTTCAGATCCAGCGCTGCTAGCTAAATTTGTTGGCTTTACCTCTAATGCTAGCAAATCTGCTTCCAATTTTTCAATAGCGGTTATAATTGCCGTTGCATCTTGGAGACGCTTGGTTGGATCGGGTTTCAACAACGAAAGTAAAAAGTTATTGATATAATGTTCTGCTTGCGTCGGCTCGGAGGAACCATTAATCTGAACAAACTCAGCTCTAGAAAGATTAGGAATAGAAGCATTGAGATAATAATATTGCTGCAATGGAAATTTATTTTCATAAAAAAATTGTGTTGCTATCACACCAAAACTATACACATCTATGGTTTTATTCACTGTATTTGTACTTTTAGTCCTCCATGATAGGATCAACTCAGGCGGAGCAGCGCCAGGAGCACAATTACACTCTACCGATTGCTCCCCTGCTTCACGAAATAAACCTTTATCAACAATGGAAATATTTTTATTTTTATCCATTAATAAATTATTAGTATGTAAATCATGGTGAATAATGTTGTGATTATGGAACCGCTTTTGTAAATCTTGGGCCAAACTTTTTAAACTAGTTAGTTTTTCTTTATTGGTGCAATTGGCTATTTTATTTTCTAATAATAGACTTTCCACTGATTCACCAGAAACAAACTTTTCTAAATGCCGCACTTTAGTCGATCTGGCTAGCGTATCCACTCTTACTTGAAAAAATTCTTTTTGTGGCTCCGTGATTTCTGATTCTACAGCTTCAGGAATTTTTTTATTTACATGTGCTAGCCATTGAGTTTCTGAATCGGCAAAGTCTGTCTTATCAACTGCATAGGGTTCTCGCAAAGCATAATACAACATTTTCCGCTTCTTCTTTTCGGCTTCTTGTTTTTGTATTTTTGTAGCTAATTTTGGTTTTTTTGCAACAGGTTTGATCGTTTTTAATATATAGTCATCTGTTTGCTGAAGAGAGATAGAACTATCATGATCGATGGTCACGACCCCTAGTACTTTATTAATTTTACCTTGCTCACCCTTTCCTAAAACCTGCTCATCAACGACTACATAATGCTTTTTGTTCGCAACAGCTGAACCTTCACGATTTTTGGTCGGTAAAAACGCTAAAGATTTAGATAACTTAACCGCATCAGGAAATGTGATTCCGGGGAAATTTGTCGCAAACTTTTGCTTAATGTTTTCATCAATTTTTTTAAGACTAAAAATGATTCTATTTTTAGTCTTACTTTCTAGCGCATGCTTTCTTATACTTTCACTTTTATAACGTTCGTGTTTCCCTTCTCTTCCATAGAGAACTTTTTCAATTGAATAATGAACACTTTCATTTTTTTTACCATCTTCCTTGCTAGGCTCGGTAATAACTTTCTTATGAACCTGGCATTTCTCAACCTTATCGGCAGTCAATAATGTCTGCAATAAAAAAAGCTGGCTTTGTTTTTCCAAATCCGGAGTTTCGTGGGAGGGTTGAAGTAATTGTTCTAAATCAATCAATATGGGCTCAAGCATATTTATGTTTCTCTTGTGATGTGCTTTTAGTAAAAAAGTAATTATACTGCGTAAACATTAAGGAATAGTTAACGAGTTGAAAAAAGTTTTCGTGAGAACAGAATCTTAAAACTGCGGCTTGTCCGCGGTCTTCTTCTGCTAAGAACGTTGATGTGCTTTTAATAATATTACCGTAGCAGGTTTACAAATATTAGTAATGAAATTTCTCGATTATTGATGGATTCAAATTGTCAAGTAACGGTTTTATCGCTAAAAAATACCGGGATGGGTCATTATGAGTTTATTGAAATAGCGCTCGCTTTATTGCGTAACAGAAGCTTGAATGCTCTCAATTTATCTGATAATCCTGGCTCCGATTGTGATGGCTTTGACTCACTAATTAAAACATTAACAGTAAATCATGGCATTTCTACACTATTAATCAATGCGCATATAACATCACAAAATGCTGCTAATGATTCTTTAAATTGTACCGATAAGCGATATTATAATGCTTAATATACATTTTCTAACAGGGCGGTCTCCTCATGCCGAGCCAGATTTTTTTCACCATCGCAATCAGCTCGGCATTATTGCCATCGATACGCCAATTAAGGCTCCAGCGTCCCAATTGCGAGTGATTAAAATCCTTGATATTGCGCAAGCGTGATTTTGCTATTTCAAATAAATGTTGTAAATCTTGGAAGGTTAAACTGCGATTGGGTTGACCTTGCCATGTACTCGGAAAATACCCTAACCGATAGCCATAATCGACGATAAATCCTGCTTTACCCAAATGTGTTAATGGTTGTGCGTATTCAAAGCATCGCGCATCAAAACGGGTATTTTCAATATAGACCGGTGGTATTTCAGTGCTAGAAAAAGTAGGTAACACGTCCGTCAACGATATGGGCTGTCCTTTTTTAATAGGTTCAGCGGATAATGGAACAGGTAAATCAGTCATGACCAATATATCCTTTTTCTAACAACAATTCCGCAATCTGTACTGCATTCAATGCTGCACCTTTTCGCACATTATCTGAAACAATCCACATATCTAAACCTCGTGGATGTGAAATATCTTCACGCAAGCGCCCAACAAACACATCATTTTTTTGCACTGCATGTGTCACTGGTGTGGGATAGCCTTTAGCAACGCGATCATCGACAACTGTCACACCCGGAGCTTTTTTCAATAATTCACGTGCTTGCTCAACCGTGATTTTATCCCGCGTTTCAATATGCACAGCTTCAGCATGACCAAAAAAAACTGGCACACGCACAGCTGTCGGATTAATCATAATATTTTCGTCACTCAAAATTTTACGAGTTTCACGCACTACTTTCATTTCTTCTTTGGTATAACCATTATCTTCAAACACATCAATATGTGGAATGACATTAAAAGCAATTTGTAATGGAAAAGTTGAAGGTCGCAAACTACGACCGCTTAGTAAAGAGGCTGTTTGCTCGGCCAGTTCTTCTATCCCTTCTTTACCCGCACCAGAAACGGATTGATAACTGGCGAAATTGATGCGGGTAATTCCCACGGCATCGTAAATGGGTTTAAGTGCAACCACCATTTGTATGGTGCTGCAATTAGGATTAGCGATGATGTTACGTTTTTTATATTGCGCTAATGCGTGTGGATTCACTTCTGGCACAATTAAGGGAATATCTTCATCGCCACGAAACTGTGAGGTATTATCGATCACAATACAGCCTGCTGCTGCCGCTTTAGGTGCATATAGTTCTGATACGCTTGCACCGGCAGAAAAAATAGCAACTTCAACTTGACTAAAATCAAAATCGGCAACATTTTCCACTAAATAAGGTTTGTTATTAAACATTACCGTCGCACCTTGCGAACGCTTGCTCGCAAGTGGAAATAATTTTTTTACTGGAAATTTACGTTCAGCTAAAATTTCCATTGCTGTTTCACCGACAACACCGGTTGCGCCTAATATGGCTATATTAATTGGTTGCATTTTTTCTCCCTTGTAATTGACCCTGGATTCCGCTTCGCTGCATCCAGGCTACATTATTTATATAATACATTGCACTGCGCACGAAACCGCAACACATGATCCATCAACACTAATGCTAACATCGCTTCAGCAATGGGTACAGCACGAATACCAACACACGGATCATGGCGGCCTTTGGTCACTACCTCAACGGACTCGCTCGCTTCATTAATTGATTGTCCTGCTGTCAAAATGCTAGGAGTGGGCTTTAAAGCAATCTTAGCTGTAATGGTTTGACCACTAGAAATACCGCCTAAAATCCCACCGGCATGATTACTCACAAATCCATCTGGCGTCATTTCATCACGATGTTGTGAGCCTCTTTGAGTAACGCAAGAAAAACCATCGCCAATTTCTACTCCTTTAACGGCATTAATGCTCATCAACGCATGGGCGATATCCGCATTCAATTTATCAAACACCGGCTCTCCTAATCCAATAGGGACATTTAGTGCTTCGATATAAATTAATGCACCAATCGAGTCGCCTTCTTTACGCAGTAGTTGTATGTAAGATTCTAATTCCACAATTTTTTTGAGGTCGGATGCAAAAAAAGGATTTTGATTAACGACAGACCAATCTTGTTGTTCCATTTTGATTGCACCCATTTGTTGTAAACACGCACGCACATCTATTTGTAAATGCTCACGTAAATATTTTTTGGCGATGGCACCTGCGGCAACACGCATGACCGTTTCACGCGCAGAAGCACGGCCACCACCTCGATAATCGCGAATAGAATATTTGTGATGATAAGTGAAATCGGCATGTCCAGGTCGAAATTGATCGCGAATCGCTTGATAATCTTTGGGTTTGTGATCTGCATTTTCGATCAGTAAACCAATCGGTGTGCCTGTGGTTTTACCTTCAAATACGCCAGATAAAATCTTCACTTGATCCGGTTCTTGTCTTTGCGAAGTAAAGGGTGAAGTACCGGTTTTGCGGCGTTCTAATTCGATTTGAATATCTTGTTCGGTTAATGTTAAGCCTGGCGGACAACCGTCGATAATCGCACCTAAAGCGGGGCCATGGCTTTCACCAAAGGTCGTCACTTGAAATAATTGTCCGATGCTGTTACCTGCCATTGATTGCCCTCTTCACTTAAGGAATTGCAACCTCGTGGACATAAAAGACCTTCGTGAAGACGCCGTAAATACATCCCTGTAGGCTCGAGCGCGGCATCCCTGCCGCGCACGCTTCACAAAGGCATTCATGTCACGAGGTTGAATTCTTTTTTCCGATTAAATCACTTTGATGCAATAAGAAAATCCCCTCTCCACCGCGTTCAAATTCAAGCCATACAAAAGGTAAGTTTGGATAGCTTTCAATTAACGCTTCAGCGCTTGCGCCTACTTCAACAATTAAAATGCCGTGTTCCGTTAAATAATTCGCAGCTTCATCTAAGATGCGATGCACGATGTCTAAACCGTTCTTACCAGCCGCCAAGGCTAACTTGGGTTCATGTCGGTATTCATCAGGTAAAGCTGCCATTTCAGCGGCATCAACATACGGTGGATTGCTAATAATGACATCGTAACGCTTACCTTGTAACTCGGCAAATAAATCCGATTGAATTAAGTTAACCTGATCATGCAAATGAAACCGTTCAACGTTGGTTTCAGCTACATTCAGCGCAGCAGCGGAAATATCCACCGCATCTATTTGAACTCCAGGATGAGATAAATACAGCGCTGTGGCAATGGCAATGCAGCCACTACCCGTACATAAATCTAACACACGTGTGATTTGTTCTTCCGCTATCCACGGGGAAAATTTTTGCTCAATTAATTCTGCCACTGGGGAGCGTGGAATTAACGCTCGTTCATCGATATAAAAGGTCAGATCAGCAAAACGCGCTCTATGGGTCAAATAAGGTACAGGTACCCGTTCTTCACAACGTTGTTGGATTAAGGTCCATAGTTGCTCTTTCTCTTGCTGAGTTAAACGCGCATCGAGTACTTCGTCAAAGTGTTCGAGATCTATATGCAAAGTGAACAAAACTAAATCAATTGCTTCATCCCAGGCATTGTCAGTACCATGACCATAAAATAAGGGATATTGCGCAAATTGGCTGGCCGCCCAACGAATAAAATCGCGGATAGTGTATAATTCAGTAGTCGTTTCGGGAGAAAAAGAGATTGTCATGTTTTTTGCCTTTGTTCAAACATTGTTGTCCTGCGGCTTGTCCGCAGGATCCAGAACGTATCGACACGACATGGATCCCGCGAACAAGCCGCGGGACGACGAAAAAAACATTTTACCAAGTAGCACAATATAATGACAGACAAACCACCTAAAAATGATGATAAAGATCTTTTCCGCCAGGCTATGCGCGGAGTGAAACCTTTGACGCCAACTGGAAAAATTACGAACATTCCTGCGCTAGAGAAAACCAATACCGGTTATCGACGGAAGCAAGCGCAACGCCCTGAAGCTATTCTGAAAACCACATTATCATTACCTATGGATGTGGATGCTGAAACTGTACTCAGTTATTATCAAATTGGGTTATCTTCTCGACAATGGCAAAATATAAAAGCTGGCCGTGTCAGTATCGATGCCAAGTTGGATTTGCATGGTTATAATCTCGACCAAGCTTTATTGCGATTAGAAGAATTTTTTAATCTAGCACGTGCCGAGTCTTCGCGGTACGTACTTATTGTTCATGGCAAAGGCAGTGCCGCACCCCAACATAAACCTCTCATTAAAAATGCCGTATTGGCGTTTCTTAAAACCCGTGACGATGTTGTCGCTTTCCACTCAGCGCCTTCTTCCTTAGGTGGCACAGGTGCCGTGATTGTGTTGATCAAAAAACTTTAATCCCTTCTACTTCGTCGTCCCGCGGCTTGTTCGCGGGATCCAAAACGCATCGCCAGGACAACGATCACGCGAACCAGCCCCCGGACGACCAGA
>CAZULF010000045.1:0-16350 GCA_964621215.1 uncultured Legionellales bacterium | reverse complement strand
CCATCGCCAGTTAATGTTATGATGCTATTAAAAAGATTACTGCCAAAACTCTCTAAATTAAATAGCGCTGTTCTTATATCATTTTCTTTAAAGTATTCTTCGGCCGTAACACCCGGTGCTGTTTCAGAAGCCAAATATAACTCCAATGAACCCTTATCGCTCAATACTTCGATAAGTAAACTGTCGCTAGTTAAACTACCAAAGCAAAGTCTTGCATACATACGAGCGGCAATTTCATATCCTGGGAAAGCAGGATCTTTTTTATAATGCACATCACCAAAATGCGTTACTGTAGCAGTTCCCTTATGTTTAACAAACGTCGTTAAAATTTCTTGCAAGACTAAAGGATCTTCAAATAAACGTGTTCCTGCTATACCTGGAAAATTTACCGAAACCGTTTTATCCAGCAGTCTTGGACGAGACTCCTTCAACAAACTTAACCCTTGACTATAATGCGCGCGCAATTCATTAAGCGTCTGTTGTAATGGCAAGTAGAATTTGGCCATTTCTTCGACAAATTGAGAAATCTCCAGAGGAACTTGACTGCTGATTCTGTCTTTTAGCTGAGTTTGTAATCCCTGCATCAGCTTTGGGGAAAAACCATTCTCGAACGGTTCTAATATAGTGGTCAACGTGATGTATTCATTTTCAAATTTTTCACGAAGCTCCTTGACTCTTTGGCATATCAAGGCTCTAATTCCTGCTAAAATGGTGTCGTTTATCAGTAATGTTATTTTATTTATTCCTTTTACTATTTTTTCTAATTCTGACTTATCTATCAATACCCACTCAACTACTTTAAACTCACTCTTCTCTTGTCGACATACACTAGATGTAACTTTATGCCTGGATAATTTAGACGTCGATTTAAACTGGCTTTTACTACTGGATGTGCTTGATATACCATTTGAATTATTTTCTCCTTCCAATGAGTGTTTTTCTAGAGCCTGACATAGTTCACTAACAGGTTTGAATGAATCTAGCTCTGCTTGAATTCTTTCAATTAATTTGCGTCGATCAATCTGATATCTACTTTCTTGGGGTTTTTTGGGACCTTTATCCTTCTTCTTCGATTTTAATTCTTTTGATAGCTCTGATATGGCGTGTTGATTTTGTTCATTTACAAAGCTGATAGCCGCTCGTATACGGTCTTTTCCTACAGTAAAAATATCGACTGTGGGAGCGATCCTAAGTAATTTTTCTCGTAATCCTAATGGAATACCCGGTAATACGGTGTCAGGATTAACATCCAAAGTTGACGATATTTGAACATGCTTATCTAGAGTCCGTTTTATTCTATGTAAAGGAACCTCACCAAACAAATTCATATCTGTAAAAAAATTGGTTTTTACGGTAATTAATGGGAACTCTTGTAAGAATTGTTTTAAACCATCCATCGTTATTTGTGGTTTTTTTGATTCCGCAAAAGTAATTTCTACTTCTTTTAGTTTCGGTAAAGAGCCTAAATATATAAGATTTTCATCGGTTAACCCTGTACAATTAAAAAAACGTAATACTTCAATATCACTGAATAAATAGGGAATAACTCTTAAAATTTGCTGCTGAACTCTATCATCATATAAACCATAATCGATAAAATTTAGCCATTGCTTCATGGCATCAGCAACGATTAGCTTTGGTTGGCTTTGCAGAGCCTCCCATTCGCTACAAGTTAATATCGGTATTTCACTTGCGACGATGTTAGATAAATCTATCTTTAACAGATTATATGTGAGCAATAAATTTTGAGCATTTTGTCTTAGCCAGGCCTCTTGTTCGCTTAAAGTAGGATAAAGTTCTTTTATTCTAGCATAATATGCTCCTAAATAAGGATCAACTGCGCGAATTAGTTCGCCCGCTTCCCAATGACTCTTCTGGGCTAACGCCTGATAAAGATCTTGCCATCTTCTACGCATGGGGTTCAAACTGTGGGTATCCAGACCCAACGAAACCAAAGAGTCAATGCCTAAAACCCCTTGAGACATCAATAAATCCAGTGTTTTTTGTAATTTAGTCATTTCAATTAGCCACGCTAACCCGCCTAATGCTGGAGTAAAAGAAAGCCATCGGGCGCATTCTTCCTCACACAACTCTTCATCCCAGTAGGGCAAATAGATAGCACAACAGGATTTTGTGACAAATTCTTTTTCCTGTCCTTTATCACGAGATAATATACTTGGGGCTAATATCTGATGGTTACTAATACTAATGATACTGGGTTCTGTGTCTACCTCTTCAGTAACAATAAAATCTTCTGCATCTGCGTTACCAGGAGCATATAATAAATTGAATAGCACTAACGCTGTTTGTGTTTTTTTGCTTAATTTAGGCGGCTTATCCTGATCTAAATAATGACTCAAAGGCTTTCCTTGGATTCCCAATGCCCCTGTTATAACTTGAGAGAAAAATGATTTATTAGAAGAAGTTTTCGCTCCACGAATTACTAAAAGTCGAACGGGTGCCACCAAACCCAGATCAAGTTGTTTATCTATAGCATTAAGAAACATTTCGGAAGCTATATCGTTTGATTGTGAAAAGTACATCCCACTATATGGCGAAAACCCTCCTCTTTCACTGGAGCTTTCTATATATTGCTCTAAGAATGCATGTGTATGTCCTCGTGCTAAACGCCAACCTAATCCATCAACGTAGACCGAAAAATAATTTGAAAGCGCTTCCGTCCGTTTTTTAACCGTACCATCACAGATAGTTTTTATAAATTCTTCATAGTAATTTATCAGCCCTAATAAGGCTTGCCGAGTTTGGTTCCATTCCGTAGATTGATTATTCAGTTGCACCAACAAATTTTTTAACTCTGAAATAATTTTTTTTATAGAGTTCCAACACTCATTTGAGTCATCGATAATTAAAGGCTTGCGTTCGTCTCGTAATTTAAATAGAATTTCTCGGTTAAACCAAGCCGCACCCAGGTGAAGCTGTTGGATAATATTTTTAAATTGATCAGGAACATCTACTTTGCTGTATTTACAAAGAGAAGCAATTGCTGCTTCATAAGTACTAACGGGATCCACCTCGGGTAATATATTTTCAAGGCGCTCATCAAGTATCCGTGCAAGTTCCCGATGTGACATTATTTCTTCCTTCGTCCATAATAGTCATTGTTGTGGTTGTACTGAAATATTATAACGAATTGGTTTTAAAAAAGCTATTTGCAGTCCTCTCAGTGAATATGAATAAAAAAATCAATAACATAAATACAGCTATTATTTTATTTATAATCATTACTATGCACTTGCACCGTGCTGGTGTTAGGTGGATTTGCCGGCAAAATCCCTTCCATTCGCATCATCGAGCCTGATTGACGTTGATAGGGTTCAGTCATATCGGGTGTGCTGTAATAATAAATATTGCTGTGATCTGCTGCTAGACCACTCACACCCGATGAACCTAACACTGCTGCTTGCGAATATCCGGTGGTATTTACAAAAATAGCATCTGCTTTCAAGCACTTAGCATCCAGTGTTGAATTACCCATCAAGGTTGCATCAAACCGTGTAGCTGAACCCGCAACGATTGCTGTACCAGTTTCCTTCATTTTTATTTGGAAATGCGGCGTATTGATATTCTGTACATTGATGGTTGCCCCACCATTTAAATACACTCGTCTAATAGAGGGGACTTCAACCGTTACTTTGGCATGCACATAGGGATTATAAAGATAATCGGGGTCAATAAAGATCGTCAGTGCCTTATTTTTCACAAAATAATGGGTATAGTTTACTAATCCTGAATCACCGCTAATCGTCACCGAACTGGTATTGTAATAATTAGATTTAACGTTGACGAAGACATCATAAGGCCCTCTCACGGAAATAGAATCAAAATTAGGCATAGCTTGCTGATTTGAGGTCATAATTCCTGTCAAAGGTAGCTCCGTATTTGGCTTGACAGCACAACCAAATAGCAATACGCTAGCCAAATATACAGCAAGAAATGATAGTTTTTTGCTCATTTATTTCCTCGTTAATCCGCGACCCCTTCAATTGGTACATTAGAGCAAGTTGCCAATGAGCGCAACCGGATTTACAAATAAAAACTACTATGTAAGAGAATATGTAATGGATATTATACAACGAATTGCGACTGAACTCTCCATTAAACCCACCCAGGTTATTGCTGCCATTGGGTTATTGGACGAGGGAGCTACCGTGCCCTTTATTGCACGCTATCGTAAAGAAGCCACCAATAATCTTGATGATACTCAATTACGCAATTTGGAAGAGCGCCTGCATTATCTACGTGAACTGGAAGAACGGCGCGAAGTTATCCTAAAAAGCATTCGTGAACAAGAAAAATTAACTCCCGAATTAGAAAAAGAAATTTTAGCTGCTGACAATAAAACCCGATTAGAAGATTTATACCTACCTTATAAACCCAAACGCCGTACCAAAGCTCAGATCGCACGCGAAGCAGGCATTGAACCATTAGCCCTGGCTTTATGGCAAGACGCCTCACTCAACCCAGAACAACAAGCTGGAACTTATATTGATGCTGAAAAAGGCTTTGCTGATGTGAAAGCAGTGCTTGATGGTGCTCGTCAAATTTTAATGGAACGTTTTGCTGAAGATGCTGCATTGCTAGGAATTTTACGTGATTATTTATGGGAAAATGCGAAAGTCACTAGTAAAGTCGTCTCTGGAAAAGAAACGGAAGGTCAGAAATTTACAGACTATTACGATTTCAGCGAAGCCATTAAAAAAATTCCTTCGCATCGTGTACTAGCTATTTTACGTGGCCGTCGTGAAGGCATTTTAACACTCGCAGTGGCTATTGAAGAGCCCGAAGATCGTAGTTTTAATCATTGCGAATTTTTGATTGCCAAACACACACAGATTAACGCAACGGCTCGCACGAATTATCCTGCTGATGCTTGGTTGATTGATACCGTGCGCTGGACTTGGAAAGTAAAATTACAACCGCAATTAGAATTGGAATTAATTAATAAAATTCGTGAAACAGCTGAGACCGAAGCCATTCGTGTATTCGGTATGAATCTGCGTGATTTATTATTGGCAGCGCCGGCCGGCATGCGCAGCACTATGGGATTAGATCCTGGTTTACGCACCGGCGTGAAAGTCGCTGTGGTAGATAGCACCGGCAAATTACTTGATTATGCTGTGATTTACCCGCACCCACCACAAAAGCAATGGGATGCATCGCTTAAGAGCTTAGCTGAACTATGTAAAAAACATCATGTTGATTTAATCAGTATTGGTAATGGCACCGCTTCGCGTGAGACTGATCAACTTGCCGCTGAATTGATAAAGAAACATCCTGAATTAAAAATGACAAAAATTGTGGTATCTGAAGCAGGTGCATCAGTGTATTCCGCTTCTGCCTTAGCCGCTGCTGAATTTCCTGATTTGGATGTATCGTATCGTGGCGCAGTGTCTATTGCTCGTCGTTTACAAGACCCCTTAGCTGAACTAGTGAAGATTGAGCCAAAAGCGATTGGCGTAGGTCAATATCAACATGATGTAAACCAAACGCAATTAGCACGTAATCTGGATAATATTGTTGAGGATTGCGTGAATGCGGTCGGTGTCGATTTAAATACCGCGTCCGTTGCGTTACTGGCGCGGGTGTCTGGTTTGAATGAAACGATTGCACGTAATATTGTTGAGTTTCGTGATACGCATGGTGCATTTAAAAATCGCCAACAATTGTTAAAAGTAACCCGTTTAGGTGACAAAACTTTCGAACAAGCCGCCGGATTTTTACGCATTAGTAATGGTGATAATCCATTGGATGCTTCAGCAGTTCACCCGGAAAGCTATCCTGTTGTAGAGCGCATTATTGCCAAAGCCTGTCGTGAAATGAAAAGCATTATCGGCGACACCGCCTTTTTACGCACTTTAAATCCAAAAGATTTTATCGATGACAAAGTGGGTATTCCTACTGTCACTGATATCATTGCCGAATTGGATAAACCCGGTCGCGATCCACGTCCTGAATTTAAAACTGCGACGTTTAAAGATGGCGTTGAAACGTTAGCCGATCTGAAACCAGATATGATTTTAGAAGGTGTTGTGACCAACGTCACTAACTTCGGCGCGTTTGTTGATATCGGTGTACATCAAGATGGTTTAGTACATATTTCTGCTTTGGCTAACAAATATGTGGAAGACCCCAGAAGTGTAGTGAAGGCTGGTGATATCGTGACAGTGAAAGTGTTAGAAGTCGATGTCGCACGCAAACGCATTGCGCTCACCATGCGTTTGGAAGATCGCGCGGAAAAGACATCCGCTCAACCTGCGGCTAAACCACATCATGAACAAAAGAAAAAAATATCTGCCGCGCCGGCATCAAAACCTGTCGCCCCAGTAAAATCGAAAGAAGAATCGATCATGGGCAGTGCGTTTGCCGATGCATTAGCGAAGTTGAAAGAGAAGGCGTAGACTCGCCAAGATTATCATCCCGAGCCTCGACATTGTCATCCCGAGCCTCGACATTGAAGCGGGATGACAACATTGAAGCACAGAGCAATAAAGAAAGAGGGAATTACGATCTCTTATCGCGCTGAGTACGGCTAAAACTAGGCGGTGCTGAGCGTGCAGGACGACGCGCTGCTGGACGAGCACCACCAGGACGCCCAGTGCCTGAACGTGAACCCTCAGAACGCCCAGCGCCTGAACGAGCACCTTCAAAGCGACTAGCACACGAGCGAGCACCCTCAGAACGACCCGCACCTTCAAAACGACGCCCACCTGAACGTGCGCCACCACGACTATTGCTTGGACGTGAATTATTGGGACGACCACGTGAAGGTGATGATTTGTTGGAACCACGCGCTTCATTCGGATTCATATAGTTATGAATAATACGCCAGTTACGCGCATCTTCAGGCGCAATAAACGATAACGCACTACCGGTCGCACCTGCTCGACCAGTTCGGCCAATACGGTGAATATAATCTTCAGGACCATGCGGTAAATCAAAGTTAATCACGTGCTGAATATGCGGCACATCCAAACCACGCGCGGCCACATCGGTAGCCACCAAAATACGATTTTGTTGTTTACGGAAAGCTAAAATAACTTGCTCACGTTTACGTTGTTGTAAATCACCATGAATCGCATCAGCGCTGTGATCTTTGCCGCGTAATTTAATCGCTAATTGATCTGCTCCACGTTTGGTTTTCACGAAAATCAGGATAGAACCTTCGCGCTTATCTAATTCATTCAGCAGATGTGAAAATTTCTCGCCAGGTGAAGTATGAAACACTTCTTGTTTAATTTCTTTAGCGGCTTGCAAAGCTGAACCAATGGCAATACGTTGTGGGTTTTTCAAATATTTTTGTGCTAATCGTTCTACGTTAGGCGCGAGTGTTGCTGAAAACATAAACGTTTGACGCTCTTTCGGCATATCTTGCACGATACGGTTAAGTTCATCACTGAATCCCATATCTAACATACGATCCATTTCATCTAAGACTAAAAAGCTGGTAGTTTGTAGCTTTAAACTACGACGCTCAAGGTGATCACAAATCCGACCTGGCGTACCAATAATCACGCGTGGATTTCTGCGTAAGGTATCTAACTGACGGCCAATGTGCGCACCCCCAATCAACACTACACTACGAAAACCTGGCGTGCCATCCAACACTTGATTGAGTGTTTGATTCACTTGCAACGCTAATTCGCGGGTCGGCAAAATGATAATCGCTTGATTGTCAGGTGATTTTTTTAAATTAATTAATAACGGTAAAAGATAAGCAATTGTCTTACCTGAACCGGTTTGGGCGGAAGCGATAATATCGCTGCCTGTCAATGCTGGCGGAATCGATCCTGCTTGAACCGCACTAGGCACGGTGATTTGCATACGCTCAAGCGAACCAACTAAAAAAGTCGGCAAGCCTAAATCAGCAAACGAAGGTGTTGTTGGTTCAGTAATAGTTGTATCTGTCATATATATTATATTTCCAAAATAGTTAAATGCAGGCAGTCCAAAAGCACTGGCTATTGATATAGCGGATTGCTTTACTGTAACTCGGTGCGGCGGATGTGCCGTTTTGCAAAGAGTTTAGGCGATTTTAAAAATCGCTGAATATGCCACTAAGGGTCAAACTCTAAGCCAAACATTTAATACTGGATAGCTATTTCAACCATTAATTCATTGAAATATATAGACAATTTAATATTGTAGCGCATGTTTACGAAGAGTTAATCTCGTTCAAGAAGGCGTACTGTATACTCTTTATTCATCCAGGTCAAGTCGGGAAATGGCTTTTGTTTTAGTATTCCTTTTATACCCACTCTCTTTTAGCTATACAGCCCCCTCACCTCCCTAATATCAGAATCATTCAAATTTTGCACTGTACAATAAATATGGTAGAATTCGTCCCGTAAGACATGCCAGCTCTTAAGATTTGTGTAATATTGCCTCCCTTAATATGGCTTTTTGTGGGCTGCCTATGTTCGTCTCTTATTTATATGAGGAGAAAGAAATGGTAACTAATCCAAATCCAGCCTACAGCAAAAATATCGAAGAGGTAAGTAATTCTTTTTATACGCGGGGATTAGGAAGAGAGAGGCAAGATATTTGGGCTGATGATAAATTACATGAACTGTATAGTCTTGTCCCTATATTTGAAAGGAAATGTTTAATTTCTTTAGCTGAGGAATGGCAACATTCCAAACCTTTAAAAAATAAAAAAGTACTAATAAATTGTCACTTAACTACATCAACGACGATCATGTTAGATCTGCTGCTGCTAGCCGGAGCAAAAGTATTCGTTACTGTTGCACCAGATTTAACTTTACATCAACCTGTATTAGACGTGTTAAAAAGATCCCGTGCACATTTTTTAGCATATTCTGAACTATCTACATATGCGAACAAATATTTTGATATTTTGATAGATTGTGGAGCGGGATTGTTACACAAGGTTATCCCTAAGCAGGGTACGGTAGAGTTAACACATACTGCATCTGAAATTTATAATCACATTACATACCCCATTTTAACTGTCGACAGCACAGTAACAAAAAAAATTGAAACTCTTTATGGAACTGGAGATGGATTTATTCGTGCAATCAATAAATATTTCTCATATACAGCACGTTTTTCAGATGCTTGCTTGAGTAAAGGACCTTTTATTGATAAAAAATATGTTATTTTTGGCTATGGAAAAGTTGGGAGAGGTATTGTCTCTGCATTACTGGAGATGAATACAAAAAGAGAGAATATTATTATTATTGAAATAAAACTAAATACATGTCGTCAATTACAATATCGTAATTATACAGCGATCCCTCTCACCGAGGCAAATCTTAGTATTATTAAGCAGCATATAAAAGAGGCGTTTTGTGTGGTCACGGCAACCGGTTGCGCTGGTAGTATGTCGCAATATTTCGAACACGACGATTTCCCAACGCATGTAATATTAGCTAATATGGGAACACCCGATGAATGGGGTATAAAATTCAACGCTTCTGAAATATTAAATGGTAAGAAGCCTGTTAACTTCGCATTAGAAAACCCAACACAAATCCGATATTTAGCACCGTCATTTCGTGCGTTATTATTGGGAACGGTCATTATATCCAATCAAAAACTATCCGCAGGGTTACATGATTTTCCCGAAGAAACAGATCAACTAATTTATAATGAATGGCTGGAGTATTATAATCCAGAGTATAGGGAGTGGAGTAATTAATAGACATAGAACAATCCTGTTTGCTTGAAAAGGATGGAATATAATGGAATCCTTGTCGCAGCTTTTAATGGAAGGCGAAATTAGTACTACAAAATGTACTATTCAGTTAGACATTGATAAAGTCGTGATGTTCATTAATACAGATGGACAAAAGCTACTAAATACAACTACGACAGAAATTGTGGGACGTTGTTTTCTCAGCTTTTTAAAAGATAGAGGCCCTGAATTCGATGCTTTTCAAGATAAGTTACTTGAATTTAGTACTTCTCCAACCAAAAAATCAACTTACCTTGTTTCACTTTTGAAAGATAAAAAAGGCAATTTAAAAAGAATATTATGGTTTTTTTTCGATCTTAAAAACGTTAAGGGAAAAACAAATGGGTATATGATTATTGGTGATGATCTTTCTCGCGAAGTAGCTTCACTTACCCAAAAAGTAAACATTGAAAACTATCTAAGTAATATCTTAATGCATTTCCCTGGATATCTATACTGGAAAGATAAGAATTCGGTTTATTTAGGATGTAATATGAATTTTGCCCAAGTCGCTGGCTTGTCACTTCCTGAGGATATAATAGGTAAAACTGACTATGATCTTGCTTGGGGTAAAACACAGGCCGACTTGTTTCGTAAAGGAGATCAAGAAGTCTTAATGGGTAGGCCACTCCTTAATATTGAAGAACCTCAATTACAAGCAGATGGTCGAATTGCCATTGCTTTAGCTAGCAAGGTTCCATTATGGGATAAAGAGGGAAATATTTCAGGTATCTTCGGTATATATTCAGATATTACTGAACGTAAAAATATGGAAAAAAATTTACTCGAAGCCAATAAAAAACTAGAACTACTCAATAAAGAATTGCTTGTCACCAACGAACTAAAAACTAAATTCATCCAAAATATGCAGCATGACGTTCGAACCCCGCTCGCAGGTGTATATCAGTACATGGAAATATGGGCGCGAGAGGAAACTGATTCGGAAAAGAAACATTGCGCTGAGTTGATGCGAGCGAGCACGGGTCAGCTACTTAATATGTGTAATGAATTGGTCGATTTTGAAAATATTGAATATCTTGGCGATACAGTTCATCCAGAACCAGTTGAAACTGCGAAGTTTTTATCCAAAGTAATCGATTTAAATCGCATGGCAGCACACAGTCGTGATTTAGAAATTAAGTTGATTGTCGAATCTAACGTACCTCCTCGATTAAAACTGGATAAGAAAAAATTATACCGTGTGTTGGTAAATTTAATTGGCAATTCGCTGAAATTTACCGATGAAGGTTCGGTCATCTTATATGTTAAAGCTTTATCAGTGAGTCTCACATCAGCGACCATTTCATTTGAAATACACGATACCGGCGTAGGGATCCCTGAAGATAAAATTAATTTAATTTTTGATAAATTTGTACGCCTCAATCCTTCCAATCAAGCCAAATATAAAGGCAGTGGTTTGGGTTTATTTTACGTGAAGAAATTTGTTGATGACATGCAGGGTAAGTTAGAAGTTGAAAGTGTTGAGGGACGCGGTTCGATATTCCGCGTTATACTTACACTTGCGATTCCTAGTCCAGAGGAAACCGTTAAAGAAGTGCCACATGAAATTGATACCTTTCAAGAGTCCGTTGCGAAGGAGATTGAAAAACTCCCCGACGAACGTTTCTTGAAAAAAGCTTCTGCCAAAGCCGCTACATCCATAAATTCGCGCATTGCTGCACCACTCACCTCATCGCCTCAAATATTATTAATTGAAGATGATCCTATCCAACAAAAAATGATTAGCAAAACTATAAAGGATATCGGCGGAAAAATTGCTAAAATAGTGGATAACGTATCATTAAGTTGCGCAGCCATTAATGAATGGAAATATGATTTAGTAATTTCTGACTTGGGGATTAGAGGCGGCTCTGGTATCGATGTAATAAACTGGGTTAAAGAAAATAAAACTCACCCCAATCAACAAACGCCTTTCATTGCTTTAACAGCAAATGCTGATGATGACATGAGGAAAACTGCATTAAGCAGCGGATTTAACTATATCTATGTCAAACCTTTAACAAGAAAAGTTGCCGAAAATATTTTAACGAAATATGTCGTGAAACAAGGTGATGACATCAATCTATCACAAGATAATCACGTCATTGATATTAATGCTTCTTTAGAAGTCGGGACTGATATAGAGATTCTAAAAGAGTTATTTAGTATGCTGACTGAATCAATAATGGAAGATAAAAAGCAGTTACAAATATTTTTTGAGAAAAACGATGTTGAATCAACGCGTAAATTATTACATCGTTTAGATGGGACATTCCGATATTGTGCGGTGCCTATGCTTCAACAAACGCGAACTGCTTTACATAACGCCATACGAGATAAGCAAACATTGGATAAAGTCACAAAATTTTATGATGCTTTTTATAAAGAAATTGATAATTATTTAGTGACCTATCAAAAATTTAAGAAGAATGAGCGGCTTTAGTCTTCTTTGTTACCTTCTTGTAGATGTTGTAATACTGCGCGATTCCATCTATATGTAGCTTTTCTTTGTCGACTATCGTCATATCAATCCAAGCCCAAGAAAACCCAGACGACCAATTGGAGGATGAGCCAGGTGTAGAGGCCGGCTAGTAGATCATCGACGACAATGCCCCAACCACCGGGTAGCTTTTGTGCGATATTGATAGGCCAGAGTTTGAAAATATCAAACACACGAAATAAGATGAATGCGCCGACTATCCATTGCCAGCCATTGGGTGCTACCCATAACGCCAGCCAAAAACCCACCATTTCATCCCACACAATCGGGCCGGGGTCTGCTTCAACAAAATCATGCGCCGTAACGTGACAAACCCACACGCCAAATAAGATCGCTAGTGTTAATACGATTAAATAAGTCAATGGCGATAATTGTCGCATGGCTAAATACAGCGGGACTGCCACTAGTGTACCCCAGGTGCCAGGCATGAATTTAGCCGTGCCCGCACCAAAACCACAGGCGATAAAATGGATTGGGTTTTTCCAGACGGTTTCTGGAAAAGGGAATTGGGGAAATGTGACTTGCGGCAGGGTTATTTTTGGAAATGTTAATTTCATCGTTTGCATCCTTATGATCCCAATCTCGTCGTCCCGCGGCTTGTCCGCGGGATCCAGAACGTATCGACACGACATGGATCCCGCGGACAAGCCGCGGGACGACGTCTTTTACTTTACTTCTAACACTCGCACTTGCTTGGCTAACTTATCCAATACCCCGTTGGCATACTTGTAACTGTCGAGTGCGCCATACACCTTCCCTAATTCTATCGCTTCATTCAAAGCAACGCGATAGGGTAATTCTGGGCAATATAATAATTCGAATGCGCCTAAACGTAAAATAGCTAATTCAACCAGACTCACTTCCGACACTTTACGATCTAAATGCGGTTGCAATTGTGCGTCGATCGATTCTAAGGACTCTACCGTACCTAATACCAAACGTTTAAAATAATCTTGATCCGCTCGTCGGATATCATCAAAAGTTAAAAACTGCAGCACGATTTCTTCAATAGCCAACTGGCTGATTTCCCATTGATACAATGCTTGCACGGCAAAGCGACGGGCTTGATGTCTGGCTTTAGGGCTTATTTTATTCACTTATTAACCTCAATTTATTGATTCTCTACAAAATGGATGCCAGCCTGCGCTGGCATGACAAAGTTTGGGAAGCTATTTTTTCTTTTTTAACCGCTGAATTTCCATTTTAAATTCATCTAAATCCTGAAAACTATGATACACCGAAGCATATCGCACATAGGCGACTTCATCCAACGACAGCAATGCTGCCATCACCCATTCACCAATTAATTGTGAACTCACTTCGCGTTCACCCTTGGCACGTAAATGTCGCAAGATTTGGCGAATTTCAGCTTCCACTTGCTCGGTGACAACCGGACGTTTTTCTAATGCTTTTAGCAAACTAACACGCAAACGTTGTTCGTCAAACGGCACACGCGAACCATCGCGCTTCACCACTCGTGGTAAACCTAATTCAGCGACTTCGAATGTAGTAAAGCGCTCCGCGCACACCTGACATTCACGACGACGTTTCACTTGATCACCATCGTTGCTTAAGCGGGTATCAATCACTTTGGTATCCGGTGTATTACAAAAGGGACAATGCATAGTTTAACTTCTCTGATATACAGGAAAACGCTGGCACAAAGCCATTGCTTGTTCTTTTATACGCTGTAATGCACTAGCATCCGTCGGAGCATCCAATGCATCACAGATCCAATTAGCTAATTGTACAACCTCTGGCTCTCTAAAACCACGGGTAGTCACTGCCGGTGTCCCGAGACGTAAGCCGCTGGTTTGCATCGGTGGTCGCGGGTCATTCGGCACAGAATTCTTATTAACGGTTATATGTATGCTATCCAGCAACGTTTCGGCCTCTTTACCGGTCAAGGGCTTATCAATTAAATCCACTAAAAACAAATGATTTTCCGTACGGCCTGACACAATATTATATCCACGCTGCAGCATCACGGTTACCATTGCTTGGGCATTTTTAACGATTTGTTGTTGATAGGCACGAAAACCCGGCTGTAATGCTTCATGGAAGGCCACGGCTTTGGCAGCAATTACATGCATTAAAGGACCACCCTGTGTACCTGGAAAAACCAATGAATTTAATTTTTTCTCTAAGTCGGGGTTGGATTTGGCTAAGATCATGCCGCCACGCGGACCGCGTAAGGTTTTATGGGTCGTCGTGGTAACAACATCCGCGTAAGGAATGGGGGTAGGATAAACGCCTGCAGCGACTAAGCCCGCCACATGGGCCATATCCACCATAAAATAAGCACCTACGCTATCAGCAATTTCACGCATGCGACGCCAATCAACAATGAGCGAATAAGCAGAAAAACCACCGATCAATAATTTGGGTTTATGCGTCTGCGCTAACTGCGCCAACTCATCATAATCAATTTCGCCCGTGGCGGGATTAATACCGTAAAATTCCGAGTGAAATAGTTTTCCTGAAAAATTCACTTTTGAGCCATGGGTTAAATGTCCGCCATGAGCTAGATTCATGCCTAAGATCGTATCGCCAGGCTGCAATAACGCCATATACACTGCCATATTAGCTTGAGAGCCGGAATGGGGTTGTACATTCACATAATCCGCGTTAAACAAGGCTTTGGCACGATCAATCGCCAGTTGTTCGGCAATATCCACATATTGACAGCCACCGTAATAACGTTTGCCGGGATAACCTTCGGCATATTTATTGGTGAGTACAGATCCCTGCGCTTCTAACACGGCAGGGCTGACGTAATTTTCCGAAGCAATCAGCTCAATGTGATCTTCCTGCCGTTGTTGCTCAGCTTTTATGGCGGCATATATTTCTGGATCTGTATCAGCCAAACTTTGTTTGTTAAGAAACATTGTGATACCCCTTCTTTCTGTTTGTCATGCCAGCGAAGGCTGGCATCCAGTCAAATTAGACCGATTCTTCCACCACAGTAGTCAACTGCTTCGCTATTCTATCTACTTCTTCAGCCTCAAGCCCTTCTACCATAACACGAATTAATGGTTCAGTGCCTGAAGCACGTATTAACACGCGGCCACGTTGGCCCAGCGTTTTAGTGGCGGTATCGACAGCTGATTTTATCGCTGGTATGGATAAGGGGTCCACCATCTGCTTCACTCGAACATTAATCAATTGCTGTGGATGTTTTTGCATTTGTTGCTTTAACACATGCAAGGGTTCCCCGCTGTGGTACATTTCAGCTAAAACTAACAAGGCAGCGATAATCGCATCGCCAGAAGTTGAATAACCCAAATGAATAATATGACCGGATGCCTCTCCGCCGATTTGCCAATGTTCTTTTTGTAATGCTTCCAATACATAGCGATCACCCACTTGAGTGCGCATGAAAGGAATATTTGCCGCTTGCAATGCCAATTCCAAACCAAAATTACTCATTAACGTCCCAACTACACCGCCTTGCAACTTACCTTCTCGTTGCGCGCCTTTGGCTATAATTAACAGTAATTCATCACCATCAACCACTTCGCCATTTTTATCTACCATGATGAGACGATCGCCATCACCATCAAAGGCAATACCCGCATCCGCATGATTGTCTTTCACTGCTTGTTGTAAATGTCCCGTGTGTGTAGAGCCACATTCTGCATTGATATTCAAACCATTAGGGGCATTTGCTAAAGTAATAATTTCTGCGCCTAAATCGTTAAACACACGTGGGCCAATGTAGTAATTCGCTCCATTGGCGCAATCCACTACTAGTTTTAAACCGGCAAGTCCATGCTTAACTGGAAATACCGCTTTGCAAAATTCTACATATCGATGAATGGCATCATCCACGCGATACACACGGCCGATATTTTCCGATGCCACCATCGCCATCGGTTGTCCCAACAGTTCTTCTATTTTACATTCCAGCTCATCTGAAATTTTTGTTCCTGCATTTGAAAAAATTTTTATTCCGTTATCATAATACGGATTGTGCGAAGCGCTAACCACAATACCAGCATCAAATTCCATACTTTTTGTTAAATAAGCAATCGCTGGCGTAGGCATAGGACCGAGTAAATACGTATCTACTCCCGCGGCTGATAAACCTGATTCCAATGCAGATTCAATCATATATCCAGTAATGCGTGTATCT
>CAZULF010000044.1:0-16350 GCA_964621215.1 uncultured Legionellales bacterium | reverse complement strand
GCATCCATCAATGCGTTATAGAATTTGGTCGTTAATTTATCCATGCGCATAATGTGGTTCCTTATTCAGGTTGTTTCACTTATATAATCTATTAGATGAGGGTGGTATTCGAAAAATCAATAAGCACACATTTTCAGTAAGCATTGTTTCCGTCAATCCTTAATTGCACCAAGAATAGCGTAATTGCACCAATTGCACCATCCCTGCCGTAATTGCACCAATCTAGAAGGTCACCTCAAGTATCATATTGATTTATTGTATTTTTTACATAAAAATAATATTATATTGTTAATTATCAAGGAGAATAACCTATGCGACACCGCGGATTTACATTAATTGAATTAGTGATTGTCATGGTCATTATCGGAATTTTAATCGCTGTTGCGGTTCCCTCGTACAATAGCTATATACAAGCTAGCCGTCGTGCGGATGGAAAAGCCGCCCTCCTGAATTTAGCTGCACAAATGGAACGGTATTTTACGACTAATAACACCTATGTTGGTGCCACATTAGCCAATATCGGTTCATCAGCGACCTCACCTTCTGGTTATTATAATTTATCTATTACTAGCGCCACTGCGTCCAATTACACTATCCAAGCAGCCCCAACAGGTGCTCAGGCTAGTGACTCCCTCTGTAGCACCTTAACCTTGAACCAATTAGGTCAGAAAGGCGACACAGGAACCGGTTCAGTGACTGATTGCTGGTAGAAATCCCGGATTTCGCTTCGCTTCATCCAGGCTACGGGTAGTAAAAGCCTTAATTATACCCTATAAGGTATAAACTTGCTTTTATCCCCTGAGAGGTATATAATTAGAAATATACCCTGAAAGGTATAAATAGGGGTTTTACTATGCTAATTCGTTCGCCTAAAGAACTTGCCTTGTTGGTTATCAGCCAACGTAAAAAATTTAAATTAAGCCAGACTGACGTAGCTAACTTGGTAGGATTAAAACAAAAAACTATCTCCGCTTTTGAAAACAAGCCTGAAGGCACGAAGCTAGATACTCTCCTGCGTATACTCTCTGCAGTTCAATTAGATTTCACTGTGTTGGCAAAAGATAAAGATCTTTCTAGCATCACAGCTTGGAAGGAAGAATGGTAACTATGCAATCACAACTTCGCGTTTTACATATTTTAATGAATGAGTTATCGGTTGGGAAATTAGAAAAAACCACGACCGGCGGTCTTAAATTTAATTATGACCCAATATGGCTAAATACATCAGGAGCTCGGCCTATTTCATTATCACTACCTTTAATTGAACAAGCCTTTATAGGTGATGTAGTATACAATTTTTTTGATAATTTATTGCCCGACAACCCACAAGTTAGATCGCGCATTCAGCGCCGTTTTCACACACCAACTGATCAGCCGTTTGATTTGCTCGCTGCAATAGGTAAAGATTGTGTTGGGGCAATACAAATACTGACCGATGAAAATATTACTGTCTCTAATCAACAACTGTTTCATGCGTTAAAAGAAAAAGAAGTAGCCGCCATTTTACGCAATGTAAAAGCGGATCCGCTTGGCATGACGGATAATACTGACGAGTTTCGCATTTCTATTGCCGGCGCACAAGAAAAGTCGGCCTTTTCTTACTGGAATAATGGTTGGAATAGACCTTTAGGTATGACGCCAACAACACATATATTTAAATTACCCATTGGATATATTCAACATCAAAATATGGATTTAAGTGATAGCTGCGAAAATGAGTGGTTATGTTCACAGATTGCCGAAGCATTTGGATTACCCGTTGCAAAATGTGATATTCTTTATTTTGAAGATATCAAAGCACTCGTGGTTGAACGATTTGATCGTAAATTTTCAGTCAGTGGCGATAAATTTTTACGTTTACCACAAGAGGATATGTGCCAAGCTTTGGGTATTTCACCTAATTTGAAATACCAATCAGATGGAGGTCCTGGTATAGAAAATATCATGTCATTATTACTGGGCTCGAATCATGCTGAGATAGATCGTGATACCTTTTTTAAGTCACAAGTTCTGTTTTTTTTATTAGCTGCCATCGATGGACACGCAAAAAATTTTAGCATCCATCAATGCGTTATAGAATTTGGTCGTTAATTTATCCATGCGCATAATGTGGTTCCTTATTCAGGTTGTTTCACTTATATAATCTATTAGATGAGGGTGGTATTCGAAAAATCAATAAGCACACATTTTCAGTAAGCATTGTTTCCGTCAATCCTTAATTGCACCAAGAATAGCGTAATTGCACCAATTGCACCATCCCTGCCGTAATTGCACCAATCTAGAAGGTCACCTCAAGTATCATATTGATTTATTGTATTTTTTACATAAAAATAATATTATATTGTTAATTATCAAGGAGAATAACCTATGCGACACCGCGGATTTACATTAATTGAATTAGTGATTGTCATGGTCATTATCGGAATTTTAATCGCTGTTGCGGTTCCCTCGTACAATAGCTATATACAAGCTAGCCGTCGTGCGGATGGAAAAGCCGCCCTCCTGAATTTAGCTGCACAAATGGAACGGTATTTTACGACTAATAACACCTATGTTGGTGCCACATTAGCCAATATCGGTTCATCAGCGACCTCACCTTCTGGTTATTATAATTTATCTATTACTAGCGCCACTGCGTCCAATTACACTATCCAAGCAGCCCCAACAGGTGCTCAGGCTAGTGACTCCCTCTGTAGCACCTTAACCTTGAACCAATTAGGTCAGAAAGGCGACACAGGAACCGGTTCAGTGACTGATTGCTGGTAGAAATCCCGGATTTCGCTTCGCTTCATCCAGGCTACGGGTAGTAAAAGCCTTAATTATACCCTATAAGGTATAAACTTGCTTTTATCCCCTGAGAGGTATATAATTAGAAATATACCCTGAAAGGTATAAATAGGGGTTTTACTATGCTAATTCGTTCGCCTAAAGAACTTGCCTTGTTGGTTATCAGCCAACGTAAAAAATTTAAATTAAGCCAGACTGACGTAG
Source organism: uncultured Legionellales bacterium (assembly GCA_964621215.1). Lineage (GTDB taxonomy): Bacteria > Pseudomonadota > Gammaproteobacteria > UBA1113 > UBA1113 > CAZULF01. The sequence goes on along the minus strand of CAZULF010000044.1, from coordinate 13,359 downwards.
CTAACTTGGTAGGATTAAAACAAAAAACTATCTCCGCTTTTGAAAACAAGCCTGAAGGCACGAAGCTAGATACTCTCCTGCGTATACTCTCTGCAGTTCAATTAGATTTCACTGTGTTGGCAAAAGATAAAGATCTTTCTAGCATCACAGCTTGGAAGGAAGAATGGTAACTATGCAATCACAACTTCGCGTTTTACATATTTTAATGAATGAGTTATCGGTTGGGAAATTAGAAAAAACCACGACCGGCGGTCTTAAATTTAATTATGACCCAATATGGCTAAATACATCAGGAGCTCGGCCTATTTCATTATCACTACCTTTAATTGAACAAGCCTTTATAGGTGATGTAGTATACAATTTTTTTGATAATTTATTGCCCGACAACCCACAAGTTAGATCGCGCATTCAGCGCCGTTTTCACACACCAACTGATCAGCCGTTTGATTTGCTCGCTGCAATAGGTAAAGATTGTGTTGGGGCAATACAAATACTGACCGATGAAAATATTACTGTCTCTAATCAACAACTGTTTCATGCGTTAAAAGAAAAAGAAGTAGCCGCCATTTTACGCAATGTAAAAGCGGATCCGCTTGGCATGACGGATAATACTGACGAGTTTCGCATTTCTATTGCCGGCGCACAAGAAAAGTCGGCCTTTTCTTACTGGAATAATGGTTGGAATAGACCTTTAGGTATGACGCCAACAACACATATATTTAAATTACCCATTGGATATATTCAACATCAAAATATGGATTTAAGTGATAGCTGCGAAAATGAGTGGTTATGTTCACAGATTGCCGAAGCATTTGGATTACCCGTTGCAAAATGTGATATTCTTTATTTTGAAGATATCAAAGCACTCGTGGTTGAACGATTTGATCGTAAATTTTCAGTCAGTGGCGATAAATTTTTACGTTTACCACAAGAGGATATGTGCCAAGCTTTGGGTATTTCACCTAATTTGAAATACCAATCAGATGGAGGTCCTGGTATAGAAAATATCATGTCATTATTACTGGGCTCGAATCATGCTGAGATAGATCGTGATACCTTTTTTAAGTCACAAGTTCTGTTTTTTTTATTAGCTGCCATCGATGGACACGCAAAAAATTTTAGCATCCATTTATTACCCGCGGGCAAATATCAGCTAACACCTCTTTATGACATTATGTCAGCCTACCCTCTCATTGCAACTAATCAATTGCAAGCAAGAAAAATTAAAATGGCGATGGCGTTAAAAGGAAAAAATACTCATTATCGCTGGCATGAAATTCAACGGCATCATTTTTTGAGTATGGCTAGTCATGCCAATTACTCTACCGTACGAGCAACGACCATCCTGAATGACATGCTAGAGCAAGTGGATAATGTAATGGAAAAAGTGTCGAATAATCTTCCTGCCAACTTCCCCAACAGAATATCTCAACCTATTTTTGATGGTATGCTATTCGCACGACGCCGATTAGCGAAAGACTATAAAAATTAATTTTCCATCATCAAATCGATAATTTCTACTTCAAATACTACCGTTTGACCACACAATGGATGGTTAAAATCGACAGTAACATCATCGTCATTAAAATCACGAATAACTCCCAAAACGGATTGTCCGGTGAGTTGTTCAAATTCAATGATAGTATCTTTTTCCATTTTGAATGTATCAGGAAAACGCTCTCGAGCGATGGTGTGAATATTGGCTGGGTTGGGAAAACCAAATGCATCTTGTGGTGGCAGGGTAAACGTTTTTTTATCCCCCACTTTCATGCCAATTAATTCATACTCAAACGCTGGAGTTACTTCACCTGAACCTAAGGTAATTTTAGCAGGAAGACCATTCACACGCGTGCTGTCAGCGACAGAACCATCGGTTAATTTCATATTGATATGAAGGATAACTGTACTGTTGGGTTTTATGATGTCTTCTGTTGTATCATTCATTTTTTCTTTTCCGTTTCAGTGTGCGAGATGAGTGAGGAATCTGCAGGTGTTACAGGATTGCGTAATAATATTATTGCCAATACAATGGCGCCGATAGTAATAGCGGAATCAGCAATATTAAACGTTGCGAAATGCCAACTCCCCAGGTGAAAATCAATAAAGTCGGTAACATATCCTTGCCACAAACGATCTAATAAATTCCCGAGCGCACCGCCAATAATAAGCGCATATGACGTTAATGTCCATCTATGCGTAGAAGGCGTTTGTAGCATCAAATAAATCATATAAATTGCTATGGCTATCGCCAACAAACTCAAGCCCCATTGCGACCAACTGGGTGAGCTGCTAAATAAGCTAAATGCCGTACCGCGATTAAATGCCAAGGTTAAATTTAAAAACGGCAACAATTTGATTGGTACATAAGGCTGTAAGACTTTTTGCAATTGCCATTTTGACAATTGATCCAGCACAATAATCAGTGTCGATAAACTTAGCCAGCAGAGATTGCGTCGTTGCAGTGTGCGTATCATTATGCAAACCGCCTTTGTTCACCTTTGCCAGCGACGTTAGTCACACAACGACTGCATAACTCTGGATGTTCTGCATTTTGACCAACCGATTCCAAACGATGCCAACAGCGTACGCATTTAATATGTTTGGAAGGGGTAATTGTGATCCACAACCCGGAAATATCCGTTACAGACGCCTCTTTCGGCGCTTCTTTTACCTCAATTAACTTCGCCGTCGAAGTAATCAAGACAAAACGTAGCTCATCTTCAAGCTGAGCTAACAATTTATAAATGGGCGATTCACAATATAAAGTCACATCAGCTTCTAAACCAGCGCCAATCACACCAGCATTACGAGCCATTTCTAATTGTTTATTCACAGCATCACGCAAACAAATAATTTCATGCCAATAAGCTTGCCCCATGTGCGTTGTAGATTTAGTTGAAAATAATCCGTTATACCACTCTGTTAAAAATACACTTTGTCCATGTTCACCTGGAATATAACGCCACAATTCTTCGGCAGTAAAGCTTAAAATCGGTGCTAACCAACGCGTCAACGCTTCGATGATGTGATACATCGCTGTTTGTGCTGAGCGTCGTGCCAAGCTATCGGCTTGGGTTGTGTATTGTCGATCTTTGATGATATCTAAATAAAAACTACCCATATCTATGCTACAAAAATGATGTACGCGTTGACAGACTTGGTGGAATTGATAATCGTTATAGGCTACTTTAATTTCTTCTTGCACGTGCAATGCACGCTCAATAGCCCACGCATCCAAACTTAACAATTTATCTGCTGGTACAATATCTCGTGTAGGATCAAAGCCCGCTAAATTGGCCAGCAAGAAGCGTGCCGTATTACGAATACGACGATAAATATCCGATGTGCGTTTTAAAATTTCATCAGAACCTGCAATTTCGCCGCGATAATCGGTTGACGCAACCCATAAACGTAAAATATCCGCGCCTAACGTTTTCGTCACTTTTTCAGGCTCAACACCATTGCCTAATGACTTAGACATTTTACGACCTTGTGAATCGACGGTAAAACCATGGGTTAATACTTGTCGATACGGTGCTTGCCCTGTGACGGCAACCGCAGATAATAACGATGTTTGGAACCATCCTCGATGTTGATCTGAACCTTCTAAATATAAATCGGCGGGAAATTGTAAATGCGGATGTTGTTGTAACACGCATTCATAACTTGCCCCCGAATCAAACCACACATCCAACGTATCGGTCAACGCATCATAAAATGCAGCATCTTTACCTAAAAACTCTTCCGGCTGCGCATCAAACCAGGCATCGACACCCTCTTGCTCAACGCGTTTAGCAACTTTTTCTAAAATGGATAAACTATCGGGATGCAATTCACCGCTGTCTTTTTGAATAAAGAAAGGAATCGGCACACCCCAATTACGTTGGCGAGAGATACACCAATCAGGACGTTTGCTGATCATATCGGCAATGCGTGCTTGTCCCCATTCTGGAATCCATTTCACTCCAGCGATCGCAGCCAATGTCATTTCGCGTAAACCCTTTTGTTGCATGCTCACAAACCATTGTGGTGTACCACGAAAAATCAATGGTGTTTTATGTCGCCAACAATGAGGATAACTATGGGTGATTTTGGCTTGGTGCAATAAACAATTTTGTAAAATCAATGTTTCGATAATAGCATTATTGGCTTTATAAACTGACATGCCACCCACTAATGGCGCGTCCGGTTGAAAACAGCCATTGGCCATCACGGCATGATCAACTGGCAAACCATACTGTAATCCCACTTCATAATCTTCTTGTCCGTGAGCAGGTGCGATATGTACCGCGCCAGTACCGGTTTCCGTAGTCACGTGGGCTCCCAAAATAATGGGCACCTTACGATTATAAAAGGGATGTTGTAATAATAATCCTTCCAACATGCGTCCTGGAATAGTGGCGACTTCTGTTATGTCGATAATGTCTGCACGACGCACAAAAGTTTCTAGCAAAGGCTCTGCGACAATTAAATTGCGTAATTGCCCGCCTACATGACCCGTGAATAAAACATAATTTAAATCTGCACTCACCGCTACCGCTTGATTAGCCGGCAAAGTCCACGGCGTTGTGGTCCAAATCACAATCGCAATATCGTGTGCCATATGCGTTTCAGCAATCACATTGCAACGATTTAATAATTCTTTAGGATCGATTACTTTGAATGCGATATCTAATGCGGGCGATTCTTTATCTTCATATTCTACTTCCGCTTCTGCTAACGCTGAGCCACACTCAATACACCAATGCACGGGTTTATAACCGCGATGGATGTGACCATTGGCAAAAATCATGCCTAAGGTACGAATGATATTGGCTTCAAATTTAAAATCCATAGTTAAATAAGGATGTTCCCAATCACCCACAACACCTAAACGTTGAAATGAAGCTGATTGAATGGCAACTTGTTGCTTCGCATAATCACGACAAGCATGACGGAAATCTTTAGCCTTGATGTGCAACCCTGCTTTACCTAATTTTTTTTCTACATTTAATTCTATAGGTAAACCATGACAATCCCAGCCCGGAATATAAGGCGCATCAAATCCGCTGAGTGTTTTTGATTTCGTGACAATATCTTTTAAAATTTTATTGACTGCATGACCGAGATGAATATCGCCATTAGCATAGGGCGGGCCATCATGTAACACAAATTTAGGTCGTGTTTTACCAAGCTCTCGCAATTGCTGATATAAATTAATGGCATGCCAATGTTCAAGCATTTGTGGCTCACGCGCAGCGAGATTTGCTTTCATCGGAAAATCAGTTTCGGGTAAATTTAATGTTGCTTTATAATCAGTCATGTTTCTTTCCTGAAAAATTGTTTTGCTGCGATAACATCTTGTTGGATTTGTCGCTGCAATGCTTCAAAATTACTAAATCGTTGTTCGTTACGCAGCTTCTTTAAAAAAACGATGTTGAGCCGCTGGCCATAAATATCTTGGTTGAAATCGAAGATATGCACTTCCAGGAGACACTTTAAGCCATCCACTGTCGGCCGCACACCAATATTTGCAACCCCATGATAGCATGTCTCTCTACTATCGAATATATCAACCACATAAACACCACTTAATGCTAGTGGTCGTTGTGGTAACTTGATATTGGCGGTGGGAAACCCAATTGTACGTCCTCGTTTATCACCATGCATCACGCGACCAGAAAGACTATAAGGATGTCCGAGCAAGCGTTCTGCCACGGCAAAGTCATCCTGTTGAATCGCTTGCCGAATGCGTGTGCTGCTAATGCGACCTGCGTCCGCCGAAATTGTGGGGCTACGCATCACTTCAAAAGGGTATATAGTAGCGGCTTGCTGCAATAAGGTAAAATTTCCTTCGCGTCGGTAACCAAAATGAAAATCTTCACCCACCAGTAAATACTTCATATTTAAGGCTTTCAACAATAGGCTAGTGATGAATTCCTGGGCTGATATATGGGCAAATTTAGCGTTAAAATGCAGGCAAAGAACGTAATCCACCTTGGTTTTTGCTAATAAATTTAATTTATCGCGCAGCGGGGTAAGCCGCACAGGCGCATATTCGGGCTGAAAATATTCTTGTGGTTGCGGTTCAAACAAGATAACCACAGTGGGTAAACGGCGAGCTTTAGCTTGTTGACACAATTCTTGCAGAATATGTTGGTGCCCAAGATGCACCCCATCAAAGTTACCGATGGTGATAGCTGTGCCCTCTGGGAATGACGGGAGGTTATGTAGGCCGCGTATAAATTTCATGGCGTAATCCTACCACAGCTAACGTCAGGCCATAAACACCCATGGCGGATAAAATTAACCAGGCTAGATGGCCCCAACGGGAAAAATACGACCAGCTCAACCAGGTAGGTAATGTGGCGGTTTGCCACCAGAGCCACGCAGCCATGGTGGTGAGGGCGATGGTTAGCTGTAGGCAGAGATGATGATTTACTCGATTCCCCTTTTCTTCATCCTCGTCGTCCCGCGGCTTGTCCGCGGGATCCATACTACATCGGAAACCCTGGATTCCGCTACGCTGCATCCAGGCTACAGTTCCTTCGTTAAAGAGATAAATCCACAATAACAACGCATTCAAATTCACCGCCACAACAGTGGCCCAAGCCAACCCCACATGGGCATCGGAATGCATCCACCACCAACCTAAAACCACGTTCACTGCTAAAGCGAAAATAGCAAAACGACAAGGAACACGACTCTGCTTTCGGGCATTACACGCGGCACCGAAAATTTTAATAAACATCAAAGCCGGTGTGCCGCAAGCGAAGGCAATCAGGCTATTTTTTGTCATTATCACATCATGCACATCAAATTGACCAGATTTTAAAATTGTGGCAACGATAGGACCGGCTAATATCACCAATCCCATCGCCGCCGGCAAGCCCAGTAATGCAATCATACGTATCCCCCAAGAAAGGGAGTGTTTAAATGTATGCGCATCATCGTTGACTTGTGATTTTGCTAATGCCGGCAATACTGTCGAAGCGACGGCCACGCCAATTAAAGCAATCGGAAATGAAACTAAACGATCCGAATAAAATAAAAAAGAAATACTACCTGTTGGCAAAAATGACGCTAAAATCACATCCGCCATTAATCCTAATTGTCCTATCGATACGCCAATTACAGCGGGCATCATGCTGAATAATGTTTGCGTTATTTGTTTACTACGTCTATGCCAAGACGGCCAATCTAGTAAATTTAAACTCGCTATCGCTGGCAGTAAAAATACACATTGCAGCAAACCACCCACGAATATCCCCCATGCTAATGCCGTGATGGGTACGTTGAAATAAGGTGCGAGCCAGATAGCCGCAACGAGTGTCGTGATATTCAACCAAGCCGGAGCAAGAGCAGGTAATGCAAAGCGTTTATTCACATTGAGAATCGCGCTAGCTAATGCCGTAAGTAGGATAAAAAATAAAAATGGAAAGGTAATGCGTAATAACGAAACCGTTAAATCGAATTCTTGACTTTGTTTAGTAAAACCAGGCGCAAATAACATCACCCATTGCGGAGCAAAAATTTCAGCGACAAGGGTTAATACACCACCCAATAAAATCAATCCACCAGCCAACTCACTGATTTGTTTTTTCAAATTTTCTGCATGAGTCAAGACAGGAATAAAGCCTTGCGCAAATGCTCCTTCGGCAAATAATCGGCGCAGTAAATTAGGTAATTTGAAAGCGATTAGAAAAGCGTCCAATGCCATGCTGGCACCAAATAAATGAGCAACAACAATATCACGCCCTAATCCTAATAGGCGGGAAAACAAGGTCGCAGCGGCAACGATGGCGCTGCTTTGTAATAAGGAGCGAGATCGACTCATGCTCACTTCTATCAAGGCTTCGTTATAATGGTAAATGTAACCTTTTTACCGGGCTGAGGTTCCCAAGGACGCTTATATTCAAAGGTCAATGTATAGGTACTGGGCGCCATAAAGGCAGCGAGATTAAGCTTAAACTTCCAGCTCGCTACGCCAGAAGCACCTACCATAGCCGGATTAGAACTGCGGTAATCATAGTTTTTGAACGTTATAACTTTCTTATCGTAGGGTTGCAGTAACCAGGTATAACCGGTACTGGGATTGGCTTGTAAGTTAATCGTAAATTCAGGAGAATCGGCCTTCACTGTGATGACTTCTGCAGGATCAGACATACTCGCAAATACCGACTCTGACTTGGCCGCTTGAGTATAGGTAATCATAAGGGCGGTAAATAATACGCCGACGATATAGCGTAATCGCATCATAATACTATACTCCGACTTGAGGTTGGTATGCAGGTCAACATAACGATACCGAGTTTACTGGGGAGATTCAAGTGGTGGGTTGACAAATGCGGTTTTTATCGGCAGAATTGCCAGTCCTAAAAGTGAGCGGCCGAGGGATTGAGAGTGATTCCCTCCTTCGAAAGCGTAACTATATGATAAATTTGGAGAACTACCTTGGCTAATATAGCATCAGCAAAAAAACGCGCGCGTCAAAGCGAAGTACATCGTGAACGTAATGCCAGCATGCGTTCTAAATTCCGCTCTTTCATCAAAAAAGTAGTAAAAGCGCTGGAAGCAAAAGATGCTCCTGCGGCTGCTACCGCTTATAAAGAAGCTGTACCGGTTATCGACAGCATGGTGAACAAAAAGATTATTCACCGCAACAAAGCCGCTCGTCATAAAAGCCGTTTAAGCGCTCAGATTAAGGCTTTGGGTTAATTTAATATTTTATGTAGCCCGGATGAAGCGAAGCGGAATCCGGGCTACATAAATTGAAACCAACTACATTTCGCTAGCATTTAATGACGGAGCAATATCTTTAGACAAGGAGAGCTAAAATGGCAAAGGAAATCCACCAGTTACTCCAAGATATACAACAAAATTCTGAAATCTCCATAAATGTCAGTGATATTTCGCCGAATCTACCCATAGTCACGGCAGGAACATTGACATCCGTTGCAAAACTTCCACTTGCCCCTGGTGAACGACTACACAGATGTAGTTTATACCACTCAATGCTAGACAATTCTCTTATAGCGTTGACAATGACATTCAGTTTGAATAAGAACGAAAGAATCCGGTTATTAACCTTCAACCTACAGACAGCTCAATGGACACTAAATCATGAGGTTGCTTCGCACTACGGGTCTGGTGATCACTTTAACATTCGTTCTTCATCTCCTATTGTGAACATACATCGCAATTCTACATTAATTCTACAAGAGCAAGCTTTAAGAGCAGGACTTATAATACTTTTATCCGATGATAATTATATCGAGTTAGGATGTTATAATAAAACAATGAAAAGCTGGCACTGTGGGAGTGTAGGTAAATTCCCCGTAAAAAATGGCTCGAAATTTAAAGGCGTCACCTTTGACAATAAAGTTGTCTTTGAAGAACCGATAAATATAGCAAGGCTGGCTGAAGAAGAAGCGAGACTAGAAACACAATTACAACAGGTACGAGACGATCAAGAAAGCCAAGAAGAGCTAGGGTACGATTATGATGATGGGAGAAAAGAAGAAATAGCACAACTAAAACAGCAACTAAAGGATATGAATAAACTTGAACAAGAACGTTATATCATATGGGACATCTGGAAAAATTGGACAACCTATGATCCAAAGACAATGGGAGCAATACAACCATGTTCTTTATTATCCGACCAAGATGTGGTGCCTTTCGTTCAATACAGTAGCAATAGTATCGCTATCTCAAACCCCATAACGCAGAAACCCGAACAAGTCTTTTTTAATGCCATAGACTCTGCAAAAAAAATGGTTGCATTAACCAGACTGCATCATAATTCACCTTATGACACTGATACTAGCCAAGCCGCGTCTATAAATGAAGACGGTGAAATTTTTATTTGGTCGAATATTAAAAAAACACCTACTAATATCACCTATTTTGATTTTGAACCTGTTTTGGATGCTTTAATACAGAAAGCTCGTTCAAAACCCAATTTCACTATCACTTTGCTGGATTTGCGAGGGCTCATACTACCTAGCACGGCGTACACCAAGCTTAAAGCTCTCATTGAAAGCCCTGCAACCATTAAAGAATTATATATAGAAAATGGTATATTATCTGAAGTACACAAAAATAGCTTGTTGCACATCCTCACAAATAAAACACCCAACATAAGCCCTGATACCCAACCATCAACCCTGTGTTTAAGTTCCTACACTCCGCCGCCCCGCACCGTCTACAACAAAGTAGCTGTACCCGACGACTTCTGCTGTTCCATCACCTCTCAAATCATGTTTGACCCGGTGTCTGATGCTCTGGGACAAACTTATGAAAGAGAAGCAATTGAAAACTATTTCACAACCTCAACACAGTCATCTGCTAGTACGACGACGAAGAGTGCAACAGATCTTGATAAAGAAAAAACAGAAGATATGGTACTTAAGTGTAAAAGAGAGACTTCTTCAGCATCTCTAGAGCTGCGCAGTCCTCTAACAAATGAAGTATTAGAAGATAGTCAGCTAAGACCTAACGTCGTTTTACGTAAAATAATCGGTTCTTTTCTCGAACAAAATCCTACCGCCTGGCATGAGGTATATTTCCCACAGACCTTAGCAGCTGAGATTGCTGAAACGTGCCGAACTCCTACGGCAACTACATCCCTTTTACAACAGCTTCTACAAAAAAATCCAAGAATCATGGTATTACCTATTGCCAATGATCAAACAATATTGGAATATTTATGCCATCAAGACGATAACCGTTTTGAACAATTGTTCCCTTTTGTCATGCACCTTTTAAAGCAAGAAGATTGTGTAGAGTTAATGCATTTAAAACCTCTAGTCGATTGGCTCTCCTTAGTGTGCAGCAAAGGCAACACCGCTATGACCACTCTATTTATAGAACACATTAGCAAACATTTACAGATTACAATTACGCCACAAACCCTCATCGAGCAAGCTCTAAAAGATGATAACCCGGTATTCCTCAGGTTCGCATTATCACAGTCGCCTCAATTACTCCATGAAGATATGGGGCGCGGTAATACCGTATTACATTTAGCGGCGGCACAAGGCAAACTAGAAATAGTGAAGTTTTTGGTAAAACAAGAAGGCATTAATTTAAAGCAACGTAATTTTGATAATCAAAAACCCATAGAACTTGCACAGGCGAGCGGCCAGCAACATGTGGTTCATGTCCTTGAACAACACAAACTGGCTACCGGGTTACAAAAGATGGGGGTATTTGCTCTATCTGAAAATCTTGCGCGATTACAACAAACTGTCGCTCAACAACAACAGCAAATAGCTGCTTTGCAAGAACAGTTGGCAGCAACAAATAAACCGTCATCGTAATCAGTCATCACAAAGTATTATCTAAAAAATGCTCTGCGGTCTCATTTTCCTCAATTGTTACTGCGCTTTCTTCTCTATTGTTACGCTGAAATATGTTGCTAAAACGCTCCAGTAATATACCCAAGTGTCCTTTTGTTTCCAGCTCTACAGCCGGTCGCATTATTTCAACGACTCTCATTCTATTGGGTTCTTGATTTTGAGCCAAGCGATTAGCTAAATCCCAGGGACTTTCTTGCATATTACCTTGTGTTTGATGTAATTTTACATCCTTACTTATTAAAAACTCTATCGCAGGTATATTTGCTACGTTGACGACTAAATGTGTCACTGTAAAATGATTTTGATTAGTAGTGCTTAACGACATTTTAGCATTATGCATAAACTCAACGAGAATTAGTTGTGTCTGATGTATCGAAGCGATTTCAATCAACTTAAGAAGTATATCAGCGCCATTTGCATTCTGATGGAAAAACTCGGCGGGTAAAAATAAACCCGCCCCAATTAAATTAACTACAACGTTATATTGCTGTGCTTGTAATGCTAGTCCAATAAGAGACTGCATATAGGCTTTTTTTCTAACATTTAATGCTAAATATTTTTTTAATATTCTTTGAGTTTCACCTCTTGTGAGCAATTCAATAATGCGCCAATATTTGTTGGTATTATTGGGATCTTGTAGTGGCAATGTTTTGTTATACGCTGCAGTAATAAAATAGTGAAGATAATATCCAGTTAATCGACTCTGCAAATACTCTACTGATTGCTCATTGGAATTTTCTGCTGGTGATATTGAAATAGTTAACAGTCTTTCAGATAGTTGCAAATCCGGTGAATTTGCTGCTAAAAAACCCCATAAAATCCCAATAAAGCCATAAAGATAACTGAGATCTTGTGAGCGAGATAAAATGGTTATGTCTGCTCCATTTTTCAGTAAAGGCTCGAGATACTCACGAAGTTCTTGGATATTATCATTAGTCAACTCTTTATTACTTTCTACATTTAATTCTACTACGTTGCCAACAGCGCGAGCCACTTGAGAAAAAACCTTATTTTTTACTGTTTGATCTGTCGCATTAACCATCGCTTTAGAAAGAATGAATACGTAAGATACATATTTTGTACATTCTATAGCAAGCTTGTTATCCGTAGTTGTAATAAAAGGATCGGCGCCATTATTTAACATCCATTTAAGCGCTGTCAGCGAGCATCGTTGACCATTCATTGCTGCCCAGTGCAAGAGTGTCTTGCCATCTTTTAAGCACTGGGCATTTAGAACAGCAGGCTTTTTGGTCGGTTCTATACGATTTACTATATTAGTTAATATAGCAAAATTGGTCTGTTGTATTCTTTCTTTTTCACGATAAATATATCTACTTTCCGCTTCGGAATCTGGAAATTTTCTTGGTCTATCAGCTATTATTTCCTGCATATTATCCTCTAATCTCAAAATGCATTCCCCAGCAATGACCATTGACACTATTTTTAAAGCATCTTGATGTGTTACTTTATTAAAAACTTCCACTATATCTAATAAAGAAAGAAATCCCTTCTCATACATAAGAATATTACCTAATTCATTAAAGATAATTTTCTTTTTTTCGTCATGCGACAGAGTATCATCTTGCATAATGTCTATTATGGCTTGAATATACCACGATTTTTCCATCCAACTGCTGGGGGGACATTCTCGAGCAAAGGCTTCCAATATGCTCCATCTTTGAAATTGTATTGCGACAGATAATGCCGTTTGTTCATAACGATCACCATCCATGCCCAATCTTGCACCTGCAGCTATTAACTCGTTGATCGCTAGTAAGTCATCCCGCTCAGCTGCATAACATAATGGATACGCTTTTTTATTTCCTTGCCGGATATTCAAAAACAGTGTTAATGTTGTTGCAGGTAATTTCGATAAAGCTTCGTTGCTAATATTAGTCTTATTATCTCTTGTAGAAATATCCTCTTTTTCCCACCATTCAAGTGATCTTTTTGCATTAGAAGTAATAGCAATCTTTTTAGCTAGTTCAATATTACCCATACCGTATAATGCAAGACA
>CAZULF010000043.1:4439-16551 GCA_964621215.1 uncultured Legionellales bacterium | reverse complement strand
TCCTAATTGGGTGGGAGAGAACAGATTTCATAATTGGCTTGAGAACGCGCGAGATTGGTCAATTTCACGTAATCGCTTTTGGGGTTCGCCAATCCCTATTTGGAGAAATGTAAATGATCCTAGCGATATTTTAGTAATAGGATCTAAAGCCGAATTGCAACAGTACGCTCCGAATCAATTAGATGATTTACATCGTGACAACATTGATGACATCATTATTGAAAAGAACGGAAAAACCTATAAGCGGATAGAGCAAGTATTTGACTGCTGGTTTGAATCAGGTTCTATGCCGTATGCTCAAAATAATTATATGTTTGATAACGATGAACAATTCTTAAAGCATTCTTTCCCTGCAGATTTTATTGCGGAAGGATTAGATCAGACTCGTGGGTGGTTTTATACGCTATTAGTTTTATCAACCGCCTTGTTCGATAAACCCGCATTTATGAACTGTGTGGTTAATGGTATTTTGCTAGGCGATGATGGTAAGAAAATGAGTAAATCTAAGGGAAATTTCCCTGATATCAACACCGTTTTACAAAAACACGGTGCAGATGCGATGCGATTTACTTTACTTAGTTCACCAGCCACATGCGCACAAGAACTAGCGGTTTCTGAGCCTCTTATTCAGTCAAAAATTAAAGCAATCATTTTACCGATGACGAATGCTTATAATTTTTTCGCTCAACAGGCGAATTTAGCAAACTTTCAACCTGAGGATGCTTTTTTCTTAGAAACATTGAAATTCCCAGTTAATCAATGGGGGTTTTATAAGACTGAGAAATTCCTGGAGGACATTACTGCAGCCTATGAAAGCTACGATTTAGTGAAAGTGTGTAAACTGATTGAAGCAATGATTAATTTCATTACTAATGAATATATTCATTACAATCGTGACCTGTTTGAAGTGAATCAAAGCGCTTTAACTAAGATGCAATATGAAGCTTTTCATGTTTTACAGCACATGATAAAACGATTAGCATTTGTTAGCGCGCCGGTTATCCCATTTACTGCAGATATGTTATATATGGGGCTACATAATAATGAAAATTCCATTCATTTAGAGTCCTGGCCTACACCTTCCATTGTTCCAGCCTATCAAGCTAGCAATAATAACTTTGATCGCCTAATCGCTGTTTCTTTACTAACGATGAAAATTCGATCTGAGAAAGAACTGCGTGTTAGACAACCATTGGCTTGCCTCTATTTGCATGAGTCACTGAAAGATAATTTAGATTCTCATATGGATAGCTTGCTAAAAAACACCAACGTAAAAGCGATAAAATGGTTAGGAAATGATAATGAAATGTATGTACCGAAAGTGACTTTAAATGCAAAAGTACTTGGGAAAAAATATCGAAGAGATTACACGAAAATTCAAGCGTTACTGCTAAACAATAACTATGAATTATCAGGCAATCTTCTAAAACTTGGTGAATATCAATTAAATCAAGAAGACGGCGATTTTTCAGTGCAAATGTGTTGTAAACCAGGGATTACCAGTGCTGAAGCAAATGGTATTTCACTTTTCCTCGATATTAACTTGACGCCTGAATTAAAGCATGAAGGTTTTTGCAATGATTTCAGACGGCTGGTTCAGCATTCGCGTAAGAATGCGCAGTACGAGAAAGGCGAAAAAGCTACTGCATATATAACGGAAGAATTAGCCACGCTTTTAGGAGAAAGACTGGAGGATATTAGCCATCGGACAAGAACAGAATTTATTGTTTCTGACACCAGCAACGAAAATAAAATTTTTGTTAGTGAAGTGAAGTATGACAATTCTACATTCAAAATTGGTATGCCTATTGCTGAGAAATCGTCAAGCTCTTACTCGTGTAGTAGTAGTTTAGCCTTTTCACAGAAAAAGCATCCAGTCTTTGGTGTTGCAATTGTTTCTAGCTCTGAGGTTGAGGAAGAGTCAAAAGAAACATATGGAAATTCCATTTAACTATTAACATTTTTACTAAGGAGATCAGAAATGCGGTTTAGCAAGATTTATGAAAGCATTGCATGTAGCTTAGTTCGCCAAGGGTATGAGTTTATTAAGCCTACCTTTTATTGGAGAGGATTAAGAGAAAGAGAAGCTTATTTGAGACAAGCGTGGGAAACCTATACGCAATTACCCAAGGATACTTTTTCACCGGGTAATCGCTTCCGAGCTTATGCTAGAATGGAGTGGAATCCAGAACAGCAAAAAGCAGTGAAATCTGAAAGTAGTGATTATGTTCAATCTACAGCATATAACTATCAAGATGGTGGAAAAGTGCGTCAATTTGAGCCGATCTCTAATGCTTTTTTTGATAATCCCATCACGCAGAAGTTAATTGAAAACGATATTCAAATTGCACGAAAGTATCCCTTTGTGCAATTTGATAAAAGTCTTCAAATTGGTTTGCATCAAATTCGTTATAAAGCAGTCAAGGGAGAGGCTTCCTATAGTTCTCCTGCCTGGCTACATAAAGATGATGAGCCTTTGGTATTTGTGCATCTATTAAATAAGTCTCAAGGCCTGCTTGGCGGCGATAATTTGTTGGCAAAAAAGGGTGTGATAACGCAAGTTCTTCGTTTGAAAGGTCCATTAGAAACGTTAGTTTTAGGTAAAGATACCATACATGCGGTTACGCCTATGGGTGGAAAATATGAAGATAAACCAGACACGCGTGATATTTTGTTGGTAACTTTTCAAAATCATTTGCCCAAGCCTGAATTGGCTGCGACTGAGACCAACCAGGAAAGTCAGACTATTAAAGAAGTTCCGAGTGAATTATTGGGCAAGAGTACTGCCACACTCTCAGGCACCTCGGCTTCTAAAAGCACAATGACATTTTTCAATACCCAAAAACCTGCAGCAAATTCTGCTCCAGCTGATGAGGTTGCATCGCCATTGATGGTAGTTAGTAATAGAATGTAGTTGTCAATTCTGCCTCGAGATTTAATCGCTCGGGGCAGAACTCATATAATCGCCTTATCCAGCCTGCTATCACACATTCCCAGCGATTAATTCGTGGGTTCTCTCATCAGATCAATATAACTGACCAAATAGGCAATAGATCGTTCCTAAAAAGCACAACCTGTGTTAAGATGCATTAACTTTGTTCTTTTTTTAGGTACAAACGACCATGCTAACAAGCTTCTCTTCTAACAATGAATTTTATCCTACCATGCTGGATAAAATTAGCGTGTATTTCACGTTAAAAAATCGAAGCGATATGGTTAAGGGGCTGCAATGGAAATAAAAATAAATGAAAACCATTTTTATTTATCCTCATCAGCATTAATTGGTGAGATTTTTTCTCCTCTGACTAAATTTGGATTTCACTTATTTACCTATCTAAGAAACTATAACGATGGATCACAGATATATTTATGCAGTAATCCGCAGTGGACGTTGGATTATTATACAAAAGCTCTTTATAAAAGCAGTCTATTTGAGCAACGACCCGATGCTTATCAGGATGGTTTCATCAGTTGGCCAGCCGCTCAAAAAAACTTAGCTGTTTTCAAGCATGGACGCGAATTTTACCAAAGCATTGATGGTATAACCTATACAGAACAACATAATAATTACAGAGAGTTTTTCTTTTTCTCTTGCGACAAAGACAATTTTGTTTCTACTTTCGCGGCCAATAATATTGAAATTTTAAATCGATTTATACTTTATTTTAAAGCCGAAGCAGAACTTTTACTCAAGAAAGCTGAAAAACACACTATTACTTTACCTAATCGATTTACTGATTTTGATTACCCATCCAATGAAGTCGATAGTTTTATTTATAAGACTTACTCAATGGTCGATGCAAAAAAAGAGTTTTATAACCAAACTCGCATACAAAAATATCGATTTGAAAAAGGGGCTTTAGACGGTATAAAACTATCTAATCAAGAGCTAGAGTGTATCGCACATTTATTAAATTATAAAACCATCAAAGAAATCGCGAAAAAAATGTCTATCTCTCCACGAACCGTTGAAACTTATTTAAATAATATCAAAATTAAACTTAATTGTGATTCTAAAAGTGACATTATTACAGTCCTTCTGCAACAAGGGTTTGATCGTCAGCTATTGATTACAGAATAAAAATAGCTAAGTAAAGCTTATATACAAAGGAAAAACAAATGATTGAAATTCGTTTTGATAAATTAAGAGAAATGTCTGACTCGTTAAAAGATACAAATATTAATTTACGATTTAATCAGGCGATTAACTTTATCGAAGAAAAAACCAACAAGATAAATATATTTTTAACCAAAGATAAAGCGTTATATTACCCAACGATACGAGAGTTATTACTAAAAATTAGTGGTCAAATTTTAGAGTTGAAAGAATTTTCGAAAACTTTAAAAGGTTCAAAAAAATCTCTCATTATGACGACTTGTGGAGAATTGGAAAATCCAATAATTAAACAGTTAGATGAGGTTGTTAATTTTTTGGCAACAGAACAAACTGAATTCGAAAAAAATATTCAACAATGTAGCTTATTATACTGTCAACAGGTCTTGGTTACATCAGACATTGAAATCATGGAGGACTTAGATGCAGCACTTCAACGGGCGAGTAAATTTTTAGGAAGAACAAAACCTCGCTGTTTTATTAGTTATGCTTGGCCAACAACAGAAAACAGAGCCATCGAATTTTGGGTGCAACCATTTTTAAAAACATTACATGCACATCTAAAAGAAGCAGGTATAATACCATTGTTAGATATTATCGATCATTCTTCAGGAGGAGATATTGCAGTATTTACTCATAAAATTGAGACTAGTGATTTTGCAATTTCGATACTCACGCAATCTTTACATGACAAGCATCGTGATTCAAGATTTAAAGTTGTACAAACAGAGTTAGCGTTATTACGAAGGAAATATGATTTAGATATTCTTACAGAGCAAGTTAGAGTATTCCCCTACTTGATTAGTGGAACTCCTGTTAATGCTGGATTAGATGAACATAATTTATATCGCATGCTTCATGATCGTCGAGGTCATAGTTATATTAAATTTATAGAGGAATTAATTGGATGGATTTTATTTCCTATGCAAATATCTCCTGCTGAGTATGGTCAGATTTGGCAAGATTTTTATACCAAGCATCCAGCATTACAGTTTGCAATGCCTGTTGATACTGCTATCGCTAAAACAACGGAGCAAAAATATCAAGAAGAGATGCGAGCATTAGAAGCGAACGCTTTTTATAAAGGCTTGTTAACCCAACATCAATTTTATGAAACACAAAAAAAACAACCGTTTTTTCTTGAGGCTGATTTTTTACGAGATCAAACATCAACGACGCAGGTAAGTTTAAGTACGGAACAACTTACAGAGCAAATTGAACCGGTATCAAGAGTAAGAACACCACCATTAGGGCAAGACTTTTTTATTGAGAAAGTACACGCATCTATAAAATCTGCTGAAATTAAAAAGGTAGAACCAGTATGTATGCCTTTAAAGCGTTCTCTTCCGACGTTGCCTCCATTATCTAATGAGTTTATAGAAACAGATGAAACTATTATCGCTGAAAATAGCTCACCAAATGTAACTCGCGGTCGAAAAGATTTATTAAATGAAATTAACATGATTTTACATAAGAAAAACAATAGTCGGCAACCTTGTAATATACTCCGATTATATGGTATGGGAGGAATAGGTAAATCAACTTTAGCTATTCATTATGGACATGAAATCCAAGATGGTGATAAGCCATATGATATGGTGTTTTTTATAAACGCCACGTCCAAATCTATTGAAGCATCTTTCACTCAATTGGCGCGTCAAGTATTCCAGTTAGATGACTATTTAGATAAGTATGGTGAAAGAGCTGATGTGGTTGGTTCTGTTTACATGTCATTAGACAATGTTGATCGCTGGTTACTTATTTTTGATAATGCCTTAGATTTTGAGACAATTAAACGTTTTTTGCCAGCGGCGAATAGTACATTTTTACGCTATAAACCAAATACGCAACGCGATATTATTATTACCAGTCGTAGCAATCAATGGTCTGATCCTCTGCTTTATATTACTCCTTTATCGCCCAAAGATACGGAAGGTTTTATTGCGAAATTTTTTAGTTTTATTAGGAGCCCAGACAAAAAATTAAAATGTCTTGAGATTGCCAAGCAACTAGGATATCACCCTTTAGCGTTGATTCAAGCCTCTAATTATATGAATAATAAAGAAGGTATCGCCATGACGCCGGATGCGTATTTGGAAAAGTTACGTAGTCAAACAAAATTGACGTTAACTGATAGTGCAGTCTTTTCTCCTGAAACGGGCAATTGGGATTATGAAGAGGATGTGTTTAAGGCATTAAAATTATCGGTCGATAAATTTCTAGAAGAAATGAGTGCGTTTAATGAAAGCTCTAGAGAGTTAAGTCGCTTAGTGTTACTTTGTTTGAGGTATTGTAATGCAAACAACTATATACCGATTAATCTATTAGAAAGCTTAACATTCATAATAGCACCCACACTGATGTTAGAAGAAACAAGTCAACACTTGGTGAAGTACTTATATAAAAACTCTATTATTCATCAGCAAACTGATACGGCATTTAGTATTCATCAGTTAATGCAAATTGTGAGTAGTGATACAAGCTATCAAAAAGAGGATGATGATAGTTTCGCTATAATTTTAAAAGCATTACATAAAAACTTTGATTTAGTTTATTATAAGCCAGTATCATTTCGTCAATATACAGATTGGGCAGCGCAAGTAGAGTTCATTTTTGAAACGTATTCCTCATACCTTATCACAGCAGATCAAACCATCGTGGCATTACTATATCAAAAGCTGGGAGACTACTATTATGCAGCTCATCAGCGTGAAAAAGCGCTAAAGTATTATGAATGTGCGCAGACTAGGATTGATAATCATAAGTTACAAATAGATATTTGTGATTTGGCTAAACTTAATATTAGCTTTGGTCAAGTTTATTATAGAAGCAAAGGCGATTTCGATAAAGCAAGTCAATATCTGGATGCCGCACTTAAGTTATATGGTGATGATAGATCAAAATTATCTTCTCTTGAAAGTGTAGGTGCCTTGATTGAGTTAGGACATATTAGCGCTAATAATCGATACTTAAAGCGAGCGCAATTATACTATGAAAGATGTCTGGACTATTTAAATACTTTGACTGTTTCGGTTGATGCAGCTCAAGTAGCCTATGATGTTTCTGTGGTTCAGCATTCAATGGCAAGTATTTTTTTACAGTTAGCAGACAATAAAAAAGCTATAGAACTATATGAAAAATCAAATAATTTTTTGAAAAGTTTTCCGGTTTCTCTTAATACCTTAACGCAATACCATAATCTTATAAAAGCATATATAAAATTAAAAAAATATGCTAAGGCAATAGAAGCACATACAATATTTATAGAACAAATTAAATTCTTTTTTGGAGATAAGTCAGTTGATTATATTCATGCTTTGTACGAATTAGCTCATCTCTACCTATATAGTAATGAACTTCAAAAAGCTCAAGCAATATATGAGATAGCATTAAATATAATTTTGTCCAATAATATTTTATCTACAGAAAAATCGGCATATCAACCTACGACCCTCATAAACTTGGCTGCTAATTTTGGTCATCGTGAATATCTTGAAATGCAAATTGAGCAAGGATTGAATGTCAATGCAATGACAGATGAGTATGAAAATACTTTACTGCATGGGTTAGTTATCAGTGACCTAAATTTAAATACAATACCCTGGATTTTAACAGCAGGGGCATCGACCCAAATATACAATTCAGTAGGTATGTCTCCATTTTTTTATGCAGCCTATTGTGGACAAATTGAAGTAATGCGTCATTTTTTAGAAAAATGTGATGCTAAGATAACGGATACGAATGCAAAAGGACAAACTGCTTTGTGGTGGGCGACCATAAACAGCCAATTTGATGCTATCAAATGGTTAGTGGGAAGGAGTGCCGCAATCAATGTAGCTCCAGCGGATAATAGAAATATTTTGATTTTATGTGCTCAGAGTGGAAACTTAGAAATTACTCGATATTTTTGGGAGCTAGCAACAGATCAACATCGAGATTTTTTCCTTAATGCTAAAGATAATACTGGAATGACTGCGGCTTTGTGGGCTGCACAACTGGGGCATCCTGAGGTTATTGAAGAATTAATTCACTATCGAAAAAAAGTATTACAAGATTGTAATTCGGATGGCGACACAATTTACTCAATACCAATTAAAAATGAACATTTTTCAGTCGTCGAAGTGTTAATGAAGTTTGATCCTGACTGGCCCAACAATGAATATGAAGATACCATATTGCATTGGGCAATTCGTAATGACTATCAATTATTTTGTGAATATTGGTTTACTCATCATCCAGAAGATAGAGAACGTAGAAATAAGGAAGGTTACACACCGCTGCTTTTAGCCGTAGTCACGAATAAATTAAAAATTGCTCAGGCCTTGGTGATGGCTGGGGCTAATCTGAGTGCTCGTCTGACTAATAACAATAGAGCTGATGGCGATACACTGGCAATGTTAGCATTAAGGCATGAAGATGATTTAGTACAATGGGCAGTGGGAATAAGTCAAAATTTTTCTTTCAAAAACTCATATGGAATTTCTTTTTATCATTTGATTATCTTATTTGATAGAGTAGAGGCCTGTATAGTTGCATTTCGTAATGCTAAAAAACTTAACGATTCGTTTTTTAAAAAATTAGAACTAGCTACACAAGAATTATTGACTGATACTGTAAAAATAGAGCAATATTTTTCAACTGTAATGCTAGATTCAAACCGTCTGCCATTAACGGGATGGATGGAGTATAAATGGAATCGCGCTAAAACAGCAGTACAAAATGAGGATAAATCTCAGTTAGAAGAGCAACTGACTCTTTTTAGTTATCATGGGCATCCTACTTATCAAATTTATAACTTGTGGGTGCTTGCCGCTAGTTTGCCATTATCTTTGGATTTATTAGTGGAATCATTGTCGCAAGTGTTATCAACCGACACGACTACACAAAACAATCAACTTTCGCAGTTGGCCGCGCTGGATGTTTTACAGGAATGTCCAGTTTTATGGAATGATATTTGTATTAATTTATTAATGGGGCAGGCAAATTCAGGCGCACCTCTGATTGCAGCAAAAAGCATTGCTCTTTTACAACATATACAATTAAGCGTACCGGATTTAGTTCCTCCTATTTTTCAACATAATCAAAATCGCTATCAACTCGTGCTAAATTTAATGGTTGGAGAGAATAATAGCAACAATCCTTCAGCCTATTTGAATGCGCTCAGCAACTTAATGGTGTTTGCTGAAGAGATCGGGTTTAAAAACATAGAGTTTGATAAAAATAACACCTGTATTTTAGGCATTGATAATGAGTTTTCATTACATATCACCTATGAACCGAATACCCGACGTTTGTATTTATATTCACCCTTGTTGGATGGCTTACCCAAAAATGAATCAAAGCGTTTAGATCTCTATTTATCTTTGTTAGAAGGAGGGATGTTAGGTGGACAAGTTGCTGGCGGCGGCGTGGGGGTAGCTTGTAAAGAAGAATTAGTTTTAATTCATGCCACGTTAAATATGGAATACACACCTTCACATAAATTAAAAGAGTTCGCTTCTATATTTGTGGAAACTGTGGAGAAATGGCGTGCGCGTTGTAAAGAAGCTTCCCTCACAACCAGGCAAACTGAAAAGAAAGAAAAAATGTATGAGTCTGCTGCTCAGATGAAATTGTTGACGAAAATTTATCATGAAGTAAAAAAACAACAAGCGCGAACAAAACCTGAACCTATAGTTGAAGAAGTGAAAGATGAAACTCCTTTTAAATATTATCTCCAAAAAGTAACCATGGGATTTCAAGTCATTATAGACTTAGCAGGACTTAATGAAGGAATGCGTGCAAGATTGGAAAATGATACTTTACCCTTATTTTTTGATAATTTGCTCGAACGGAAAAACTTAGATGCTAATATATTGGCATTAACATTAGATTCAGAGCAGGAACGTGCGAGTTTATGTAATATATTAGAATCTATGAATATTACAAAAACTGAAATTCCTATACAAACTAAAACAAAGTCGAGATTCTCGTATTTAACCGATATCAGGCAGTCAGCTTGGGAGAATGCCAAAACCAACTTGAAAATTTTTGGTGAAGAATTAAAGCTACCCGCATTGGAATTCGATGAAAATAACACTTGTATTTTGGGAATTGATGATGAATTCAGTTTACATTTAACTTTTGAACCTAATAGCGAACAACTTTACCTTTATTCGCCATTGCTTGATGGATTTCCTAAAGACCAGAATGTGATGTTAGAGTTGTGTCAAGAATTATTGCAAGGAAGTATGTTGGGCGGTCAGATGGCCGGTGGTGGTGTAGGTATAGCCAGAAGAGAAGAACTTGTATTGATGCATTTAACGATACCCATGCTAAATGCTGCGCCAGATGTTCTAAGACAAATGGCGCCGCTCTATGTTGCAACGGTTGAAAAATGGCGAGAAAAATGCGCTTTAATTTACTCTAAAGATACGATAGCAATAGAAGCTAGCTCATCGAGTTCTTCTCAGCCTTATGTTAGTTTATCAACTTCTGTTATGGGTAGTTCATTGCTTCTTACGGAAGGTGAAGAGGATTTTTACACTGATTGTAGTTCTGACAGTTATTCTATGGCAGAACTACTTAATCAACAACGCATAGCAACGGGAATGCATACAGGGCAAGCAAATACTACCGTAACAGAAGAAGAGAAGGGAGCCGATATAGAGAAAAGTAACTCACCGTCAAAAAACAGTTAAAATCTAGGTTATCAATAGGCGCTATTTTATAACGACACTATTTTTCTTCAGCCATTCAGCGTTATACATTTTAGAAAGATATTTATCGCCAGTATCGCAGACAAAAGTGATCACGCGTTTGGGTGTGGTCTGCTCTTTGCAATAGCGTAATGCTGCAGCGAGTAGAGTACCGGTGGAGGAGCCGGCAAGGATGCCTTCCAATCTTAATAAATCGTAGGCAGTCTGTATGGCTTCCTGATCGCTTACATAGTATGCCTTATGTGTTAGCGATAAATCGCAAATGCTAGGCACGAAATCCTCGCCGATACCTTCGACTAACCACGAACCGGGTGTTTCATGGGTCCCTTTGTTCACCATATCTGCAATGATCGATCCGTTGGGATCGGCAACAATCATTTCTACTTGTGGAGCGGTGCGTTTAAAATAGCGACCAATACCCGACAATGTTCCGCCCGAACCTACACCGCAAACGATGGCATCGACATCATGCTGCATTTGCTCCCAGATCTCTGGTGCAGTTGTTCGTTCATGCGCTAATGGATTATTAGGGTTATTAAATTGATCGATATAAAATGCATCTGTCATTTCACTGGCTAAGCGTTGAGCCATATCTTGGTAATATTCAGGATGACCCTTTACCACATCCGAGCGTGTTATGATGACTTCAGCGCCTAATGCACGAAGATGAGCGACTTTTTCAGGACTCATTTTATCGGGCATAACAATTTTTAATTTATAACCTTTTAAGCTGGCAACCAGTCCTAACGCAATGCCGGTGTTGCCCGCGGTTGCTTCAATAATGGTGCCGCCTGGTTTTAATTGCCCCTCACGCTCAGCCGCCTCCACCATGGACAAAGCGATACGATCTTTAATCGACCCACCCGGATTTTTGTTTTCTAATTTGACAAATAACCGGCAGCAACCGGTATCGAATTCGGTTAATTCAACAATAGGTGTATTACCAATCATGGAGAGCGTATCTTTGAAAATGGTTGTCATTTTAATGTCCTTCTTTCACACAGGTCCGTAGCCTGGATGGAGCGAAGCTGAATCCGGGTTTTCTGTTCAAGAACCCCGGATTCAGCTTCGCTCCATCCAGGCTACGAGGCTTTCGTATATTATCCCGAAACGGCCTTGCCAACAAGCAACTCTTACTATATCCTAGCGCTCTTATGTTGCGGAGAGATGGCCGAGTCATTAAAACGGCAGGATGCCGTTTTGGACGGCTGTAGGCCGGGGCGCAGCCCCGAGGCACAGGGATGTGCCGAGTCATTAAAACGGCAGGATGCCGTTTTGGACGGCTGTAGGCCGGGGCGCA
>CAZULF010000043.1:0-4339 GCA_964621215.1 uncultured Legionellales bacterium | reverse complement strand
GCCGAGTCATTAAAACGGCAGGATGCCGTTTTGGACGGCTGTAGGCCGGGGCGCAGCCCCGAGGCACAGGGATGTGCCGAGTCAATCCCTCCCGCAGGGTTGACAGTTAAAGAAAGAGTTTGAAAAAACGGAGAGATGGCCGAGTGGTTGAAGGCGCACGCCTGGAAAGTGTGTATACGCTAAACCCGTATCGAGGGTTCGACAAAACGGCAGGATGCCGTTTTGGACGGCCGCAGGCCGGGGCGCAGCCCCGAGGCACATGGATGTGCCGAGTCAATCCCTCGCGCAGAAGAGGCAGTTAAAGAAAGAGTTTGAAAAAACGGAGAGATGGCCGAGTGGTTGAAGGCGCACGCCTGGAAAGTGTGTATACGCTAATCCCGTATCGAGGGTTCGAATCCCTCTCTCTCCGCCAATAATATGAATCATTCACTTGCTCCATCGGTAATGGGCCGCACAATAACTCGATTACTTTTGGGTCTTGGTTAATTTGAAAATAGGGATCTGCGTCTTCTTTTTTCGAAGTTCTTAAAATCAGCCTTTCTGTTTCAATAATTGTAGTCATGATTATTTTCTCATCATTAAATGCTTACGGCAGCCTGCTAATGACGTTATCTACAACAAATTGATAAGATTCTTCAAAACTCCAATTCAATTCTATGGGTAATAATGAGCTCATATCGGATTGGAAATCTGGGTGCTTCTTCTTCAATGCCAAATTCTTTAAAAAATCTTCTCCTCGAATATGGGTGTTGTCGTTAGCACAATATTTTGAATAAATTTCAAAAACTCTGTCTAGGTCAATCAATTGTTGCTTGGTTACATACCATACATCAAATAAGTCTCTACCTTTTCGGCGCTGATATAGAGCACGCAGCTTAGTTGCCATAAGCTCATCAATTTCATAAGTGATAATATCAGCAGAGCCATTAAACCATTCAGATTGCACATCAAACTTTTCTACGCGTAAAGGCAATACCTGGAAATGCTCAGTCGTGTTAATTTCAATTTTTAATTTGGTGGGAACTTTGTTGATGGACTCATATTTATAAATCAACTTCGCACTACGCTCGGTAATTTTCCATTTTGGATCACCTAGCCATGGTTTTAACAACATTCTGATCGAATCAATGGTATTTCCAATAGGCTTTGGTCTTTTCTGCACAAAGTCGATATCTTCACTGTACCTTGCTGGAGGCTTTAAGAATAATTTATTAAGTGCAGTGCCTCCACGAAATACAAGTGCATCTTTTATATAAGGTTCATTGTATAAATCAACCAAAGCTCTGCTGATCACTAAATCTTGCTCTATTTGCGGAAGTGTCCGCCATCTAACAGAATTTTGCCATTGTTCAATAAAATTTTCTGGGATCATAAATCACTCTCAAAGTCGGTGTTTTCAATAATTTTCCATTTTCTACATCGCGGATGACCAATCCTTGATATGTTAGAAGCCAATGGGGTATAGGTTTTCATGTGAGACGACACATATTCTGTAAGCGCATCAATAATAGTTTTCTTTATATCATCATCCATCACATCTGTTTTTTCTATAATGTAGCCTAGGCGTTGCAATTGATAACGTTCGCCCATGTTTTCAGCAAGCGTTATAAGTTTGTGAACATCCACGCTTTCTATGAGCTCAGATAAGACAGTAGCAATATTATTCATACCTCCCGCATGCTTTGGAAATTTCAACAAATCGATCGCTATCAACTCAGGTGTTGCAACTTTTAAATAACCAGTACTGACAACAAAATCCTTAATAGGTAAATCAGTCAAAGATTTTTTGTGGATCAGCTTTATATGGACCTGACCAAATTTTAATGAGTGCTTAATTCGTCTATTAGTGACAACTTGAAAAACCATAGGCTTTTGGTGTGAAGCGCCATAAAATCCTGCTGCGCTAAGTAGCGCCACATAGTACTCCGCATCAAGATATTTCATCATAATAGGAATTAATTCCTCAGCTGGAATAGAACCATATGATTTGTGTTCAGGAGGTACGATAACGTATAGTCCGTTAACTGGACTAACAAGCTTCCCATCTCTTTTTAGTCGAGACAAACCCGCTCTTGCAGCACCATAAGAGAGGTTAAGAGCCTGCATGATCTCTTGAGAAGTGAAATATCTCTTTCCACCAGATCGTAATTTTTCAAGATATTCAATAAACATAACATGCCCTAATAGTGATATATTTCGTCACATATAGGACATAGTATATCTGAATCTCGATAAAGTCAAGCATGAATGATGTTGATGTGTCCTAATAGTGATGATTTTTGTCACTATTAGGACATGGTATATCTGCCATGACACTTTTAAAATTATTACATAAAACCAGTTACATACTTTATGTTACATAAACTATGTAACATAAAGTAAGGAATTTTCATGATTGACTATTTTCCACTTAGCACAGCAAGCGGTAGCTCATTTTGTAATCGGATATTAGAACTACGTCATTTGAAGCGCAATATAGAACTGAGCAAGCCAACATTAGTTATGTCTCCACGACGCTATGGAAAAATGAGTCTTGTTCTACGTGCATTTGAGCAAAATAATACACTTTTTACTAAAGTCGATTTCTATAAGGAATTAACAGAAGAAGATATTGAACGTGCCATTTTTAATGGCATTGGACAATTACTTGGAAAAATTGAGTCACGCCCTAAGCAATTATTAAGAGTTGCCACCAATTTCTTTTCTGATATGGATATTAATGTTGTATTCACATCGATAGGACTACGTGTTGAAATTAAAGAACGTAAAAAGCGTCCAGCAGATAATATTCAGCAAGCACTAGAAAAGTTGCATATGATCTTGCAGTGAAAGAAAATCTATCATTAGTGATGTTTATTGACGAGTTTCAACGACTAAAAGAAATCAGTCAAGACTATTCTATTGAAGCAGCCATAAGACAAGTTGCACAGATATCAAAAAAAATCACCTATATATTCTCCGGTAGTAATCGCCATTTAGTCGAAGATATGTTTTTTGACAGTAATAGGCCTTTTTATAAAATGTGTGACACAATTTATTTAGGACGTATTGCCAATGAACATTATATTGATTATATTCAAACAGCAGCACATGAGCAATGGAATGCATATCTGACAGAAAATACAATAATACGAATCCTAGAGCTCACCGAAAATCATCCCTATTATGTAAATTATCTCTGTTCGAAATTATGGCTTTACGATCTTCCCTCTGAAGCAGACGTTGATGCCTGTTGGGATAAATGCGCAAAAGAAAAATCGTTCGCAGATTGAAAAGGAAATTGATCTTCTCACCGTCAACCAAAAAAAACTATTTATTTCATTAGCACGTTATGGTTCAACTGATAAACCCACGGGCGTGGATTTTTCGAGTAAGGCAAAAATGCCTTTGACTACAATTTCTCAAGCATTGAATGTATTAGTAGAAAAAGACTATGTATACAAGAATCAAGAAGGTTATTATTGTATATTAGATCCATTGCAGCGGTATGTTTTTGCTTAATTGTATTTTGAGTTCCCTACAAAAAAACCTCAATATTTTTATGGATGCTTATATAAAATATAAACAATAATTTATGGTGTACATAGCTTATTTAATATAATATGCCTATATCTTGTTGTTCTAGAGGGAGAAATCAATGAAGAGTCAAGAATTAAAAGCACAATTATTGTCGCTAAAATTTCATGAAGATAAAGTGAATATTAACCAGGTACCTGTACCAAGCTCCGACGATATCCACGCTATTTTAACTCAAGCATTTACTGGCGACGACGGATTAGAGGCAGCCATCATTGTTCTGCATCAACCTGTGACTCCTGATCATGCTGTACAAGCTCTAAAAACCGAGATTGCTAAATTACCACAACCTAGTATTTCTCTTAGTGCTTCTCCAACACACTCAGACAATACTCGAGTAGCTCCGATCATTGCTATGATGCTCATTGATCCCACGTCTACTGGGAAACCAGGTCTTCAGAATTATTGGGCGAGTTGTGTTATATTGCCGGTTCCTAGTGACGAAAGTGATCAAGATGAAGAGTCTCGCGCAGGTGTGCCTACCGCTACATATCGTTGCTTCATTGTAGATCCTTTTGATTCCTTAGATTCTCCCAGCTTTGGAGCCAAATTAACGCAGAAATCAGATGGTTACGAGCCTTTTTGCTCGCAAAAAAATTGGAGTGCTTAACCTTAAATAACCATTCTATGCCTACATCTATAGACTGCCTGCATAGTGCTTGGTGGGTAATTTATTATACGTTGATGCTCAACTATCGTAAAAAAATTGATTTTGTAAATGCACTTGCAGAACAGACTGTATCGATTCAATCATTAAATCTAA
>CAZULF010000042.1:0-16688 GCA_964621215.1 uncultured Legionellales bacterium | reverse complement strand
GGTATGGCATCCTAAAGCCTGTGCGGAAGCAGTTAAATTTGCAGTTGAGCATTTTAATTGTGAGATCGAAGTACATCTACACAACGACCTTGGTTTAGCTCATGCCAATGCAATTGCTGCCATTGAGGCAGGTGCGACGGTGATTGATGCGTCAGTGCTTGGCATCGGTGAACGCGCGGGTATTTGTGATCTTATTACACTCGCTGCAATCTTAGATAAATTCTATAATTTAAATAAATATCATTTCCAACTTTCTCAAGATTTAGTCCATTCAATATCTCGAATCGCTGGTTTTGACATCGAACCCCATCACCCCATTGTCGGCAGAAATGCGTTTACTCACGTTTCTAAATACCATGTTAAAGCCGCTAATAATAACCCTCTCGCATACGAAGCACTCGATCCCGCTTATTACGGTAATACAAGAGACTCCATCGTTAACACGCTTGATAGAAAACCCATACAGCGTTTAAGTGATGAGCTTATAATACAAAAGCCTTTTATTAAAGGTGCCTCCGAGTTATTGCATCATCGAGATGGTATTGGATTAAGATGGGTCTTTATGGATAACCGAGTTGATGAACGAAGCCATGTTTACATAATTGAACGAACTTTTGATAAAGACTATGCGGGACGCTCTCAACCGCATGTTGACTCGCATGCGCATCACTGTGACAGTGTATTTGTGTTCATGGGTAATCATCCCGATGGAACAGGCTTAACGGTCAGCGTCAGTTTCGGTGAAGGTGATCAGCAAACTACCCAGACTGTTACTAGCCCTGCATCAATCTACATCCCGGCCTATGTTTACCATAGCTATGAATATATATCAGGTATGGGTAAATTCTTAAATTTTGTATTAGCTCCTAATTATAATGAGAGTCTAGTTAATCAGTAAATACCTTTTTATGCGCTATTACATGATGCTAGCTCGAAAGCAAGTTGAATTTATATCACTGGGGCAGTACAATCCTACGCATGTTGAAAATCCGGATATCAGCGCTCTTCAAAGCTTTAAAGAACTTTGTAGCCACCAAGTCCCCAGCTGTAAAGATATGGAATGCTGGGCGGGTGGCGACACCGGCGGTTGGTTTGGGGTTCCTTGATAATTAATTCGTAGACCTCAGAACGCCCTCTCCTATCTGTTATGGGTAGTGATGGCGCTGAGGTATTGTTTTTTAGTTCCTCCGTCGCAAGAGTGATTGCAGGATCGATTGATTTAATTAGCTAAGTGTCATTGATGATCGACTGCAGATTTTTAATGGTGAAATCTGCTGTTTCAATCTTCCGCCATATTCAGACAAAATTTTGGATAATATAGTTTCTCCACCATTTTGTTTGACTGTTTCAGCGCCACACTGATTGACTACCGGTTCCAAACTGAATTTTTGGTACATAGTCTCAATCAAGTTTAAACACTCCTTCAAAGATTGCTGATAGTCTTGCGATTGATAATTTCCAATTTTTTCTGCTTTCGCTAATGGTAATAATACCGCCATTAACCGAGAAAAATATTCAAATAACCCAACACCCAAAGGCGATTCATCACGATGGATATAAAGTCGATAAATGCAACGTCCAAGTGATTGATTCACGTATCCATACTGATCGTTATATGTATTTAGCGCTCTATATAATGCTAATGGTGAAAACGTTTCTTTGCTTCCTTCAAAAGGTTTTAGAATATTAAAAGCATGACTATCACGATCTCTTGAATAGTCATAAAGTCGCATAGCAGTAAAAGATTGCATAGGATTATATATAAAAGGCATAATAAAACTCCTAAATAAAAGTATTTATAAATTAAAGTTAAGTTAAGCGTTATTAGCATCGATATCGTGCCAACAACTCATAGTTGCCAACACGAAAAAAAATGAAAGACCTGCCTTAGCGTCGTGCGGCAGTGTAAATGGCCGCCAAGACAGGCAGCGCCCAGAAAGATGTGAATTGCGCAATATCAATAAATTCCACAACCTGATCGGTTTGGATAATATCGCGCTTATATGATAGGTCTTGTAATGATTGCATCGTTATTTTCACTAAAAAATGCCGTCTTTGTTGGATAGTATCAAAATTTTTGCGTAAATTCAATACATTTATTCAACATTTTTTAATAACTTAACGATCTCACACAACGCACATTTGCCACATTGCTTTTAAAAGCAGGGTTTGGCACAAGAAAGATAGTACTCGCACTCACTATCCATGCAGTATTCGCTGGATTAGATGGCCCAAAAGTAGTGGACGCTTCCCTCGATGACCAATAGTTACCGCTGTTTGCAAGATTAGTAAAACCAAGGCTTAGCAGATTAGTTTCAATATTTGCTGTTCCGGGAGTACAGCCTGGAGGAGCTCCAGTAGTGAGTTGACAAATAGCCGGTAAATACCAACTTCCTACGCTGGCACCGCCGGCAGTACTATTGAAGCAATTCACTGCTGCACTAGCACCAATACCTACGGTGCCATTAATTACTTGAGTATTATTAAAACCATCGTTTGGATTTTGTGCGCCCGTTACAACATTATTTCCCCATTGCTCTGCGGTTAAATTACTATTGTCAACCACACTTGCACTATTGCTCGAACCTACTGCCCACACCAAATAACTGCTCATAGTGAATGCTAATGCGGTCGTTGGTGGAGAGGTGATGTTATCTCCTGTCACAGTAATACTCCCTTGTGCAACAAAAGGTGTGGTGGATGAAAAAACGAGGTTACAGTTGCCAGAAGGAGCTATACTAACACAATTACTGCTATCTTGAGTCACTGTCGTCCAGGCTCCAGGTAAAACTGCATGTACGTTGGTGGCGGTATTCGAGCCAGAATTGTGCACTGTGAAAGTATTAGTACCATTTTGAACAGGAATCGTTCCATTTGTAGGTACCGTTAATGTCGTATTGCCTCCCGCACACGTCACTTGTACATTGGTTACAGGGCCTCCTCCCATTGTGCCTGAACCATTGGTGACCGTACAAGTTTGTCCCGAAGGCTGTGTCCCCACGGTGACATTATAGGGACTGCCTTGTGCGACAAGTGTGGAAAAGGTGAAAGAACCGTTCACACTACGCGAAAGATTATCGCCACCATTATTCAACAATACCACGGTTCCAGTAAGACCACTAATTGAGCCACCTACACTAAATGAATTCGTTGAACAAGTTACTTGCACATTGGTTACAGGGCCACTTCCCATGGTTCCTGAGCCATTGGATACCGTACAAGTTTGTCCCGAAGGCTGTGTTCCCACTGTAACATTGTAGGGACTGCCTTGTGCGACAAGTGTAGTAAAGGTGAATGAACCATTAGCGCTACGTGAAAGATTATCGCCACCATTATTCAATAACACCACGGTTCCAGTAAGACCACTAATCGAGCCTCCCACAGAAAATGCATTGGTTGAACAAGTCACTTGCACATTGGTTACATTGCTGCTTCCCATGATGCCTGAACCATTGCTTACGGTACAGGTTTGGGTTCCGGGTTGTGTTTGAACTGTTACATTGTAAGGGCTACCCTGTGCAATCGGCGTTGAAAAGGTGAAGTTACCATCAGAGCTTCGCACAAGAGGATCACCACCATTATTCACTAATGTGACTGTGCCTATAAGCCCACTTACGTTACCCCCCACGGTAAACATATTGGTTAAACAGGTCACCGTTACATTTGTGACATTTGTGTTTGTAATAATTCCTGTGGCATTCGCGACCACACAGGTTTGAGTAGCAGGCTGCGTTTTTACCGTAACGTTATAGGTTCCGCCTATTGGAACTGGCGTTGAAAAGGTGAAACTTCCATCTGCATTTTGTACGAGATCGTCGGCGCCGTTATTGACTAAAGTAACTGAACCCACTAGTCCACTTACTGTACCACCTACGGTATATGCAATCCGGGTACAGCTTACTGTTATATTCGTTACATTATCACCATGAATGGTTCCACTACCATTATTGACTGTACAAACTTGACCAATAGGTTGAGTTAATACAGTGACATTATAAGAACTATTATCACTCAAAGCATTAGAAAAGGTGAAGTTTCCATTGGCCGTAATAGAAAGATTATTGCCACCATTATTTTGTAAAACTAAAGTACCGCCAATAAGTCCCGAAACAGCCCCTCCCACAGTATATTCTTGACTGATATTGAGATTATTTGGTTGACTTGGTCGATAACATTGCAATGCATTGCCCGTTTCACAGACAACAGGCCCGCCCTCAATCGGGCCATCCAATTCGCTACCTATCACTTGCAGTGTTAACGTACAGGATTGCTGATAACCTAAAACAAAAGGATCGGAACAATTACCTGCAGAGGTCACTTGATTGATTCCGGTAATGGGACTCATCTGCAGAGAGTGAGTGTGTTTTGACTGATTTGTCACCTGATATTTTACAGTCGCGGTGCTATTACTGGGGACGCTTATTGTGGTCGGTGTTAAAGGGGTCAATGTCCAGACTGGGGTGCCGGCGTGCGCTATGTTTAGGTATAAAAATGCCAATAATACGGCAGCTATTTTACCCATCAAATGAAGTTTTTTCATGCAAATATCCCTATAACTTCCGCTATTTACTTGTTAAAGATGAAAACTGATTTACTGTATAGATATGCGAATCGATGTCTATAACATTAATGCCATAATGTGAGCATGTCAATCTTAAATAAGTATATCAGACTAAAACCGTCGATTTTATCGGCGTGGACGATTATAATATCGTATGCCCATAAGATTGCCGCAGGAGAATTTACTTTTATGTTCGCCATTATCGATGCTTACCGTGCTGGACTGTTAAAATCACGCCTCTGGCCGTCGAATATTCTTGCGGGTGTGATTGTGGGCATTGTGGCTTTACCGTTAGCAATGGCGTTTGCCATTGCTTCAGGCGCAAAACCCGAACAAGGCTTATATACTGCTATCGTCGCTGCGATTTGCGTTGGTCTTTTCGGCGGTAGCCGTGTGCAAATTGCTGGACCAACTGCGGCTTTTATTGTGATTTTAGCCAATATTACCGCTGTATACGGTATTGCTGGCTTACAGATTGCAACATTAATGGCGGGGTTGATACTGCTATTTATGGGAATAACAAAGCTAGGTAGCGTCATTAAATTTATTCCTGAGCCGGTTATCGTGGGATTTACTTCCGGAATTGCTATTAGCATTTTTGTGGGTCAGTGGCAAAACTTTTTTGGTTTAACTGTTGATATACCACTCGATGCACCATTTTATCAGAAATTAAACCTGTTGTTGCATGCGCTACCCGATCTGAATATGACTACTACGTTATTAGGTTGTTTAAGTGTCATCCTAGTAGTCGTCACACCAATGTTGTTTAAACGTATTCCTGGATCATTAGTGGCTATGGTTGTGGTGACGCTGTTATTAGTAGGCATGCATTGGGATGGCGTAGCAACTTTAGGTAGCGCTTTTGGTGGTATTCCACAACATTTTCCAACCTTGCAACTGCCTAATCTATCTTTACCGAGCGTTTTACATTTAATTGGACCGGCCTTTACCATTGCTTTGCTTGGCGCAATTGAATCGTTGTTATCTGCTGCTGTGGCTGATGGCATGACTAACACACGACATAACTCTAATCAAGAATTAATCGGTCAAGGTATTGCAAATCTGGTGTCACCGCTGTTTGGCGGCATTGCGGCTACAGGGGCTATCGCAAGAACCGCCACCAATATTCGTAATGGTGGTACCAGTCCTATCTCTGCCATTGTTCATTCACTGGTTTTATTAGCGTTTATTTTATTGCTCGCGCCTTTAGTAAGTCATGTGCCACTTTGTGCGCTTGCGGGTATCTTATTTGTAGTTGCTTACAATATCGCTGATTTTGGCTATTTTTTCCAGCTAGTACGTCGTGCACCACGTTATGATGTGATTATATTGTTGCTCACCTTTATGTTAACCGTGTTCACAAACATCGTCATTGCCGTCAACATTGGTGTTATTTTAGCTTTACTATTTTTTGTCCGACGTATGTATCAATCAGTTAACATTGAACATCAACATCCTCTTACTTTGCAAAAGGAATTACAATTAACCCCAGCACAAGCAGAAAAACTTACCGACGATGTCATCGTCTACGCCATTCAAGGCCCCTTTTTCTTTGGAGTGGCGGAAAAACTTGAGCATGCCCTCGCCTACACTCATACCGATCCCAAAAGTATTATTTTTCGTTTTAAAGAAGTCCCTTTCATGGATATTACCGGCATCCAAACATTTACTGCCATTGTGAAAAAGTTTCAACATCATCAGGTGCACGTTTATTTATGCGAAACCAATGCCCGAGTTAAAAATAAATTAATTAACAATGACATTCTGCCCTTAGTGCAAAGTCATCAAATTTACGATTCTGTGCAGGCGGTGTTGGAGGAAATGTAATATGCAGGAAAGAGTGTGGTTAATACGGACCACTGCCTACAGCCCCAAACCCTCCGCAACCCTTTTACCATAATCAGGATCAGCTTTTCTAAAATGCGCGATTTGACGTAAGATGATAATCTAAATCTGTGCCAGCAATCTTACTCGCCTCAGCATCAGTTAAGCACTGTATACCTTGCAATGTTTTTAAATGCCACTTCACCCAAAAACGCTCACCTTTTTCATTCCATAAGCTAAATGGTTGAAAATCGAAGAAAAATTTCGCAATGATTACCGACTTTGGAAAATAACTTTGCTCTAGTGTAATTTGAAATATCGTTGGTTACCGTGAACGTTCCATAAGCGCCAGCTCCCTTGGCATGCACCACCCGCTCCGGCATCCTTTCACGATTAAAATGCGCCATACGCTCCATTAATTGATGATCTGCCATCAACACGGGTCCCCGCGGCCCTGCCGTTAAGCTATTTTGATTATCCGCTACGGGTATACCTGCATCCGTAGTCATAAATGGGCATTTAGTCATCGCTTCACTCCTTGAATATTGTATGGCGAGTAGCTGTCGCGGGGCCAAAAGAAACGATCTGTCATATGAGATATTGATCTACACTAGCACGCCAATATTCTTAAAACAAGTTTACCCATAACCAAACTTTATTTAGTATATATCTATACATTGGAGACACGTATATGGACAGATTTAATGCATCCTCTATGGCATAATGCCTAAATGACCTAGCTGGTTAATAAGTTCGAACTTATTTTTAGAGCCAGTCTTATCACGTACACTTTGCAGGTAAGTTTCTACCGTGCGGTAGGATATAGATAATTCGATGGCAGTTTGCTTTGCAGTTTTACCTTGACAGAGGCTATATAAACAGGCGATTTCCCTACGAGAAAATGTAAAGCTATATTTTTTCTCTAATAAAAAAGCTATATTTTCAAAAGTATCAACGGATATATTTTTTTGCTCCATGGCAATTATGCCAAATTTTTTAACGAGCACTACAGATATTTTTTCATACAGTTCCTGATGGTAGTTCGTCAGAGAAAAATCATGTAAATTTTTTAGTGAATCTTCAAAGCTAATTTCACGCGCAAATCCAACGATATATTTTTTATTAAACACACTGCGGCATTTCACGCATTGATCGCGAATATACTTTGTTTTTGCTGCGGGCGTCAGTATAGGATAATGAACTATGTTGTTGGTTCTATCTTCATAATTGCTATTATGCCGAGATTGCAAATGTAACATAGATGTTTCTTTATGATTTTTTTCCAAAAAATCAAACCAAATATAGGGTATCGTGTATATTAAATTAATATCCGTTTCCCATATTTTTTCATGGGAAGGACTGATGTAAATTTGATGGGTCATTAAATCATTACGGATCCATAAAACCGTGTCAGGATAGTTTGACATCATGAGAAAGGCCTCATCAAGCGTTTTTCTGTCACACAATTCGATATTCGTGTACATGGCAATCCAACTATTGGTTACGGCTTCGAAAGGGAAAATGTGGAACTAGAAGACTCGTTTTGATCTGCTTGGGGTGTCTCTTGAGTTGGAATCCTTAAGTCTGCACCAAACTTAGTAAGCCAATGGGCAACGGGGGCGGGTAAGGGGGGAGTCTCCTCTGTATTTGTTGAAACTTCAGCGACAGAGGTAAGAACACCGCACACAGCATGATCCGAAGAACAGGTTTCATGAGCAGTGCTGTACGTCCCGTCTGGTCTCTCTACAGGTGCAGCCTCCGGAACCTGGTTATTACATTCATCAATCATGTCAAGTATAGCACTTACATATTTTTCTGGGTAATACAGCCTCAGAAAGGAATCCAAATTTCTTTTTTCGAGACTTAAGGACTCAACCTGTGAATCCGATGGCAAAAAGTGATGTAACATAATAGGTCGTGGAAAACCTTTGGTTTCATGAAGCTCAGAGATGAAGTAATTTAAATACCGAGACTCAGGATGGTATTCTAGTGGGTCTAATGCACGTTTCTCTTCTAACACATCTAAGGCAATAGCAAAGTTTAGGTTGGCTAACCACGCGACATTCCGATCAGGCAAGTCGTTACATTTTTTCGCCATTAGCTGATAAATATGCGCCCTCATGTATGCGTAAAAAACAGGCAAATAAATTCTTTTTTGGTGCAACGCACATCCATGACCATCAAAAATAACCAAGGAGATATCTAGCCTCTCTAACAACCGTAGTAGAGGAACAGGATCTAAAATCAGATATCCAGCGAGATTCTCTTTCTCGAGATTAGATAAAGAATTGAGTGCGATTTCATAGCTGCCGCCCTGACTTTTACTATAGGAATAATCAGCTATAAAATTCTTGAACGCTGGAGTGTCTTCATCAACCTTCGCTTCCCTCACAAAGAAGGTCCTCGAGCTTTTTCCGTGAAAACTAATTGCTTCCAGGAAATTTTTAACAAGGGGGCCCCGTTTCTCACTCGAGTCAGCGCAGAAGATTTCTTCAGAAATCGCACAGGGCAAAGATGTTTTTCCATTGGCTGTAAAAAAATGCATCTTCCCCGCCGACAAGACTGCCGAAACAGCTTCACTATGACATTTGTAAGAAATTAAAAAACCGCCCTCAATCACGTCAGTTTTTCTGTAAAATGAAAGCATATCTGTCATACTTGTACTTTTCAAAAGGCCTGAAAAACCTATGCGCTGGTGCAGCAAAGCATCCAACTTTTTTAGATACAAATCATTGAGAGCAAAATTAAACGCTGAAAGAGTCGAAACCAGACCATCATTAAAGTGAGTGTACTCATCACTGTCTAATTCAAAAAGATAAGATAACGCTATAAAAATCACCTCTGATGGAAAAAACTTGGCCTCAGACATAATATGCTGGGCTGCCAATATATAGGAAGACATAAATAAAGATGCAAAAAAGCGCTCTGCTTTTGGTTCGTTTTCGTAAATCTGATGGTCACGCAGCCAAAAAGAAAACAGTTGCTTTATAGATAGTTCATATAGTTCACGTTCCTCTTCAGTAAAATTAAAATTATCGATAAACTGGCTAAAGGATTGAGAGAGTTCTTCCCGACTGTAAGATGGCTCATGATTTTCATTTAAAAAACATTTCAAAAAAGAAATCGTTTCATCTAAAATTTGCGAATCTCTATCAAATTTTAATACGTCATGAACTACTGTGGTTGTTAATCCTGAATTAAAATTTTCCATTAACAATGCATCGTAATGACCGTCGTCATTGCAATAAACAAAAATGCGCTCATTACGCGAGTGGTCTATTTGGCGCAGTTCTTTCATGTATATTTCTTTGTTCTGAATGCGCCCATTAGATCCTACTGCGACGATAGGCCTTTTTAACACTTTCATTAACACCGCCATGTCAACATGAGGGTCCGATTTATAGCCGCCATCGAGTAGATTTGAAATATAATTCTCCATACTTTCTAAATCTGGTAAAACTCCGTGGAAAGCGACACTCATATAATTCATTTGTCCTATCACTACTCCGTCGGGGGAGCGAATACTATAATCCATTGCTCCTATCACTTTCTCTTTCAGTTCAGCAACATCTTGCCGAAGATACAAAGCAACAGCATCGTACAAGGAATGTGTAGAATAAGTGGTTTTTTTGTACTCTAGCCTCTCAACCTCGCGCAAAGGCGTGTAATTACCACCTTGTAATAAAGAATAAAACCTCTCTTTAATTTCATGGGCAGAAAAAGGTTTCTTAGTTACCGTAAAAATATACAATGCCGTCATTTTCTCAGCCGCGATTCGCTTCGAATCATTTAAAATGTCAATGAGATATCGCATGGCCTCCTTTTCCAGTTTTGATGATAAAAAAATCTTAGCCATCTCCACTTTCGTTTCACTTTGCAAAGCAATCACTCTAAACTCGCTAGAGTTGTCTTTATAACCGGCCTTACAATTATGAATAAGCTGGAATAAGACAGGATAAATTATGCCAGGATCTAAATCCAATAACGAAATCAATTTAAATAGTACAAAGCGCCCCCCTTCAACAAGGTTATCGTCGTAAGTGAGTTCAATGTCATGTATTCTGCGCATATAATCGATTAACATATTAAAAATTATAACTGGGCGCTCACCCATGTGAATCAAAGTAGCCGCATAGTTATAGAAATGCACTGTATCAACGTGCGAAGATTCCGGAATGGGCATTTGCAATATCAAATGGCTAGCAATTTCACTGTTGTATGTCTTTATGTGTGATAAGACGGCAAGCGTTGCGCTACTAAGTTCGGTGTCAGTCAGAAGAGCAATAAAGTTACTTACTATGCTTGGCAATTCAAAAATCTTTGGCGACGCTCTCAATGTCATCGCTATTTTTTCAAGCGCTGGGGCTTGCCCGACAGAAAGTTTTTCACCTTTTTGCATATACATATTCAAAATAGAAATAAATTTTTCAATTATTCCATTAAACCCTTCTATGCGATCCGGGTCGGATATTTCATTTAGACAACGGATAAGCAGCAAATTAGAGTAGACCCCGATCAAGTCAATGGGCTCTGCTTGCAAGTGGTAAAAGAAATCATCGATATTTTTCAAGGCTTGCGACCGTTGCTTTTTGGTGCACGTCTGAAAACGATGATTTAATAGTCCAACCGCAAAAACCCAGAAAGTTTCTTTTTGTTGATCGTATTTATTTTCACGCAAAAACTTAAGTGCTTTTTCTTTATCGATGGGGTCGTTGGATTCAAACCGTTTAACCCAAAATTTCGCTGCGAAAAAATCCTGCACTGTGCCATGGTGAAAATAAGTGTTGCTATCTTTATTCGTTAAAAAATCTCCGTGGGTATTCAAAAAACCCAGTTGCAATACTTCCCGGAATAAATTAACATTATATTTTCGTTCGCGTAAAAATTTAATCTCGAATAAAGAAAAGCTTTGCTTATTGCCGAAATACGCCATATCAGATAAAAGCGAAATGGGTTCACTAAAAACTTCTTCAATCTCTTGCTCTTCATCGATGCTAATCGGGGATAATGCTTTAATGGCTTCGATTCCCGGCTTTTTTGCTGCAGTTTTTAGTAACTGAAGGGTCAATCGTTGGTAAATATCGGTGATCGATAAAAACCCATCATCGTCAATAAGATCCATTTGCGAACCGGTAAAAGCTGCACTGATAAACCGTAAGTTAATCGGCGTTCGTGCTATCTCCAATAATGCCTGATTTTTAGCAATGCTTTCTTTAAGCAAATTGCCGTTTTCTGCGCTTAACTGATGGCAAAATGATTCAATCTCACTGGCTGAAAAACCTTGGGACTCGATTTGATAATCAAAGCTCATCGCCGGAGTTGTTAAAGGTCGGCTGGTGATGATCATTTTACATTGAAAACCCTGGGCTGAGAAATTTGCCATTATCTGATGAAATATTTCTTTTTTTTCTGGCTTTATTTCATCAAACCCATCAAAAATAACCAACGCTTGCTCGCCAAGCAACCTCAGCAAGTTCACTATTTTTTTTGACGAGTAATTAAGCTCCGTACTTTTTACGATATGATTAAACGAGAGGAAATCGAAGAGATGCTCGCTGTTAAATTTTTCATCGGGTATGTTTTTAAATTTAATTAATAAAACTAAAACAAACTCCGGCCACAACACGCCCCTGGCCCAGCGCTTAGCTATTTCAGTGACCAGCATCGTTTTACCCATTCCTGCTGAACCGGTAATAAGCACCGTGCGCCGCGGGGTCATAGATGAAAAAATCGCACTTAAATCAATGTAGGTTGTGACCTCAAAACTGCCGCTCTGGTCTTCTTTCTTATTACTGGTTGGCTTGAACGAAGGCATCCTGTCCCGATGGGTGCGCTTTTCTTCCAATAATAAATCAACAAAATTCTCAGCCATTTGTTCGGGTAAATGACAATCGGCCCTCTCGCTTAGATACAGCAACTTAATCTCACTGATCAAACGCGCAGATTCCGTTAACGTCCTCGTCGCCTCTATCAGTCGGACTAATTTATGCTGTTTAATGAATTCGGATTTGGTAATGAAATTATGGCCCGCATTCGGTATCCTGATAAACCTTATATCATGCTGCTCTGACCACCCCAAACGCTCACCTTCGGCTTGTTGGGTAAGGCCCGCAGCAACCACAATAACTTCGGACTGCACCTCATTTAAGAAAAACCGCAATCCGCCTAATAACGTCATCTTTAATGTCGTGAGTAAACCTTTCTTGCTCGGAAAAATCTTAGACAAGCGATCAAAGAAATTATTAATAATAAACTGCTTGGATTGACCCCAGTACTGTGGCAGATCTGAAGCGACAACTGGCTTAAACAGCAGTTCCTTAAATTTTTCATACTTAGTTCCCTCAAGTGGATCCAAATCACCTTTCAACAAGTAATTTTCCAACGGATTTCTACCATTGGCATCATCCGTCAGTAAAGCCAAAAAAAACGCTCTAAATGCAACCTCGTCTAACTGCTGAAATTTTTCGGGGGCCGTTGTATCCAGCATAATTAATTTAACTTGTGTACCTAGCGCCTTTAGCTGCTTTTTCATGGCTAAGCCAGTAATTCCGCCGCCAGACCAGCCGATTAAAAGACAGTGCCCCTGTTTTATCTGTGGGTATTTATCGGTGATGATATTAATATAAAATGCCGCCAGCTCTGTATTGTTGTCAGGCATTAACTCAGGAAATTCCAAGCCCAACGATTGGAGCCCCGCAAATGGCGTTGACATATGCTGGCACTCACCAGCCAACACAGCATAATCACTTGCGGTGTCCCCAAACATGGTCGGCAAACAAATAACCGGTGTGCCGTTGCGCTGTTGATTGAAGTTGATAAATAATTTTTCAGTGATTTTTCCTTTATGTAAGGACCATAATTTCCGCCGAATCAGGTACCCGAGGGTCGGGGTTTGCATGAAATCAGGTAGACTGATTTCACCATTGGGTAGCTGATTTATCGCATGGATCAATCCAGCAGCATCAAGGGAGGAACCTCCCCAGTAAAAAAAATTGTCATCAGCACAGATGCCTTCTGTAGACTCAATCTTTAAGTATTTTTTCCAGATTAAAATGATATCGCTATGTTCTGCTGATTCTTGCAGTGGCTGATAGCCAGGGTAGCGTTTGCCAGGAAGGCTTTTTATTTTTTGAAAATCTGTTTTCCTGTTAGCTGTGTAATACTGCTCATTGCCCGTACACCACGTCGTCGGAATCTTGTAAAATTCAAAATCTCGACTCAGATAGGCTTGGATCTCAACAATCGGCGGCATAT
Organism: uncultured Legionellales bacterium; assembly: GCA_964621215.1. GTDB lineage: Bacteria > Pseudomonadota > Gammaproteobacteria > UBA1113 > UBA1113 > CAZULF01. The sequence continues at coordinate 3,049 of CAZULF010000042.1, read as the reverse complement.
AACCCGGCTTAGTAACCAAATACGCTTGTAGATGTGTTGTATTTCCGTCTTGAGAGGCAATACCGACCACGGTCGATGACAATATATTGCCGTTTGATGGATACTTGTCTATTTTAACGGCGACTTCTTCAGGAGTTACTAACTTGCCCCCTATTTTAACTTGCTCCCCAATGCGACCAACAATGTGTAGCTTGCCACTGGCATCCAGATATCCCAAATCCCCCGTGCGATAACAACGTTCGGCAACTCCCGTGGCAGGATTCTCATCTAAAAAGCTTTGCTGGGTTTTTGATGCATCTTTCCAATACCCCAACCCTAAGTCTTCACCACTGACGATAATTTCGCCCTTATCATCTTCCGGATTTTCTTTCCAAATACTGATCCGTAAACCGTCAAGTGCATCTCCATTAATAGTCCCTGCAATCGGTAGTTCTGATGGACCCCAACCATCAGAACCCTCCAGAGGGGAGCCACGACCAAAACATTTGTTGATCAATCGTTCTGGTGTTTTCTCCCCGGTGTATGTGAGTTTCATTCGGTGGTCTATATCCGAAGGATTTAAGAAAGCTAAAAACGAGGGGGTAACGATCGCAAAATCAATCTGATATTGGTTATACAGTGGAATGATGTGCGTATAATCAACGTAATCTTCCTTGTTAGCCATGATATACAAGCAACCACCGGCCAGCAATGCCGTGAATATCTCCATAATAGCGGCGTCAAAGCTCAGCGGTAAGCCCTGCGCAACCTTATCCCCTTGCTTAATTTCTAGTTTTTTAATATTCGCCGTAATAACATTGGCAAACCCACCGTGCCCGACCATGATCCCCTTTGGATTCCCTTCTGTCCCGGAGGAATACACAATGTAGGCTAGTTGCTTGGCTGTTATGGTGGTGCATTGACTGACAGCACTGAGCGAGCTCAAAAACTTGGGCTTTAATTCGTCAGTCAGGCAAACGATAGAGGTATTCCGCTTTCGTTGATGAGCAATAGCCTTATTTTCGAGATATCTTGCGTGGGTAATAATGGCCTGGGGTTCTACATGCTCCAAAATTTCATCTGTTCGAGAAAGATGGATAGTCGCTATATTCAGTGGCACAAAAGCATAGCCGGCCAGCAATGTTCCTAACATCGCTACAACGGCGCCGGCACCTGGGGGTAACAGAATAGCGATTCGAACGGTTTCGTGAGTTCCCGCCGCATGAGGTTGTTCTCGGTTGGGGCGCAAATTTAAACCAGAAAGGTGGCACGACAGCTCGTGTGCTAATAAACTAAGTTCTTTATACGTGATTTGGGAATCATTTGAGGTTGACCAAATAGCCGGTTGGTCGGAAAACGAGTCGCAGATATTGTTAAACAATTCTGGCACGAATTTTTTCATGGTAGCGCCTCACAGAAAGAGTTGCTGAAACCACAAAAGCAATAATCCGTGAACTTGGTTAAAATATATACTGCCTTTGCGCTAGAAAAACGATTCTAGCGCAAAAGAAGGCTTAACGCTACCAGGACTGCCGCCTCGGTTTTTTTACCCGTTAGCCGGGCGGGCGACGTCAAAAGCGGTATTGGGCGACTTAACAGGGACATCAGCGGGTACGGGCGCAAAGAACCCTATACGCCCTCCGGTCTGCTGACCATAACTGGATGATGAGGAGGAGACTGTTATTTCATCTCCGCTCACGTTGTTACAACCTTGCGTTAACACATTATTGAAACTAAGCCCTTGCGCCTCAATAAAACGTAATGTTTCTGGCGCTTGAAGGTTTAAAACCGAATTCAATAAATGCGTCCGCTGTTCTAGTGATCGATTTTGCAACACGGCCGATTCACTTAAGGATTCACCTATTTTGTTAAACGCCTCTTTTACCCACTTTCTTAATATCTCAGGTTGGACACCATCAGAAAGCAGACCTTCAATGATTCCAAACAATGCACTGATTGTTGCACTATTTAATATACAAATAACACCGTTAAATCCTTCTTGATCTTTATGGTACTGATTAATTGGCACTGTATTCCCCGTATATTTTTTCTTAATGTCACTCATTATTTCGATTAACATCTCTAGCATTGGATTCGAATAACCATCAATAGCATGTAATTCGCGCCATGAAGTGATCATTTTTTCTAGGATGCTTAAATTTTCACATACATCTGAAAATTTGGCAGAAAAATCTAAATTAGACTTATTGCTGGATTGCAAATGCTGTTTAAAAGTTTCAGTATTTAATAATACTGTTTCAAATAACTCGTTCGAGCTTTGCATTTCAGATTTGAATGCGAAATTAAGCACTAACATTAAATCAACATACGCCTCATCCAATGCTCGAGCAGCGGCTGCTAATTCAGGCCTACTCTCACTGGAATTAACATCGATCATCAATCCCCGAGTAAAGCGTCTTTCATGACCTGAACGAAATTTACTGACTAATGCTTTAACCTGCGCTAAATTTTCTTTCTCGTTAGGGTAAGAAATTGATTTTTTAGCATTGGCATACTGTACACTGTCGCTCATTCCTGGATGCAGTTTTGCAACGGGACGATAACCCCAGTATTTGTAATGATTATGAGTACAGTTCATCCGATAATCGCCTAACAACTGCATATCTGGCGTCGGCCTATCTTCATAATTCCCTCCTACCCAGTACCACCAGACACGCTCATTACTTTTGTAGAAATTTAAATGCTCGCTATAAGGCAATTCAATTTTTGCTATACAGGAACCATTATTAGCAGAATCCAAGAGCCCTAATTTAGAGTAGTTATCTGTAAAAAAGATATCGATTGTGAATTTATCACCATTAACATCATAGAGAAAGATAAAATAACCCAGTCCCAATGCAGCCGCTTCTAGATAAGCTTTGTCTATACCAAAGTCAACCTCTTTAGGCAAAGGGAGTACAGGTAAATCTACTTTTTTAGAGAACATAAACCAGGGCATTTCGCAAACATTCGCATAGTCAGATTGCAAATTAATATTTTTTGCCACCTTGACAATACTCAAAGACCTCTGTGCAACATACTCTTTTTTATAACGAAGGATCGATTCTTC
>CAZULF010000041.1:0-16826 GCA_964621215.1 uncultured Legionellales bacterium | reverse complement strand
GATTATTACCCATCATCATGGCACAACCGCTAGCTTTTTGTTGGGCCCAGAGTTTATTAGTTCGAATGATTATCAACAATTAGCGACACTAGGACAAAAATTAGAGCATCTCATCGAAGATGGCGCATATGTTGCGCGTGGTGAACGTCGTAAAGACATCACTGCATTTGGTGAAGCGTTAACGTGGCTTTATGACGAAGCTAAACGTGGTCTATCGATGCAACGTTATAAAGGTCTTGGTGAAATGAACCCCGATCAATTATGGGAAACCACCATGGATCCGAACACTCGGCGTTTACTACAAGTTACAGTTGAAGATGCCGTTGCTGCTGACGAAATGTTTACTATCCTGATGGGGGATGAAGTTGAACCACGCCGTGCATTTATCGAAGATAATGCATTATTGGCAGAAAATATCGATATTTAAGGCCAAAAATAACACCTTTTTGGCCATTTCAACCTTTTTACTCGGTTTTACCAAAAAGAATAACTTGGTTTTGTTGATGTTATTTACTTGGTTTTGCGAACAAATAATAAGGCTTAACGCTTTAAAAGCAAGGCTTTTACCGCATATCAAGCAGTTTCACACCCTCATTTAGATTATCTGCTTGTCACACCCTACTTTAGGGTGTATCATAGGGATAATCTTAAGTAGGGTGTGCGAAGAGGCTAGCATTATGATAGCACAAGAATTTTTTACTACCAAGGTTGCTCAAGGCAGCACTTTCTGCAATCGGGTAAAAGAGCGGGAACGGTTACTAAACAACATTCGGAAAGGCCAACATACGGTGGTGGTTGCGCCGCGGCGTTATGGTAAAACAAGCCTGGTGTGTTATGTGCTTGAAGAGTCTGGCTTGCTGTACGGAAAAGCCGATCTTTTTTGTGTGGTTTATGAAAAAGATATTTGCGATAAAATTACACATGCGGTTTCTAACATTATCAATCGTATTTTACCTTTTTCGGAAAAAACCATTAAACTCATCGAGCGCTATTTTCGAGGTGTCGCTATCGGCATCAAAGCCGGAGAGTTTGAGTTAAAAGTAGAGAATACAAGAGCCCCGTTCGATGCAGGCTTGCAAATCCAGAATGTGTTAGAAGGTTTGGAAACGTTAGCAAAAAAACACAATAAAAAAGTCATATTATTTCTTGATGAGTTTCAAGATCTATTAAAGGCCGATGATTCACTCAAATTGCAAGCAGCGATTCGAACAGTGGCGCAGATTTCGCAACATGTCGTCTATATTTTTTCGGGCAGTTCACGGGTGATGTTGCGAAAAATCTTTGAAAACAGAAACCAGCCGTTATACATGTTATGTAATAAAATTTCATTAGAAAGGATCTCTGCCCAAGAGCTTGGCCAACATATCCAAATAGCTGCTCAAAAGCGCTGGGGCAAGCCTATAAGCGAAGAGTTGCTCACTCATATCCTTAATTTGACAGAGACTCATTCTTATTACACCAATATGTTGTGCGATAAGATATTTGATAACAAAAAATTACCTACGACGTTAGATATTGACATGAGCTGGAATGAATGTTTGGAAGAACAACGGGATAAAATTATTGCGGATCTATTACCCCTGAGTACTAATCGAATAAAAGTATTGACTCAAATTGCTCTGGCGGGTTTTGTAGCAGAACCTAATGGCAAACCGTTTTTAGATCTTGTAGGCCTAGCATTAGGCAGCGTTCAAAAGGCGCTCGATTATCTCATTGACTACGACTATCTCTATAAAACAGAATTAGGGTACTGCTTAGTCGATCCCTTAATGAAAAAATTTTTTACTGAGAGAATATTCTGAGCGAATTAAGCGGTCGATAAAACAGTTTCATACAAACAAAAGACATAACAGCACTGATAGCAAAACCGCCCACGATATCCAATGGATAATGTAATCCCATGCAAACTCTGCCCCAACTAACAAATAAAGCTAATGCTAATAAAACGTAGCCTATCCTGCGCAGTTTTTGATATAAAAAGCAGAACGCAACGGCCGAGGTAATTGCCGCATGAGTACTCGGGAACGAGTTGGTAGCTGCATGCGGTAATTGATTTTGCACTAAACCGTCGACGAAAGGACGATTAACCATCAAGAAATGATCGAACAGCGTATTCAACCCTAGAATAGCTATCAATGTAATAACCGTCACCAATACCAACGCACGTCGCTCTTTATGCATAATAAATTGGTAAACAAGGAAAAGCGGAAAAATGTAGAGAACATATTTCGCAGCGACAGTTCCTAGAATTAACTGCCATGTTGCGGGATGTACACCAATATAAAAAGTATTTACTAACGTGTGATTAAGTACAAAATTTTCCATTTGTCTTCCGATTAGTCCACTATTCAGGTTACAACGATCATTTTTTATTGAGGGCTGTTGGATTGTTTAAACCAAGAGCACATTTATATTGATCGAGTTGCCCTAACTTTTCTTGCGGAACGGTACAACGTATATAATTGCTTTGTGGTAACATAATTGACGAAACAACGTTCTGTGCCGCTTTTTCGGCTTCATCTAAAATCACGGCTAAACTTTTGCCGCCAGCATTGTTTAATGGCGTATTAAAGATAACTCCGCTAGGGTCGCTAGCTAGAGTTGCACAACCCCAGCCATAATCGATAGCACACTGATTGGGTGCATCGTTCATGATATCGCAGGCGGAATGATCAATGACAGGTGAGTTTCCAAAGATTGTGAAAAAGAGTTCTAAATTCCATGCATTCCATTCTGCTTCGTGGTATCCAGGCATTTTTTCCATCATATGGTGAGCTGCTGTACTGTCGTAAGCTAATTGTGACTGACAGGCTTGGTATGAGGTCGGTGCGGAAGCGGAAGCTACAGAGCTTATTGTCAACAAGCTAATAAAGACCAATAGTTTTTCTTTCATAGTCATAATCCCTCAAAAACTTCTTCAAAAAGACAATATCTTACGTGCTACGTAATTATAGCATATCATGTGCTATAACCATATGCTACATATCATATAACATGGCTACCTAAAAACTATCCACAACCAGGCAACGAATCCGCTAGTAATGACGCCTAGAACCAGCCCTAGTAAGAAAACATTAGATGGGGGTTTACGATGAGGCTCGACGGTAGATTTATAGGTTTTAGGGATGGTGGAGCGTTGTTGTAATACATAAAGTAATTGCGTGGGGACTTCGGGGAATTGCTCCAACCAATAAGGTAAATTTTGTCGTAGTTTACGGATAAAAGCTTTGGGGCCAACTTGTTGTTTGAGCCAATTTTCTAAAAACGGTTTAGCCGTGGCCCATAAATCTAACTCGGGATAGAGTTGACGCCCCAACGCTTCTATATGTAATAGTGTTTTTTGCAATAACAATAATTGTGGCTGAATTTCCATGTGAAAACGTTTACCCGTTTGAAATAAACGTAACAATAATTGTCCGAACGAAATATCTTTTAACGGTTTTTCAAAGATCGGCTCGCACACTGTGCTGATGGCAGATTCAAATTCAGTTAAACGTGTATCAGGCGGAACCCAACCCGATTCTAAATGTAATTGTGCTACGCGACGATAATCTCGCTTGAAAAATGCCAGCATATTTTCTGCTAAATAGCGTTGATCCGTTGGTGTTAGTGAGCCGATGATACCGCAATCGACCATGATGTATTGTGGATTATGCGGATCTTTATAAGAAACAAAAATATTGCCAGGATGCATGTCAGCGTGGAAAAAACAATCACGAAAAACTTGGGTGAAAAACACTTCAATGCCATTTTCAGCTAATTTTTTCAAATCAATATTGGCTGCTTTGAGTGCATCAATATTAGCAATCGGAATACCATAAATATGTTCCATCACGATCACTGATTCACGACAAAAGTTCCAGTGTATTTCTGGAATATATAATAAGGGAGATTGTTGGAAATTGCGGCGTAAAATCGAAGCATTGGACGCTTCGCGTAACAAATCTAATTCGTCTAACAAGGTATGTTCGAACTCTTCAACGATAGTTTTTGCGCGTAAACGCCGTCCAATATACCAATAACGTTCGAATAATCCGGCTAAGGTATACAATAATGCAATATCTCGTTTTATGATTTTATCGATATTGGGTCGCAGAATTTTGACTACCACTTCTTTTTCGTCGAGTAGTCTAGCTGTATGTACTTGTGCGATCGAACCAGCCGCTAACGGATTAGCGTCAATTTCTGCAAAGAGTGTTGTTAGGGGTTGTCCATACGCTTTAGCAATCACCGCTAAGGCATTATCGAAAGGCGGTACGCGATCTTGTAGCAAGGATAATTCTTGAATGATATTGTCAGGTAAAATATCCGCACGGGTTGAAAGCATCTGACCGAATTTAATAAAGATAGGCCCGAGTTCTTCTAGTGTTTGACGTAAACGTACGCCATAGTCTAATTTGCGATTACGGGTCCAATACCAGGGATTTAGGTAAGTTAAAAAGCGTAGTGGTGCGAACCAGCGTGTTGCTAGAATAATTTCATCTAAGCCATTTTTGGCTAATACATAATTAATATGTATCAACCGTCCCATTTGCGAAATTTTATTCATACTATAACCGCCTAATTCGCGCTTCAATCCGCTCTAAATCCGAGCGTAACACATCAACGTCGTTCATGAAATCTGCCACCTCTTCTCGTGGCGGTAAATAACGAATTTCTTCCTGTAAATATTCGGTTAAATTGTTAGTGATCGTTTCACGCGTATGTTGGGTCATGCGTTTTAACCAACGAGCGCCCTTTCCTAGCCAATGTGCGATCGGATCGCCTAACCATTGAGATAAGTGCTCTTCCCAGTCGATATACATGCTTTGCCAGAATTGATGAAATTGATGTGCTACCTCAGTTTCGCCGATAATTTCCACACTCCCAGATGCAAACGCCGCGTTTTTATTATTGAGTAATGACATCATAGTGAAACCCGATAATGAACCCTTAATGGTGACATCAACCTGATCGAGATTTTTCACTACATGAATGTGGTGCTCGGTGAATTCCAAATATATTTTCACCGGAAATTCGCGCATTTGCAGGCAAAATGTTTTCCCAACCAGCGCTTGTCGTAAAACAGAGGTATAGGGATCCAAGGCCACATAGGCATTGATTATTTTTTCAAGTTGATTATAAAATATAGTCACAATAACAGCCTTAGTCAGAACTTGTACCCCACATGTAACGCTACGATGCCACCCGATAAATTATGATATTGGCATTGATCGAAACCCGCATTTAAGATCATTTGTTTTAGTGTTTCTTGATCCGGATGCATGCGAATAGATTCAGCCAAATATCGATAACTTTCTTCATCATTAGCAATCCACTTTCCTAATTGGGGTAACAAGCTAAAAGAATAGGCATCATAGATCGACTTTAATGGTGCAAGAGTGGGTTTTGAAAATTCTAATACTAATAATCGACCACCGGGTTTTAATACACGTTGCATCGAGGCTAACGCTTTGTCTTTGTGCGTCACATTGCGTAAACCAAAAGCAATAGACACACAATCGAAATAATTATCAGAAAATGGCAGCATTTCAGCATTGGCCTGTACATAAGTAATATTATTTACTACGCCAGCGTCAGTGAGACGTGTGCGACCGTGTTCAAGCATGGACGCGTTAATGTCAGCCAAAATAACCTGTCCATGGGGTCCGACTTTACGTATAAATTGTTTAGTCAAATCACCGGTACCGCCAGCTATATCCAGCACGGTTTGATTTGGTCGTACACCGCTTAAGTCGATAGTGATTTTTTTCCATAAACGATGAATGCCTAACGACATCAAATCATTCATTAAGTCGTATTTACTCGCAACGGAATGAAACACTTCTGCCACACGGTGATTTTTTTCATCGACAGGGATTTGTTGGTAACCGAAATGGGTAGTGTCTTCTTTGGACGATGCGTTAGGTTGATCTGATTCAGGGTTCACGACGCGCTCCTGCGGCAGCTAAACGATCCAGATAATGCTGCCAATGTTGGGTTTGATTTTTTCCAAGGTCATATAACCAGTCCCACGAGTATAAACCGCTGCTATGGCCATCATCAAATATTAATTTGACGGCATAATTGCCCACGGGCTCAATGCCTATGATACTGACATTTTTTTTACCGGTTTGTAAGGTGCCAGGGCCGCTGCCATGACCTCGGACTTCGGCTGAGGGTGAGAAGACACGCAAATACTCACAAGACAATATGAAATGCGCATCATCATCAAAAGTGATTTCCAGTTGACGAGATTTTTGATGTAAATGTAATTCTATCGGTGTTGGCATAGTTTAGAGAGAGTAAATGTTCTAAAAATTTTTGATTTTATCAAAGAGGTAATATAGCATGGTATTGGGCTTATTGACATGAAAATGTGATTGATAAAAAGGGATTGCAATGAAAAAAAGCATTATTGTAGGTACATTACTGGGGTGTTTTATTACAAATGGAGCATTGGCAACCACCGCAAAGCCCGACTGGGCTTGGGTAGGGACCCTCAGCGCTGGAGCTGCTTGGGAAGTAGCAGGAAACACACAAACTTTTTATTTGACTCCTGAGATAGAAAAAACTTATAAAGCCAATCGACCCACTCATGGGTTGTTCGATGGCGAGCTTTTTTTAGGGGTGCAAAAAAATCTGTCACAAATTTTTCAGGGCCAAATTGGTATAGCTGGCGCAGTAACCAGCGATGCTAACCTTTCGGGCGACATTTGGGACGATGCTGACCCCCAATTTGATAATTTTGATTATAAGTACAAAGTACAACATTCCCATGTCGCACTTAAAGGAAAATTGTTAGCCGATACCGGCTTTTGGTTAAAACCCTGGATCAGTGGAAGTTTGGGTGTGGGTTTTAACCGGGCTCACGCTTTTTACAACACGCCGACTATTTTTGAAGCGGTTCAAAATCCTAATTTTGACGCTCATACACAAACAGCCTTTACCTATACCGTGGGTGCTGGTGTTGAAAAAGAATTGAATGAACATTGGCAAGTAGGTTTGGGCTATGAATTTGCTGACTGGGGCAGAAGTCGATTAAATCGCGCGCCCGGCCAAACTTTAAACAGCGGCTTGAGTTTAAGTCATCTCTATACCAATGGGGTCTTATTGAATATTACCTTTGTCTCTTAATGACCTATTTTGTAGGACATCTATGATGCAAAAAGGATGTTTACTCAGTAAAGTGATACTAGGTGTACTTGCTTTTCTGATAATGAGCACGGTCCAGGCGGGAACGCCGGTGTGGACATTAACACCAGACGCAGGTTTTCCACCGACTATCACGATTGCTCAGAATGACACAGCAACGATTAAATACACGGTCACGAATCAGTCACACAAACCGCACACGTTACAGATGGAGCCGATCCAAGGTATTACTCCATCAGGTTGTACGTCAACTTTGGGCGATCATCAATCCTGTACGTTGACATTGAGTGTTAATGGCAGCGCTTTAGAAGGCGATGTGATAGGCGGTCCGGTACTGTGTGAAGAAAGTAATCCATTTCAGTGTTATCAGCCAAGTTCTGCGAATAGCTTACACATTACGGTAGGATCAGCAGCATATTATACCGTAGGAGGGACTGTTTCTGGTTTATCAGGGACGGTGGTGTTGCAAGACAATGGTGGTGATGATTTGACCATCAACAGCGATGGTTCGTTTACCTTTGCCACAGCTGTGGCTGAAGGAGCGACTTACAATGTGACGGTTCTGACTCAGCCGGCAACTCAAACCTGTACTGTGACCAATGGTAGTGGCACCATCAGTGGGGCTAATGTCACCAATGTTAGCGTTAACTGTGTAACAAATACGACGACCTTGAGCGCAAGTGTAAGTAATTTAGCATTAAGTGTGACCGGGTTTACAGAATTTGGCGTCACCGGAACACCTTCTTCAGGGCATCCCCGTACTATTACCATTACTAATACGGGAAGCAACACAGCAGTTAACCTGGCAGTTACCCCGCCGACGTGGCCGTTAGGCACGTCAAGTTCAACATGTGGTAGCTCATTAGCAGCTGGCGATACCTGCACGATTACTGTGACACCGGGCGCTACGGCTACTTCGGACGGCACCAATCCTTGTTCGGTCGGCACAGCGCCTGTTCCGGGAGCCGTACAAGTGAGTGCTGACAATGCAACTACGGTGTCGACAAATGTTGTTGTACTGAGCTATGGTTGTGTTTATCAAGGCGGATATGTGTATGCTTTTGATGATACAACACCCAGTAGTGGCAGTGTAGGCGGTAAAGTTGTCACGACATCCGATCAGTCCAGTGGTATTGTTTGGAGTTCGAATGGGAATGGCGGCGGCATCCCCGATGCCGTTTATAATGCTATTTACGGTATTTCGGAGTTGTCTACTACTTCATCTGCCAATCCAAGTGGTGGACAAGTAGCCGGACAAACTGCATGTAACGGTGCAACAGATGGTTTATGTAACACTAATAATATTTACGTATATTACCAAAATAACGCAACCAACGCCCCAATTAACTTATCTTATTACGCAACAGGATTATGCAAACAAACGATTGCTAGTTATTCCGACTGGTATCTGCCCGCGATTTGTGAGATGGGATATGGAACCACTGAATGTGGCACTTCAGGTGCACCGACCCTACAAAACATACAAACCAGCTTGTATGAAATTTGTAATTTTAGTACTGGTACAACAACCTACTGGAGTTCTACCGAGTACTCGAGCATCCCGCAGTTCGTCGCGTGGTACTATCTTTTCGAAGATGATGGTAGCGGCGCTCCGGGCAATGGCGTCGCTAAGGCCAATCAATGGAGTGTTAAATGTTCGCGGGCTTTAACCCTTTAATGCTTCACCTCTCTTTGATAAAGTGAAAGCGTTCCAGGCTGGCATCCTAGTCGGTAGATGGATGCCAGCCTTCGCTGGCATGACAAATTAGAAAAATAAACTACAGAATATAGTGACTCAAATCTTCATCTTTCAAGAGCGCGCCCAGTTGTTTATTCACATACTCGGCATTAATGACGACTTTTTGCGTGGGTTGATCCGATGCGTCGAATGAGGCTTGCTCTAGCAAACGTTCCAACACCGTATGCAAACGCCGCGCACCGATATTTTCGGTGACTTCATTTACATGCCACGCAATTTCGGCAATGCGCTGAATCGCCGATTCTTCAAAGACGAGGTTAACATTTTCAGTCGCAAATAAAGCGATATATTGTTTCGCCAACGAAGCATGTGGCTCTGTTAAGATTTGCACGAAATCTTGCACAGTGAGTGCCTTTAATTCCACACGAATCGGCAAGCGACCTTGTAACTCTGCAATTAAATCAGACGGTTTAACATGATGAAACGCACCGGAAGTAATAAACAGAATATGATCGGTATTCACCGTGCCATATTTGGTGTTAACGGTGCAGCCTTCGATTAAAGGCAATAAATCACGTTGTACGCCTTCTCGCGACACATCACCCCCACTGGTGTGATCCGAGCGTTTAGCAATTTTGTCGATTTCATCGATAAAAACAATGCCGTGTTGTTCAACGCTATAAATAGCTTTTTCGCGTAAGTCTTCATCGTTAACTAATTTAGCGGCTTCTTCATCGCGTAATTGTTTCATCGCATCTTTGATAGGCAGACGACGGGTTTTTGTTCTATCGCTACCGAGATTTTGAAACATGCTCTGCAGCTGGCTGGTCATTTCTTCCATGCCAGGCGGTGCCATGATTTCAACACCGACAGTGGTGGCGGCTAAATCAATTTCTATTTCATGATCATCTAATTCACCTTCGCGCAATTGCTTGCGAAAACGTTGGCGGGCGGCCGTATCTTTCCGACGCTTGGGTTTTTCGATGAGAATTTCATTATTTTCCGTCTCTGCGGTTGCTGCCTCGTTTGTGGCTTCAGCAGTGGGTGGAGCCGGTGGCAATAATGCGTCTAAAATGCGTTCTTCCGCCGCTTCTTCTGCCATCGAACGCATTTTTTGCATTTCTTGCTCGCGGGTTTTTTTCATGGCGGCATCGACTAACTCGCGAATAATCGATTCAACGTCGCGTCCGACATAACCGACTTCGGTAAATTTAGTCGCTTCAACTTTGATGAATGGCGCATCAGCCAATTTGGCTAATCGACGCGCAATTTCCGTTTTGCCCACACCGGTGGGGCCGATCATCATAATATTTTTAGGCGTGATTTCGTCGCGCATACTTTCATCGGCCACGTTCATACGACGCCAGCGGCTACGAAAAGCGATGGCCACAGAACGTTTAGCTTCATGTTGTCCGACAATATATTTATCGAGTTCAGCCACGATTTCGCGTGGGGTCATAGGAATAATATTGGATGTGACAGTTGGATCCGGGTTTTTGGTATTTGCCATGGTAATTTATAACTCTTCAATAACGTGATTATGATTGGTATAAATACAGATATCTGCAGCGATAGCCAGGCTTTTCTTTACAATGTCGCTGGCGCTGAGGTCGGTATTATCAATGAGGGCGCGCGCAGCTGATTCAGCATATGCACCGCCGGAGCCAATCGCGATCAAATCGCGTTCGGGTTCGATCACATCACCATTTCCAGTGATAATGAGCGAGGCTTTAGCATCGGCTACGGCTAATAAGGCTTCCAGCCGACGTAGCATGCGATCGGTACGCCAATCTTTGGCTAATTCAACCGCTGCGCGAGTTAGATTACCTTGATAGGTTTCTAGTTTCGCTTCAAATCGCTCAAATAAGGTAAAGGCATCAGCAGTGCCACCAGCAAAGCCAGCAATCACCTTGCCATTATAAAGGCGACGTACTTTGCGGGCATTGCCTTTTAGCACAATGCTGCCTTGGGTCACCTGGCCATCCCCGCCAATGACTACTTTGCCATTGCGGCGGACGGTAATGATGGTAGTTCCGTGAAATTGTTCCACGCTGCGCTCCTCTCAAGAAAAATTAAGGTCGTTATTCTATCACATAATGCATAAATGGGGGCATGATCGCGGAATTACAAGGTCCATTCACCAGATGTGTTCGGATAATACGGATAAAATTAATGGGTCTAAAACACGGATATATCCGTCTGTGTCCTTGAAAATATAGTCTTTTTTCTTGAGGAAGCTCAGAGATTGCGAGAGGGTTGCTTTTGACATATTCGCCTGTTGAATGAAGTTATATCCAAGCGGAGCGTCTATACCTCCTATACGAGCCAAGACAGTCAATAATTTGCGTTGATTTTTACTGAGCAACTCTAATTCTGAGGCAACACTGGCGCGTTCTTCAATCATATAATGATGCCAGACTTGCCGAATCTCTTCGGTTGTGGGCAAACAGGCTTTTATTATTAATCGTGAACACAATAAATTCATGTAATAAGGATGGCGACCAGTGTAGCTAAAAATAGCATCTAGTTCTCTTTGTGAAAATTCAGCATCCCACTTTCTTTGAGCCACATACTGTAGATGCGGTTGATAAGCTATTTCCGATATTCTATCAATGGTAATTTTTTCACATAATTTATAGAACGGACGGTTTCTATCCTCAAACATTTGGTTTAACAAATGACGATTACTACCCGAAAATACGAAAGCAATAGATTTGGTTAATTGTGCAACTTGGCGTAATACGGCCTCTATGGCGTGATTGGGGGCAATTTCGCCAACACATTGGAACTCATCAAAAAATAAGATAATTTTTTTATTTGCCTTGATTGCAAGCCGTTCAAGCCGCTCTAATACATCTAGCACATGGTAAGCCGGCTTTTCTTTATTTCGGTTAATATCTATTGATACTCCAATGTTATTGAGAGAAACCGTTATATTTGTTCCTTCAAAAACCTCGTTAGCCAAAGCAAGTGCTCGTTTAGGGATTGATTCCAGGCATGAAATCATTTTCCCCGCACCTTGTAAAATAACTCGTTCAATATCAGATTCATCCACTACGGAGAAAAAATCAAATTGCACATAAGGCAGTTGTAATTGAGAAATGGCATGCAGCGCGAGACTAGTTTTACCATATCTACGAGGAGATACCAGTAAAACAGGACGTAAATGCTCAATGCAATATTTAAGTTGAGATATTTCCTCAACTCGGTTGCAAAAGGCCTGACCTTCAGCAATAGATAGTGGGAAAAAGTCGATATTTACTTTATTATCAGTCATGATGTTCAGTTCATAATTTATGGTCTATAAATTATAGACCATAAATTATGAACCGTCAAATATGCTGCCCAGCGGGGTTTTCCAAGACATGGAATACTATTTCGCTTGCAAGGTGATAGTCTTATAATGCATTTTAGCTAAGTTATTTTGAGCCTGATTGAGAGAGGCCGAGTCGTTATAAGGGCCTACCACCACACGATACCAGTCTTTACCATTAATCGATGTTTTTTGGATATTCGCATTATAGGCTTCCAGCAATAATTTCGCTCGTAAGTGATTTGCATCGTCAAATTTTGGAAAAGATGCCACTTGTAAAAAATAACTGGACGTTTTTGTAGTCGCAGGTTTGGTGGTGGTTGACGTCGTAGCGGCTGGAGTCGTTGCTATCATTTTGGACACCGTAGTAGTTGGCGTTGTTGCTGTCGTAGTAGGTGCAGGTTTGATCGGAGGGACAGGTGTTGCCGATTTTGATGTTGCTGCTACTGGTTTTGATACAGGCGCCTTAACGGGCTGTAACCCCCCTTCTGGCAACGCAGTATAAAATTCAAATTCGGGTTTAGGTTTTGGCTTGGGAGCCGTTTTGGTTTTAGTGGTAGACGCAGGTTTCTGTTTCTTTAGTGATTTAAATGCCTCAGCCCAGGGGCGAGTCGATTTTTTGTGTGCAGGTTGATTTAAATAACTCATTCCCGCGATCAAACCCACGATAAGTACCAACGCAAACACCCACACGGCAAAAGAGGGTCTTTGCGTTTGTCGCGATGAAGGTCGTCGTTTATTTGCCGATTTTGAAGAAACTTTTCGTTTTGCCATGCTACATGACTTCCGGTGTACTAATGCCTAATAAAAGTGATCCATTAACTAAAACGTGTCTGGTAGCGAAGATCAGCGTCAGGCGCGCATTACGCAACGCTGAGTCCTCCACTAGAAAGGGTAGCGCATTATAATAGCTATGCAAGTCGGTGGCTAGCTCGCGTAGATATTGTGCCACAATATGCGGTTCATAATGCGTAGCAGCATGGGTAATCATTTCTGGATATTTGGTTAACGTTTCTAATAACGCTAACTCTTGCGGTTGTTTTAACAAGCTGGCTTGCGCTAAACCAGCCTCTTCATTCCATTGCCAGCCTTTTTCACTCAGTTGCCGTTCGACACTACAAATACGCGCATGGGCATATTGGATGTAATACACTGGGTTGTCGCTCGATTCAGACTTGGCTAAATCGATATCGAATTCTAGATGTAAATCATTTTTACGCATCACATAGAAGAAACGCGCGGCATCTTTGCCGACTTCTTCGCGTAATTCTCTTAACGTGACAAATTCACCGCTACGCGTCGACATTTGCACTTTTTCTTTACCACGATATAGCGTAGCAAATTGACCGATTAAAAATGTGAGTTGTTCTGGCACAAAGCCTAAGCCTTGCATTGCCGCACTGATACGAGTGGTATAGCCGTGATGATCCGCCCCCAAGACATCGATCGCATGGGTTGCGCCGCGTTCAAATTTACTGAGGTGATAGGAAATATCGACAGCAAAATAAGTGGGCTCGCCATTTTTACGAATCAATACGCGATCTTTATCGTCGCCAAATGTTGTAGAACGGAACCATAAATTACCGTCTTGTTCGTAAGTGTGGCCAGCGGAACAGAGTTTGTCGATGGTTTTAAATACCAAATTATCTTTAAATAACGTGCGTTCAGAAAACCATTCATTATATTCCACACCAAACTCAGATAAATCTTGACGGATATCTGCCAAGATCACATTCAACGCCTGTGCGTGAAATACTTCAAAGCCGTTCTCACCCAACAATTCTTTCGCGCGTTGTATCAAGGCATCGATATGGAGTTCTTTATCACCGGTTTTATTGCCATGCGCATCTTCCGCTTCATCGGCGGGGATGTCGGCAAACACCTTGGCGGCGGGATGTTGATAGTGATGACCGTGTTCGAGTGAAAGATCCTGTGCAATATTTTTTACATATTCGCCTTTGTAGCCATTGCTAGGAAAAGCAAAATGTTCACCACACAACTCCAAATAACGCAACCAGACACTGACGGCTAAAATATTCATTTGCCGACCGGCATCATTCACATAATATTCGCGGTGGACTTTGGCATCTACCGCTTCTAACAAATTAGAGCACGCCGCACCAAAGGCAGCCCAACGACCATGGCCGGCATGTAATGGCCCGGTGGGATTGGCGGAGACGAATTCAATGTGAATGTGTTTGTGCTGCCAAACAGTGGAACGACCGAACTGAGACTTTAAACGAAAAATATCATTCAAAACTTGATGCTTTGCCTGATCGCTGACGAAAAAGTTAATAAATCCTGGCCCGGCTACCTCGACTTTGACCACCCAGGAGGAATGCGGCAAATGTTGAATGATTTGTTCTGCTAATTGGCGGGGGTTGGTTTTAGCGGCCTTCCCCAATAACATAGCGATATTGCTGGCATAATCACCGAATTGTTTATCCCGTGCATGCTCGATGTGAATATCGTGCGGGTATATTTCAGTTGTTAAGGTATTATTTTGTTTGAGTTGCTGTAGCGCATGCTCAATCAGCGATTTTAGATGTTGTTTCATGAGTATTTTAACCTAAGGCACAGTAATTTATTCAGATAGCGTAGGATACGGCATGTTATGAGTGGCTTGCAAGTGGTCTTATATTTCGTCGTCCCGCGACTTGTTCGCGGGATCCAGAATGTCTCGAGTTTCCCGGATTCCGCTAACGTTACATCCGGGCTACATTAGATAACCTTATTAACGACCTATTTAGGGTCTAAATTTCTTATCACCATCATCCTCGGGAATGTCTTCTACAGAAGTAGAACCATTTGCTGCTGCTGTTCCAGTCATAGCTGAAGCTGTCGAGGAAGCGTTTTTTGGACTGCCTGTTTGTTGTTTTCTTAACGATGTTAGACCCGCTCCCGCAGCGCCCGCATCCGGTGGAGCGTCTGCGGCTGGTCCGCTGGCCCCTTGTGTTTGTGTTGGAGTGGTTGCATCGTCCAGTGTTTTTTGTTGTTTTGGCGTTAATTTATTAACTAACATTTTATATTTTTCAAAGTATTGACTGTTTGATGGTTCCTGCAATTTTGTGAGTAAATCTGCTTGAGTTTGGCCCGCTACAGGAGGCTTGGTTACCATTAAAGGGACTAAACCGGCATCTATCACCGAACGAAAAGCTTCGAACGCTTCGTTTTGATCCATATTTTGAACCTTCAGATCAACTAATCCGGCTCCGCCTGGCAAGCACTTCCCACAAAGGAATGCTGCCTCTTTGTACATGTCTCTATTTACGGGTTTACTAGAAGTAGCATTTAATGTCACTTCGCCGGTTTGGGTATTAAACAAACCATTGCCGCGTTCGGCCACAGGGCCATCTTTCAATTTTTCAGAAAGAGTAAATTTATACATCCCAGGGATGATCTTTCCGTCTTCTTCATGCGGTTTAAAATCACGAATCATATCGTCGCCCGGCCGGATTTTCCAAGCTTCAAGTGCGGTTAGATGACGGTTTGGATCACCACCATGCGCTGATAGCGTTACGGTAGGGCTAACTGCAGGGGCTGTAGCTGGTGCTGCTGTTCCTGCTGTGGCGCCAAGGTTGGGAGCGGCTCCCACTGCGGGAGGTTCGAATAATTGTTTAGTCTTTGCTGCGGCTTCTGGAGAGTTAGTTTGAATAAAACCAACTACACAGGTTGATGCTTTAGGAGCTTCGTCGATGTTTATGATCACAGGATTTGTATCTGGTGCGCTCTTATCCTTTTCATTCACGAATTTTATGGTGGATTGAATGGCGCTCATCATTTCTTTCTGGGTAGGGATGATTTGAATGAGGCGGTTAGATACAGAATTATCCTGGTTTTCAAGGCCAACTAATTCAGCAAGTTTATCATTTAATTTATCAACAAAAGTCTCTCTGGGGACATTAGGAATTTCTTTTGTTGTATCCTTTAAGTATCCCGCAAGTTTTTCATCGCACAAGATAAGAAAAGTATTTTTGTCTTGCTTCCTTGATTTTTTTTCGTCGAGTTTTTCTACTTCGCAAGTCCCACTTTCCTCATCTATAGTAAGGTAAAAGGCGGAGACTTCAGTTCCATCGCCACTATGGAGGGTGACAGCTCCCTGATTGTCTATGACGGCGATTTTTCCTGAAACTGCACCAGTCGGCGAGCTTAAGGAGGGAGTAGCAGAACTTGTTACAGTTGGAGTTAATGCAAATCCTATTTTTGTGTCCAGCTCCTTTTGAGACATTGCCATAGGCATGTCCGTTGTGAACACGGCAGTATCTGTATTAGCTACTTTAGGGAGTGAATGAATTCTGGTAGTAGGCATGTTCGCACCTCGTTAAATTAGGGGATTTAGTGCTAATTATATGCCAAAGCACTCCTATTTACTATAGAAAATGTATAAATATTGACAATAGAGGGTAAATGGGGTAGGTCTTGTAAATGCAATATTATCATCCCGCCCAGTCTTGTCATCCCGAGCGCAGCGAGGGATCTCCTGCCGTAGGCGGTATGAGGCCAAGCAGGAGATCCCTCGCTGCGCTCGGGATGACAACATAGGGCTCGGGTAACGAGGTAAGGGCCCCCTTTCTACTTTACCAATCAGAGCGATTATGGTACGGTTCGCATAATGAAAAGCTGTATAGGAAATATAGAGTATGAAACCTGCTGATCAACCCGTTTTGCCATCTGATGCAC
>CAZULF010000040.1:0-16983 GCA_964621215.1 uncultured Legionellales bacterium | reverse complement strand
TGGCAAGCTAGGAGTCGGCGGCAGAGGGAGTTCTGAGGTAGGTGCAAGCAGTGGCGGTTATGCTGAACACTCAGGGCCTACCTTATTTGGTCGAGGTAGAGCGGCTCCAAGCGGAACGGGCATCGCCTCTGGAGCGAGTGCTGCTTCTTCGCATCGAGGCCGAGCAGAATCAAGTTCGTCTAGTTCGGCGGGGTATCAAATGTATTCAAGATAAAACAATTGTCACTTACTCACATACCACTATACTTCGGGCCGCCGCCGCCTTCGGGGGGTATCCAATTAATATTCTGTGTAGGATCTTTGATGTCACAAGTTTTGCAGTGAATACAGTTCGCGGCATTAATCTGTAATCGTGGTTGATTATTTTCGTAAACAATTTCATATACAGCCGCGGGGCAATATCGCTGCTCTGGAGAATCATATTCTGCCAAATTCACATCGATTGCGGTGGCGGGATTTTTTAATTGTAAATGACAGGGTTGGTTTTCTTCATGAAATGTTCCTGTTAAAAATACAGAAGACAAACGATCAAACGTGAGTTTGCCATCGGGTTTAGGATATTCAATATTTCGACATTTTTTTGCGGGTTTCAAACAAGTATAATCAGCATGATTATGGAAAGTCCAAGGAGCACGACCACGCAACAGGTAGGTATCAATCGCAGAATAAATTAATCCAGGCAATAAGCCCAAACGAAATGAAGGACGAATATTACGGACTTTATGTAGCTCTGGCATCAGCCAAGTTTTTTCTAATGCAGCACGATAGGGAAGCGCGATATCAAGCTGATTATTTTGTAATGCTTCAAATAAACATTCAGCAGCAACCATGCCTGATTTCATAGCAGTATGTGAGCCTTTTATTTTAGGTACATTTAAAAAACCTGCGCTATCGCCAATAATGGTGACACCGGGTAAAGATAATTGTGGAATAGACTGCCAACCGCCTTCACTAATGGCGCGTGCACCATAACCAATGCGTTGTCCATTTTCTAATAAAGTTCGGATAGCAGGATGAGTTTTAAAACGTTGAAATTCTTCAAACGGATTGAGATAGGGATTTTCATAATCCAAACCAATCACAAACCCAATAGCAACTTGTTGATTATCGAGATGATAAATGAATGAACCACCGTAAGTAGTGTGATCCAATGGCCAACCAACAGAATGTATCACCGTGCCAGGACGATGAACTTCCGCTGGAACTTGCCATAATTCTTTAATGCCAATACCGTAAGTTTGTGGCTGTGATTGTATTGCTAAATGGTGTTTATTGATTAATTGTTTGGTGACGGAGCCGCGACATCCTTCAGCTAAGAAAACTTGTTTGGCATGAATTTCTATGCCTGGCTGAAATTGAGCGGTGGGATTACCTTGCTTATCACGTCCCATATCACCAGTGACAACACCTTTAACATGACCTTGATCATTATAAATTAATTCAACGGCGGCAAAACCAGGAAAAATATCAACGCCTAAATTAACCGCTTGTTCGCCTAACCAGCGACAAAAATTGCTTAAGCTAATAATATAATTACCATGATTTTGCATTTGCGGTGGCTTGGGCAATCGCCATTGTTTTTTGGCAGTAAGAAAATAAAACCGATCTTCTTTCGCGGGTGTCGTTAATGGAGCCCCTTTAGTTTGCCAGTCGGGTATGAGTTCATTTAAAGCGCGTGGTTCGAATACCGCTCCTGAGATAATATGGGCGCCTACCTCCGCTCCTTTTTCTAAAATACAAACCGACAATTCGGTATTGGCGTTCTGGGCTAGCTGTTTCAAGCGAATCGCTGCACTCAATCCCGCCGGCCCAGCTCCGACAATAACTACGTCAAATTCCATGATTTCTCGTTGCATATTCAAGCCTTTATTAATTTATATAAAAGTCTAATACCTATAACATGCACCTTTTGTCTAGTCAATGTAGCCTGGATGAAGCGCAGCGGAATCCGGGTTACCAGCTTTAATGAGAACTTCCAGTGGCCTGTGAGATCTCGCATATTGTGACCTTGTGCCACGAAGTCTAGAGTGAACCGTGTGAGGCAGGGATGCCGAACCCGAGCGTACAGGGACGTATTTACAGCGTGTTCACGAGAGACGTTCGTGACACAAGGTCTGATCTTCCCGGATTCCGCTGCGCTCCATCCAGGCTACATTGCTTCCCGGATTCCGTTGCGCTCCATCCAGGCTACAGAAACTCCATCTGTAGGTTCTATTGAACCTTGACCTTTTCCTTAATCCAGTGCAAGATTGCAATGGTTAAAAATAGAGCTCGCACCCTGTATCTTAAAAACTAACTTAAACCAGGAGAATACGCATGACACAACATTATATTTTAGGCCAAGAAGATGTTACTCCTGCAATTTACGTAGAGATAAAAAATCCAGAAACTGCAGAGGAAACACGAGAAATAGTCTGTGTCGTTGTCGAACCAAGCCCAACAGCTGAATCTGTCATGCGCTTTCACATTAACGAATATTATCCAAATATTATTTTGCACCATCCCGCACTTAAGCTAGCACTACAGCAACACATTAATCAATTTCCAAACAGTCATGCGCGTAATGAATGGCTCAAACAAAACCCATACGAGTTCTGTTTTGATTTATTTACAGCGCAACAACAAGAAGAGTATATTCTATCATGTAACTCTATGAATGACTTTCAATTTTGGAGTCCCCAGATTAAACAAGAACCTGACGGCTCATCGTTCTATGGCGTCACGACTTCTGATAATACAGTACGTTATCCAGCACAGCTTTCAAGTGGTTATTGTTTTTCGAAATGGTTGACACTGAGAAACGACGGCTCTAAGACAGTATTACCTTCTGTGTCGACAATAATACAGTTGTTTAACCACAACTATCCGGTTGACACATTGTCACCACCCACTTATGAATTGCAGGCAGGCCAAACGGTCTTGGCAAAAAATGCATACGACTGTAGTCGACCTGAAAATGTATCAGAAACTATGTTAGTGCTGATCGCATTGGCTTATGGTGCTGATTTAGAGAGAGTGCCAGCGTATACGTTTGGCAACACAATGCGTAGTTTTTTTATAGATTGCGTTAAATATTACCACCAGAACTCCACGAATAATGAACTTTTCTCTGTTGAAACACATTTGTCTAGACAAGATCTTGGAAAAGGAACTCTTCAATACAATAATAATAACGAGTACGCTTTTGCATCTCTAAAGGATCTGCATGAGGTATTTGCCGCAGCACTTAGTCAGATCGATTTCGCAACGATGAATCAAGAAAAAATGTCTCCTCGGCATCTACTAGCGCTTGTTAAAACACTATTGACCATCACCGTTCAGCGTTTACACTACGAGAACGTACCTGAAACTGATCCTAAAAGGGTGGCCATTCAGACCTGTTTCCACAAACTATGCGAGTTAGATACTAGTAACCTCCGGTTCCTTGAATTAAAACAAAGTGTCAGCGACGCAATTAATGTTGCACTACCTGCAGCAAAAGTACATCGCGAGAATTTTAGCTTCTTCCGCTCAACCAAGTCTGACACTATGCTGACTCATTGCCTGAAATTATTTGCAGACTCTCCAGAGGTTGTTTCTTCTCGCTGTGTTATCCTCTAAGACTGGGCGATCTAGAGTAAGCGATTCAATCTACTTCTTGCTCGCTTGTTGTATATATCCTGTTTGTCACCATACCATCCATTCTTTGGTAAAAGGGAAGTTGTAACTTGGGACAAACAGGAAATTACTGCTTTGGGGCTACACAAGCCGCTACAAACCTTGACCTTTTCCTTAATTCAGTCCAAGATTGCAACTTCATTTAAGTTACTGAAAATGGTCAAAAATTATGAAAGTTTTGGTTGCAGTGAAGCGGGTAGTTGACCCCTATGTAAAGGTTCGGGTAAAGGCGGATAACTCTGGGGTTGAGACGCAAAATGTCAAAAAAGCGATGAACCCCTTCGATGAGATTGCGGTTGAAGAGGCAATACGTTTAAAAGAACAGGGTAAAGCAACGGAAGTTGTTTTAGTTTCTGTCGGTGATAAAACGGTAGTGGAAACCTTGCGAGTAGGTTTAGCGTTAGGTGCGGATCGAGCTATTCATGTGGAAACAGATCTAGAGCTAACGCCGTTGATCATCGCAAAAATACTCAAGCATATTGCTTTAAAAGAACAAACTCAGTTAGTGCTGTTAGGTAAACAAGCCATTGATGGGGATAACAGCCAAACGGGACCGATGTTGGCAGGTTTATTAAATTGGCCCCAAGCTAGTTTTGCTTCCAAAATTGCTTTCGAAGGCGAAGAGCTGACGGTGACTTGCGAAGTGGATGGAGGATTAGAAACTATTGCAGTGCGTTTACCGGCAGTTGTCACAACGGATTTACGCTTGAATACACCTCGCTATGCGTCATTGCCTAATATCATGAAAGCGAAATCTAAACCCGTAGAGGTGATTTCATTATCAAGCCTAGAAATTTCC
Organism: uncultured Legionellales bacterium; assembly: GCA_964621215.1. Lineage (GTDB taxonomy): Bacteria > Pseudomonadota > Gammaproteobacteria > UBA1113 > UBA1113 > CAZULF01. The sequence continues at coordinate 12,527 of CAZULF010000040.1, read as the reverse complement.
CCAAAAATACAAACTACGCAACTCGAAGTCGTAACTCCGCCTCCTCGAAAAGCCGGTATTAAAGTTAACTCCGTACAAGAGCTAGTAGATAAATTACGCCATGAAGCAAAGGTGATTCCATGAGTATTTTAGTGATCGCTGAGCATGATAATCAGCATTTGAAAATGGCAACTCGACACGCCATTGCTGCTGCAAAGCAATTGGGACAGCCTATTCATGTATTAGTTGCGGGTAATCAGTGTGATGATGTTGCAAATGAAGCTGCACAATGTGAAGAAGTCGAACAGGTTTTTTTAGCAGAACATGAAGCCTATGCGCACAGATTACCTGAGAACATAAGTCAACTCATTGTTGCCCATGCTAAAGGATATTCACATATCATTGCGGCAGCGACGACCTTTGGTAAGCAATTAATGCCACGGGTAGCAGCTTTATTGGATGTGGAGCAGGTGTCAGACATTATTCGTATTATTGATAAAGACGCTTTTATGCGGCCTATTTATGCAGGTAATGCTTTAGAAACGGTAAAAAGCGATGCCCCTATCAAAATAGTCACTGTGCGACCCACTGCATTTCCTAGCGTCAGTTCAAAAGCGCCTGCAGCGCCAGTGGAGAAATGGACAGAAGTGTTTAATAATCCGAATGTGCGTTTTATCAGTTTACAAGAAACAAAATCGACACGACCAGAATTAGGTAATGCGCGAGTTGTGATTTCTGGCGGTCGAGGTTTACAAAGTGCAGAAAATTTTGTGTTGTTGGAAAAATTAGCGGATAAATTAGGCGCCGCGATTGGCGCGTCACGAGCAGCTGTTGACGCAGGATTTGTCCCGAATGATTATCAAGTAGGACAAACTGGCAAAGTGGTCGCACCGGATTTATATATCGCTGTTGGTATTTCTGGAGCTATTCAACATTTGGCAGGGATGAAAGATAGCAAAGTGATTGTGGCTATAAATAAAGATCCAGAAGCGCCTATTTTTCAAATTGCAGACTATGGATTGGTCGGGGATTTATTTACATTGTTACCAGAGTTAGAAGCAGAACTTAATAAAACTTAATAGATAAGGGGTTATTATGATAATTGGTGTATTAAAAGAAATTAAACCGCAAGAAAATCGTGTGGGTATGGTGCCATCCAGTGTGCGTGAATTAGTATCACATGGGCATCAAGTGTTAGTAGAAAAAGATGCAGGTATGGGCATTGGTTTTCATGATGAAAAGTATCACAAAGCCGGCGCTGAAATCGTCAGCACCGCTGCTGAAATTTTTAAACGCGCAGAAATGATCGTTAAAGTTAAAGAACCACAACCAGAAGAGTGCAAAATGTTACGTGAAGGGCAGATCCTTTTCACTTATTTACATTTAGCGCCGGATCCACAACAAACAGATATGTTAATCAAATCAGGTTGTATTGCTATCGCTTATGAAACCGTGACGGATGATGCACGCGGATTACCTTTATTATCACCAATGAGTGAAGTAGCTGGTCGTATGTCGATTCAAGCCGGAGCGCATTGTTTGGAAAAAACGCAAGGCGGTAGTGGAATATTATTAGGTGGCGTACCGGGCGTTGCTGCGGCTAATGTGGTTGTACTTGGTGGCGGTGTTGTTGGTACGAATGCTATTCGTGTAGCCATGGGAATGGAAGCGCGAGTGTCTGTGATCGATAAATCACTTAAACGCCTAAAAGAACTTGATTTTCAATTTGGCTCAAAACTCAATACAGTTTATTCAACAGCGGAAGCGATTGAGCAATACGTATTAAATGCAGATTTAGTGGTGGGTGCGGTATTGGTTCCCGGTGCGGCTGCGCCGCGATTAGTGACACGTCATATGCTAAAAGGTATGCGCCGAGGTTCTGTGGTGGTGGATGTGGCGATCGATCAAGGCGGATGTTTTGAAACAAGTCGTCCGACTACTCATGCTGAGCCTACATTTGTGGAAGAAGGTGTGGTGCATTATTGTGTGGCCAATATGCCTGGTGGTGTTCCACGTACAGCAACCTTCGCCTTGAATAATGCTACATTACCTTTCATTTGCGATCTGGCGAATAAAGGTTATAAACGTGCGTTATTAGAAAATCCGCATTTGTTAAATGGATTGAATGTTTATAGAGGTAAGGTGACTTACGAAGCAGTGGCTACAGCTTGTGGCCATGCTTATACACCAGCACTCGTAGCTTTAGAGGCGTAGCCTGGATGGAGCGAAGCGGAATCCGGGTTTTCTATTCTAGAATCCCGGATTCCGCTTCGCTCCATCCAGGCTACATATTAAATGTAATCATACATCACGAGAGACCATAATGAAAACCCAACTAAACTGCTTTACAACATCAATCACTAACGACATTATACCTATTCATCCAGTAAAAAAATCTAATTTTGATGCATGGCTGGCAGCACAATCCACTGCGGATCAAACTTGGTTGCGTGCATGCGGTATCACGGCTGATGCAACTAAAGCTTTTTTAATTCCAACAACGCAAGGTAAGATCGACAAAGTCATTTATATTGCAGAAGAATGGAATAGTCGTTGGAGTTTTGCCGGATTGCCTAGTCAATTATCGGAAGGGAATTATCAATTCATAGGGCTAACCCCACAAGAATACAAACTAGCTGCAATCGGCTGGGGTTTAGCAAAGTATATTTTTTCACGTTATAAAACGCCGATCAATTTAAATGTAAGCAAATTGGTGTTACCAGAAACGATTTCAGCAAATATGATTGAGGCAGAAGTTGCTGCGACGTATTGGGTAAGAGATTTAGTTAATACGCCGGCCGAAGATATGGGACCCGCACAATTAGGTGAAGCAGCTGAAAGCTTAGTGAAACAATATGGTGGTAAGTTACGCCAATTTATTGGTGATGAATTATTACAACACAATTTTCCAGCCATTTATGCTGTGGGTCGAGGCAGCATAAATGCACCACGATTAATTGATTTGACGTGGGGCGATGAATCTGCTCCCAAGATTACTTTAGTAGGGAAGGGTGTTTGTTTTGACTCGGGCGGTTTAGATTTAAAAAATTCCAGCAATATGCGATTAATGAAAAAAGACATGGGTGGCGCGGCGCATGTTTTAGGTTTGGCGCAGTGGATCATGTCATCTCAATTACCGATTCGTTTGCGAGTGATTATTGCTGCAGTTGAAAATATGGTATCTGGCAATGCCTATCGTCCCGGTGATGTAGTGTCTACCCGTAAAGGTTTAACCATAGAGATTGGCAATACTGATGCCGAAGGTCGTGTGGTTTTAGCCGATGCATTAGCATTAGCCTGCGAAGATAATCCCTCATTAATTATTGACTTTGCCACGTTGACCGGTGCAGCTCGAGTAGCATTAGGATCTGAAATTCCGAATTTATTTAGCAATGACGTTAATTTAGCACAAAAACTACAGGCAATTTCTGCAGAGCATGATGATTTATCCTGGCATATGCCGTTGTACAAACCCTACAGAGACCTTATTGATAGCCCTCTTGCGGATATCTGCAACGATTCTTCATCGCCGTATGGCGGTGCCTTAACCGCAACGTTATTCTTAAATGAATTCGTTACCCCAACTATTCCATGGGTACATTTGGATATTAACGCCTGGAACAACAAAGCCCGACCTGGCCGCCCCGAAGGTGGCGAAGCGATGGGGATACGAATGGTGTATGGGTATTTATCAGGTTAAATCTCAAAAACACTATTGAAACAAGCATAATATTAATATACTATTAAATGGTTCTTAGCTGCCACATCAACTAGCTGGCACATATTTAAGCAGTATTCGCATATTTAAAGTTATATTTTTGTAAAACACTGTATTATGTTATATAATTGTATAACAAGATGACTTTAAAGGTGAAAACAATGACGGCACTAACTTTACGAAAATCAGGCGGAGCGAATATTTTGAGTATTCCAAAAGCGGTATTAAAAGCGTTGGAATTGCATGAAGGGTCACAACTGGAATTATCAATTGAAGGAGATAAAATCGTGTTAACCCCTATTTTAGAAGAATTGACCTTAGACGATTTGCTTAAGGGTAGTCCTCAAAAACGACTTGCATTAACTGAAGAAGACAAAGAATGGTTAAATGATAACCCTAAAGGTAAGGAAATAATTTAATGCGCTATACTCCCGAACAAGGCGATATTGTTTGGCTGGATTTTGATCCGAGCAGCGGAAAAGAGATCATCAAACGACGTCCCGCCTTTGTTATTTCACAAAAAAAATTTAATGAACATGTCAAAATGGCTATTGTTGCGCCGATTACCAGTACGATTAGGCAGGTCAAATTAGAGGTTGTGTTACCCGATGGGTTAGACACGCAAGGAGCTGTTTTAGTTTATCAGCTGAAATCTCTCGACTTTACTCAACGAAAAATTAAATTTGTGGAAAAAGCACCCGCACATATTATCTCGCAAGTTTCTCGATTAGCCCAATTAATTGTTCAATAGCATCATCATTCGTGCTACAATTCCCCGTTAACTTTAACCAGTTAATGAGGTAGCCCTATGTCACTCCGAATTGCTCAAAATGCGCTCACTTTTGATGATGTGCTGCTCTTGCCAGGTTACTCCAGTGTTCTTCCAAAAGATGTGAGTCTGGTCACTCAATTAACCCCAACCATTAAACTCAATATCCCGTTACTTTCCTCTGCCATGGATACCGTTACCGAAGCGCGTTTGGCGATTGCCTTGGCACAGGAAGGTGGTCTGGGCATTATTCATAAAAATATGTCGGCGGAACAGCAGGCGCAACAAGTGCGGATGGTGAAAAAATTTGAAAATGGCGTGGTAAAAGATCCGTTTACTGTAACGCCGAAGACGACAGTGCGAGAATTATTAGCCCTGAGTAAAGCCCATGGTGTTTCCGGCATGCCAGTGGTAGAAGGAGATCAACTTGTTGGCATCGTTACTAGTCGCGATGTGCGATTTGAAACTCAATTGGATCGACCGGTTGCACTGGTTATGACACCCAAAGATCAACTAGTCACAGTCAAAGAAGGGACATCGCGTGATGAGGTAATTGCCTTATTTCATAAACACAGAATTGAAAAAATTCTGATAGTGAATGATAAGTTTCAATTGTGTGGATTAATCACAGTAAAAGATATTTTAAAAGCTAAAGAGAAACCTCAAGCCTGTAAAGATGATGCCGGACAATTGCGCGTGGGAGCAGCAGTGGGAACAGGAAAGGGGACTGATGAACGCGTCTCCGCCTTGGTGGATGCGGGTATAGATATTTTAGTGGTAGACACCGCACACGGTCATTCTGCAAATGTGTTATCCACCATTCGTTGGATTAAGCATCAATACAAACATATACCGATTATTGCCGGTAATATTGCCACAGCCGCTGCCGCCATTGCTCTGGGCGAAGCGGGTGTAGATGCCGTGAAAGTGGGTATCGGCCCGGGTTCAATTTGTACTACGCGTGTTGTGAGTGGCGTGGGCGCTCCGCAAATTACCGCGGTGAGTAATGTGGCACATGCTTTAAGAGACACCGGCGTATCAGTGATTGCCGATGGCGGAATTCGTTACTCAGGTGATATTTGCAAAGCGATCGCAGCAGGCGCACATGCAGTGATGATTGGAAGTTTATTTGCAGGCACCGAAGAAGCTCCAGGTGATATTATTCTTTACCAAGGTCGCACGTACAAAGCCTATCGCGGTATGGGCTCATTAGGCGCCATGTCGCAAGCGTATGGTTCCAGCGATCGTTATTTCCAAGAATCAGCGCAAGAAACTGAAAAATTAGTACCCGAAGGTATTGAAGGTCGAGTCGCTTACAAAGGCAGCGTGTTTCATATTATTTATCAACTGATGGGCGGATTACGTTCTGGTATGGGTTATACCGGCAGCGCTGATATTAAAGCGATGCGCACACAAACAGAGTTTGTCAAAATTACCAGCGCCGGCATGCGTGAAAGCCATGTACATGATGTGCAGATTACGAAGGAATCGCCGAATTATCCAGTGGAATAGCAATAAAACTGATATACGCAATTTTCGAGTTATGAGCCTGAACATGAGCTTAAATTACCCGCATACGGTGGTGGCTGCTTCGTAGGTTTGCTATATGCTCTCTGTGAGCTTAGATTATCTGCATATGAGGTTTTTCTATAACCACGGATATTCGGTCCTCTACCAAAAAGGGTGCTACCAGATGACTGCGACGGAGTAAGCCGATCGACGGCTGTTTGTGCCGACATGCGTTCTCTGGGTTCAAGCTTCCAGCACGACTCAAGCACATCGCGACAGTTATTTGGTGGATTATCTGGGATTACTTCATGCTCTCCTTGCGTCACTAACCCGCTAATATATCTAACCTCTGTTGTTGCAAAAGGGAGTTTTCCTGTTAAGATTTCCCATAGCACGGTAGCAAAGCTATACATATCACTTTCGCGAGTTGGACGCGCACCCAGCTGAAATAATTCGGGCGCCATCCAGCGGATACTGCCTTTTCCTGCGCTCTCTGAGCCGATAGAATCGGTAGACAGTTGTTTTGCAAACCCAAAATCTGCAATTTTGGGTGTCAGATCTTGATTTAATAAAATATTTGGGCTTTTTATATCACCATGTACTATATTCATACTATGCAAATAGGCTAAGCCCTTGGCAATACCTAGTGCTATTTCTAGTTTTAGTTTTAATGGTAGCGATTGTCGTTCATTATCCAACACCATTCTCAAACTACCTAATGCACAATATTCAATAATTAGTTGATTGTGAGGATGGGTAATACCATATAATAAAACAATATTAGGATGCCGTAGCTCTTGATGTACACGGATTTCCCGTTTCAATGCTTTGCGTTGTTTCTCCGTTAAATGCATAGTTAGACTCTTGACGGCCACATCGATATTCTGCCATCTGCCTTTATATACTGCACCAAAGCTACCTTGGCCTAGTAAGGCTTTGTTATCACACACCACTCCACGTATCACTATTGAGTTTAGATTAACGAGGGGTGGTGGCGCCAGCGATGGTTGTGAAGGAGTTATTGGCGCTGACTGAGGCACTAGCTTCGGTATGACGTCTATAAGTGGTTGTGCTTCAGCATGGCTTTGTTCTGTATTGTAACTTAGAGCTTGATATGTTCTAGAATAAACTGTGTAAACTGTTTCTAGCTTTGCCCAGTGGGTTAGTTCTATTGCTTGGTTAAGCATTTGATTGAAGCTAATACGTATGTTTTTCGTAAAGACAAATAGGTTTTCTATGAGGGCATAAGTTAATAAAAGTCCTAGAATAAATCCTAGCGTTTCAGGTGAGGCAGCTACATATAAAATCAGTGGGATTAGCCAGGCACCCCACACAATAGAATTTTTTAAAAAACTATTGTCTGCCATATTGTTGGTAATAGCCAAACTAAGATAGCATAAGTTTAAACTGCAGTATTGATGCATAAATTCAATATACCAATAATTGGAGTCTTTTATCCCGCTATACCAGTAAGCGATATCCTTTACTCCAATTACCGATATATAGTCAAGTAAATTCTCTGTTAGATGAGATATAATAGGATTGTTAATAACAGTCCACTCGTCGCTTGCGCAGCTTTCTTTTTGTTGTGCCGTAGTTATAGTAATCAGATGCGCCATACTGCCTAACACCATACCTCGCATTGCCTGCGAAAGTTGCGAATTCGACAACAATGCAGTAGTAATGCTGTTATTTAAAGGCATGATTGTTCTCCGTATAAATTTTTAAGTTGATCAGCCAGGGTTATAACTACATGAGCTTAAATTACCTGCATAGCGAGGTGGCATAGGAGTGGTCTGCTGACTAAACATGCCTATTGATGCAACGAGAGGAATTAGTTTGTCTACTGTGGCTTGCGCAGATATCCGGTGTTGTGGATCGTCTTGCCAATTTGTTTCAATAACTTCTTTATAGGCAGGTGGCGTTTCTTCCGGTATCGGTTCACGTACTCCTTGTTGAACCAATGCAGGGATAGCGAACGTCTTTTCTACAGACGCAAACGGAACCGCTTGTGTTAGTATTTCCCAGAGGACCATGGCGAGACTGTATATATCGCTTTCTGAATTACAACGCGCTCCTCGTTTAAATAACTCTGGAGCCATCCAGGGTAGTGTGCCTGCAGCAGCCTGTTGTTGAGTGGTCATACGTATAGATTGTTTGACCTTTGACAACCCAAAATCAGTAATTTTGGGGATCATCTGCTCATTTAATACAATGTTATCACTCTTCAAGTCGCCATGAATAATGCGCTGGCTATGTAAATAGGCTAGACCCTTTGCAACACCTAATGCAATGTTGAGTTTTTCTTGCTGCGTTAGTCGGTTTTGATTTAAAACCATTCTTAAAGAACCTTTATTACAATATTCCATCACGATGCCGTACTCCGGCGTGAGAAAAATCCCCATCATTGACACAACATTTTCATGGCGTAGTTGAAAATGTAATTTCGCCTCTTTCATAAACTCAGTTACCACAGTTGCATCAAGTGCAGCAGGGAATTGCTTAATGGCGACTGCCATATTAGACCATGTACCTTGATATACAATGCCAAAACTGCCTTTCCCTATGGGATTTCCCTTTTGAATGTCTTGGAAATTTATTATCGTAATTTCCACCGTTGCTGATAAATTAGGCGCTGCATCTACAGTTGCCTCAGCTGTTTTTGGTGTGTTGACAGCTTGTGTAGAGGATACACTCGATATAACAGACGAAGATGAACTACTAGACGGTGCTAGTTGTTCTTGTTGCTCTTGGGTCAAACCGCCTTCGATTATGTTTACGCTACTAGTTTGAAAACCTCTGTTTGAAGAGCGTTGTACTTCGGTTTGAGGTAATTTAATACTAGATTGGGCAGATGAAGGAGCACATGCAGAAAAAATATCTACTTCAGGTTCAATGGGCGTATACGCCGTTACTTTTGTTGGATTGATAGACCATACCGTTACGCTTCCTCCACTGTCACCAGCAATCAATGCACCTGAAGGTAATAATGCTAATGCACTTATTGATTTATTAGCGGGTAATTCTTTTTTGGGTTGTAGTCCATGCGATGAATTTGAACGTCGCAATTCATCAAAATTCCAAATGGCAATCTTCATATTACTGCTTAAGGCATAACTGTCCGTGATGGCTATTTCTTCTTCTGAGATTTTTTGAAAAAGTGGGCCAACATTTCTAAGATCGCAGCTGAGTTTTTTTTCAGCTGAATTCCAAATTTTTACCTCCAGACCTTTTAAAGAGGCACTAATTACGTAATCGTTGAAAAAAGCAAGACTCGTAACATTTTCACGATGTCTTTTGTCCGAAGGGAATGTCCCAGTGATGCTGCTATTACTAAGAGTAACAAGATGAATATTTTGGCCTGCGCCGATAGCCAGCTGTTGCTGGTCAGACGACAGTGCCAAAGCCCATATTGGATGTCTGAAAGGTTCGATACGGATTATTTGTTGTGTTGATAAACACTGCCAATTTTGCGTATTCCAAATTTTTAACTGTGCTTCTTGGTCACCACTGGCTATTTGCTGATTGGGTAGAGTGAGTAGACTTAGTACTCCACTACTTGATTGAATGGTTTGTTCGCGCGTTAAGTTGTTGCCTTCCATTCGCCACACACTTAAATTTTCTTTAGGTGAAGCACACACTACTCGGCCATCACCCAAAGCAAGGATGGTTGAAATGTATCCTTTAGAAAGTTGTATCGTGTTTTCTCGGTTGGCTGTATTTTTATTCCATATTTGTAAACTATTAGAATTTTCTTCTGTCACGATGCCGAGGTATTCTTCTGTCAGTGCGACCAAATGCCTTGTTTTTCCACCTATTGAAAGGGAACTTAAAATATCAGTCATGTTCGTCTCCTTTTGATTAGTTTGTCCTAGCTAATTAGGGTTTGGTTTGCATCCAGGAAATATTTAACTCAGTACAACGTGCTTGAGCTTTTTTGTATCCTGTTTCGGCACTACGCTGGTACCAAAAAGAAGCGCTAATTTGATTTATAGGTACGCCATCTCCGGTCTCAAGTTGGCAAGCTAAATTATACATTGCACGAGGAAATTTTGCCTCTGCAGCTTGTTGTAGCAACTGATTTGCACGTAAGGGATCAATGGGGCAACCTCCTAAACCATGAAGATAAAACTGAGCTAAATTAGCTTGAGCACGGGCATTTCCTCTTGCTGCAGCTTGCTCATAAAGGTTTTTCGCTCCTGCAAAATCTTGCTGTTTTTCACATTCCATACCGGCTTGACAAAGTTCGGCTGGATCTGGAGGAGGTGTTGGTTGGCTACTACTGCTGCTCGATTCATCCCCAGTCTCTGGCGCAGGAGAAAGCGAAATGCTGGGTGCTGCTGCTTCCTTAACTTGATGAAAGGTATGTTTAGCACTATTGGCTGCTGTTGCAATATTCTTGTATTGCCAACTGTCCTTTATAGAGATTTTTTCCTCGGCTAACGCTATTTTTATGGCACCAAATAAATTCGGAGCTCGTTTAGATATCTGAGTATTTAACGCACATAAAAGTTCTGTTTGTATTGACGCTAAAAGTCCACGGGCTTGTCTTTCATCAGCCTCATACCGTACAGCTAAAATTTCCCATGAAGGTGGTTCGTTTTTAGCTACCTCGAAGATTGCGGCCTTAAGTTCTTCGTTAGTAATAGGCATGATTACCCCTCCACTTTAAGGTTAAAAGGAGTCTATATTAACCAATATTTAGCTTCTGTGATAGTCCAGGTAGCAAATCACGCTGTTTTAATGAGGAAAATTATCACCGTGGCAAGACAATAACCGCATCTACGACAGAATTAAAACTGGGGATTAATAAATTAAATCTTCCAATGTTTGCATACAGTTGTGAAGAATTACCCCCATCCAAATTCAAGGCATTATAACAATTCAGCCCATTGGCTGAAGTAGGTGCTTGCAGAATTTTTGCAAATTGCGAGGTTGTAATCGCTGCATTTTCAGTAATAGCGATAACAATATTACCTTGATGATCAATAGCAAGGGCGCTACGAGCATCATAATTATCTTTTAACGATGGAATTTTCCCATTGACTAATAATCGAGGACCCGATTGAATAGCAAAATCAGTCGAGCTACTTGGTGAAAAATATTTTTGTGCACTGATGCTGGGGCGGTTGTTTTGCATGGAAAAAACACCCCACCAACTAATAGGTCGTAGTGGATTTAATTGTTTGCCATTTTGAATACGTAATCCTAAGGGATTATGCAATGGGTCAAAAAATCCACCGTTTATGGCTAATATGGCTTGTGAACGTAATGCTAATATGGCTACATTTGTGGCGCCCATACCATAATCTCGAGCGTTTGCGAGAGATAAGCGGTAATGTGTAGGATCAATCCGAAAGGCATGCACATAACCGTGCGTTGTTTCATCTAATGAAATGCTAGTATAATCGATACCAGGAGCAATATTTTGCCATACCGTTGCAGCATTGCTGGCAATAGCAATACTTAACAGAAAGCAGAAAAGGAATAAACGCATTGAAAACAGGTTTTGGCATGGACGATTCACATACACCCCTTTTACAAGTTAGGCATCTGCAAGTAAGTCATGTGAAACAAACGAACACATCACTTCTGCTGGATAATATTAATCTTGCCATTCCTAAAGGTAAAACGCTAGCCCTAGTGGGTGAATCTGGATCGGGCAAAAGTTTAACAGCGCTGTCAATAATGCAACTGTTACCTAGTGTTTTGGCCTATATAGAAGGTAGTGACATTGATTTAGACAAAATAGCACTATTATCACTGTCAGAAAAATCTATGCAAAACATTCGCGGTTCACGCATTGGTATGATATTTCAAGAGCCTATGACGGCGTTGAATCCTGTGGCAAAAGTTGGGCAGCAAATTGTTGAGGGTATAAAAATACATCAGCATCTCTCGAAGAAACAGGCTAAAAATAAAGCAATAGCATTATTAAATGCGGTAGGCATTCATTCCCCTGAATATTGTTATGAATGTTATCCGCATCAATTATCAGGTGGTATGAAACAGCGTGTCATGATTGCAATGGCATTAGCAGCAGAACCAGAATTAATTATTGCCGATGAACCAACTACTGCGGTTGATGTTACAATTCAGAAGCAAGTTTTACAATTATTAAAAACAATCAAGCAAGAGCGGAATCTTTCGATGTTATTCATTACTCATGACATGGGTGTGGTAGCATCAATAGCGGATGAAGTTGCTGTAATGTATGCTGGCCAAATTGTTGAACAAGCACCCGTCGATGAGTTTTTAAAATCACCCAAACATCCTTATAGCAAACAATTATTTGCAGCATTACCCAGTTATGCTAATCACAAACAACCGTTGCCAGTTTCTGTGAGCGCAGATTTAGATCCTGTCATGATTGCTGGATGTCATTTTTCTTCACGCTGTCCTTATGTGCAACCTATTTGTCATGCTGAAACGCCTGCATTAGAAGCAATATCAGAAGATGTTTTTGTGCGATGTTATTTTGCGAGGGAGTTGCCTGCAAACCTCGTCGTCCCGCGGCTTGTCCGCGGGATCCATGCTGCTCGATGTATTCTG
>CAZULF010000039.1:0-17435 GCA_964621215.1 uncultured Legionellales bacterium | reverse complement strand
AAATAGAGCGTCCGAGGTTACCGCTACAGCTTTTTATCCTGCCCGTGTTTTATTTTTTATTTAACATATTCCTTTTTCCCCAAAATTCATGTATTTTGCCCAAGCCGTATCACATAACGTTTTAGGTACGGCATGCAAACATGCAAGTTTTTAATGCAAAGCAGGGTATCAGGAGGATGTTGGTTCATGTCTTTACACTATAAAAAACAATTACGCCCATTGGCAGCGGCACTATCTATTATTTTACTCACAACATCAGGTACGGCGCTTGCTGGTGGTTTCCAGCTGTTTGAACAAAATGCGGTGGGAGTGGGTAACTTTGACGCTGGTGCCGCAGCAGAAGCTTCAGATGCCAGCATAGGCTGGTATAACCCAGCCGGTTTAGTCCGTTTACAACATCAACAATTTGTTTTAGGTTCGGATGCAATTAATGCAGGTATTCGATTTAGTGGAAATGTTGTCAATAATGTTAACGCAGTGCTACCGATTATTGGTGAAGTAACACTTCCAGCTTCGAATGAATATGGACATGCCGAAGGTGGCGGATTTATTCCGGTTCCTTTTTTCCATTACGCTTTGCCGATAGGCGATCGCTTTGTTTTTGGCTTTAGCTCAGTCGCGCCTTTTGGTTTAGTGACCAATTATGATGATGAATCGGTATTGCGCTATTCCGCTACCAAATCGTCCATTACAGCAGTTGATTTAACGCCTAGTTTAGCCGTTAAACTTACCGATAAATTTTCTGCAGGAGCAGGTATCGACTTCGTGCGGATTAATGCAGAGTTTAATCAAATGGTAGGGTTAGGTGAAGTCGGGCCAGCTTTAGACTTTCCTGAAGATACTGATTCTGAAAGTATCAATAAAGCTGCAGATTGGGCTTTAGGTTGGCATGCCGGTTTAATGTATCAATTTTCACCGACGACACGAGTTGGTTTAGCTTATCACTCAAAGCTTAATGTATCGGCGTCAGGTTACAGTAAATTGAAAGGTCCGTTAGCAAGCTTAGCGACGGACGGTGCTTCTGATTCAATAGTATCGAACGATTTACAAGCCGATGTTGAATTACCTGCTCTTACAACCTTGAGTATTTATCATGATGTAAATGATCGTTGGGCTGTTATGGGTTCAGTAAATTACACCCAATGGAAAGTTTTTGACAATCTTCCACTGCAAAATGCTGCAGCTATACAACAGGCCGCCGGGTTAATTCCCGGATTTGACCCTGCCATTATTAATGTTAACGTTCCTCAACATTTCCATAACACTTGGCGCGTTGCCGGAGGCATAAACTTCAAACAAACCGATTGGTGGATGTGGCGTGCGGGTCTTGGATTTGATCAAGATCCAACCAATGATACGGATCGTAATGTTCGTTTACCAGATGCCGATCGTTTTAACGTTGCATTGGGTGCGCATTTTCAACCTATCCCTCAGCTGGGGTTTGATGCTGGTTGGACACATGTTTTCTTGGCGGATGGTGTGATTGATAATTTACAAGCTGTCGGTGATCAAGTGACTTATGTTAACGGCCATACGGATAGTAATGGTGATATCTTCGGTCTCCAGCTAGTCTGGACCATCACCTAAAATATAGCCTGGATGCAGCGCTAGCGGAATCCAGGAATCAATAAGGGGCAATTCGTGAATTGCCCCTACAGTTCTTTATTTATTCGCTCTAATTTGTTATCATCCCATCGCAAGTTGGCTAAGCAATCGCTCTATTTTTAAAATAGGGAGGAAAGTCCGGGCTCCGCAGGGCAGAGTGCCAGGTAACGCCTGGGAGGCGCGAGCCTACGGAAAGTGCAACAGAAAGATACCGCCTGCATAGAGGAAACTTTATGTCGGTAAGGGTGAAATGGTGCGGTAAGAGCGTACCGCGGCGCTGGTAACAGCAACGGCACGGCAAACCCCACTCGGAGCAAGACCAAATAGGAACCTTATAATGTGGCCCGCATTAGGTTCGGGTTGGTCGCTTGAGCTTTATGGTGACGTAAGGCCTAGACGAATGATTGTTCACGACAGAACCCGGCTTATCGGCCGACTTGCAACTATTCTTTACATTGAAGAGAGGAGAGTGCTTGTAGTACTCTCCTCGGAACTTCTCAAGGCATTTTAAAGCAGATTAGCTGCCCATGCTGCCGGAGCCCATGCTACCCATACTACCAGAGCTAGAGCCCATATCTGAACTGCCAGAACCCATCATACCAGAGCTCATCATGCTAGAACCAGCAGGAGCGGAACTGTCTGTGCTTGGAGCAGCAGAGGTTGTGCCCGCTGCGTCGCTGCTAAGAGCGCTGCTTGCTGGAGCTGAGGTGGGTGCTGCAGCAGGAGCTGAAGAAGCTGGAGCGCTGGAGTCCATAGCAGCACTGGAACCTGCAGCGGAGCTGGATTCAACGCCAGAAGCGCCATTATTTGAAGCTGTACTGCCACCTTTGTTACAAGCCACTAAACTAACCAACAATCCCGCGCCAAGTAATGCAACAGAAATTTTCTTTAACATGAAATTTACTCCTAAGTTTAAACAGAACAATAACCTATTAAAGCTAACGGGTTATTGGAGAAAATGCAAATTTTTTCTGTCATTAACGATATGTTTTTGAACAAATAACAGGTAAAATATCATCTCTATAATAAGTAGAGCGAATTTTATACAAGATTGAGGTTAAAATAATATGTTATTTTCTTTCAGGTGCCTGTTAATGACGGCTGCAATGCTGCTAACTTTTTCTAATGCTTCAGCAGCAACATATCCACTACTTCCCAACAGTGATGTTGTGGGTGAATTGCAAACAGGTACATTAAATGGCGGACAAACATTAAATGCATTTGCTCAAAGTTATGATATTGG
Source organism: uncultured Legionellales bacterium (assembly GCA_964621215.1). GTDB lineage: Bacteria > Pseudomonadota > Gammaproteobacteria > UBA1113 > UBA1113 > CAZULF01. The sequence continues at coordinate 14,587 of CAZULF010000039.1, read as the reverse complement.
CTATTACGAACTATTAGAAGCAAACCCACATTTAAATCCATTAAAAGCCATGGCAGGTTCACGTGTAGTTATTCCTACGCGTTACGTTTTACCCAATGCACCACATCAAGGGATTATTATTAATCTCGCTGAATTGCGTTTATACTATTTTCCTCCTGCAGAAAATATTGTGATTACTGAACCGATTGGTATTGGTCGTCAAGGTTGGGATACTCCGGAAGGGACATTTACGATTAAAGAAAAAATTGAGGATCCCACGTGGCATGTGCCTGCATCGATTGCTGCAGACATGGCATCACAAGGCATTATTTTACCGAAAGAAATTGGACCAGGGCCTGATAATCCGTTGGGTAGGTTTGCAATGCGTCTCAGCCTGCCCAATTACTTAATTCACAGCACTAATCGTCCTGAAGGTGTGGGCTTGCGTGCAAGTGCAGGATGTATTCGCATGTATCCAGAAAGTATTGAGAAATTATTTCCTTTAATCGCAATAGGAACGCCAGTTACCATTGTCAATCAACCCTACAAAACTGGCTGGTCAGACGGAGAGTTATTTTTGGAAGCGCACCAGCCTTTAAAGGAGCAACGTAATCAATTTAATGGTAATTTATCTTCATTATGGGTTGATTCAATCGACAAAATTACTGCGAATCAGCCAGCTGATCTTCAATGGAAAAAAGTTGCGGAAGTAGCGCATCAGCAAACCGGAATTCCTACTGTCATAGGAAAAATGTCTTCCAGTGCTCCGCCTGAAAAAAAGTGGTATGAAAAAATTATTAAGCGGTAGAGGAATGGGCTACAACGATTACAACGTGTTTAAGTGAAATACCGCAGTTTCTGTGGCAGCGTCTATAGTTTGAGAATCTGGATTCTCATTTAATGGGTCTCGTAACATTTTTTTATTAGTTTCAATAAGCTCAACAATTGCTGTTATCCGATTAGAGAAGAGACTCCAAGCGTTATCATTTCGCATTAATTGGCCTAATAAACTACTATTGTCAATTGCTTTTTCTAGCATCAAATTGTCATTGGCGTAATTTGTTTTTAAGCGTTCACAGAGTGTATCAGGACAAACAATTTTTGCCTCATGGTCTGTTATAAATCCATCTTGTGAAAATCTCAGAAGAATATCATCATAAAATTTATTTGTGGCTTGCGTTAATATTGAGGACTGGTGCAAATAAAATGTTACGATAGCGTTAGTTTTTTTTCCTAACAGTTGCACAAAAACAAGAACGCTTTCAAAGTTTCTCTTTTTTATAGCAAAATCGAGTGCTGAATGTTCACCAAGCGAGTTTCTTGTAACATATTGAGTAAATGCCGTTTTTTGTTCTGTATATTTTTCTTTAAAACAGCTTTTTTTATAGGCGAGCTCGGTTGCTTTATTGTGACCCAGTAGTTCTTTAATAATGAGCTCTACGCAGGCTGTATTATTTGAGGCAGCCGCTGCATGTAAAAGCGTATGGCCAGTGTTGGTTATCTGGTCAGCATGGAATATATCAGCATACATTACAGTATCGTCACTAAAACAGAAGCGAGAAGAGGCTTTTAATGATTTTGCCTTATTTATAAATTGCTTAATAAGCTTGTGTTTACCATAATAAGCAGCCAAATAGAGAGGTGTTTCTCCTGCGCTATTGGGCTCACATAAAGAGCGAAGTTCTTCGATGGACTGTATTTTTGATAAAATAATTATAAAGCAGCCTTCATCAGCATATTTAGTCCCTAAATGTAAGATAGTATTATTCAAAGAATAATATTTTTCTTCAACCTTCTCGAGGTCCCCCACGGTGATTTTTTTAGCGAGTAGGCTCTGAACATTTTCACCGGCTAATGCGAGCAGTCTGTTCAAAATAGTGGAATTATTACCGCGCATAGCAAAATGGAGCGGGGTAAGGCGATATTGATTAGATTGATAAAGAAGACCAAGAAGAGAGGAGTCAGATTGACTTAAGTGATCAACGATAAGCGCAGCACATTTTTCGCAACCAGATCCAGCCGCATAATGCAATACAGTATCGTAATTATTATTTTGCATAGAAATAATGGAGGTAATTCTGTCTGACCAGTTATTCGGATCAAATCGCTTAATGGAATCGATCAATAACTGAATACCTGCGGGATTAGTACTTAAAGCAATTAAATGAAAACTGGTATTACCCTCTTCATCGACAGAAAAAATATCGCATATTGGTATGTTCGAAGCCTCAAGTAAGAAACGCATACTATCTACATTTCCTGTATAAGCGGCAAGTTGCAGCGGCGTTCTTTGACGAGTGAGTCGTGGGTCGATGCTACCGAATTCACTAAGATGCTGTAAATATCGCCTACGGCTAATAGTTTTTTTAGTTGATATTTCAGTTTTATGTTCGCCTAAAGCATTAAGTAAAAGAGAAACTTGAGCACTATTTGGGTAAACTGATGCATAGTGTATTAAGGTACAGCTAAAAATATCGCTTCTTAAAATGAAGCTAGCAGCATTATCTCCTAAGATTCGAATTAACTTCTCTAAAAGAAATGGCTGTAATTTTACTGCTAACTTTAATATGTTTGGGTTGCAGTGGATAAGTGATTTAATACGCTCGTTACCGAGTAAAGAAATTATTTCATCTGCTGAACGAATGTTGTTATTTCGAAGAGCTTTATATAAAGATCGCTCATAGCTTAGAACACTGTATTTTATTATAGGTGTTACGGAGGTAGTGAGCGTGTTGCTTCGAGTCGTTCTTTCTGGCGGATAGGTAGCAGAGGTATTCGCGAGGTTGTTTAGTGCATGGCGGTAATGAGTCTCGTTTTCGAATGCTCTTCCAAGTTGTGTGTTGGGATCATTAATTTTATTTAATACCCCTTCATATAGATGATGAGATTGTTGTAATTCCTCAACTACGTGTTGTAGATTAATACGAAAAATAGGTTTAGGCTTTATCTTGCTTAGAAGGGATGTATCAGAATAAATTAAGTTATACCATTGTTCAGGGATGATTTCTCCCCTGCATAATGGGGGCAAAATTTCTGAATCAAAAAAGGCTTGGATTTGATTTTGTATGAACAGAGTCTGCTGAGAGGAACCGATAGAAAGCGCATTTATGTGGTTTCCTAATTCAGAGATAAAATATCTTACGCTTTGTGAATTACCAGAAAATGCCGCTAACTCTAAAGGAGTAGTGGATAAGATAGGGTATCCAGTATTACTTACTTCGGGGTAGGTTATAAAATCGGTAGAGAGCCGAATCAAGTTAGTGGGATGATTTTCAGCAGGGGTATTTGTATCGGGGCATTTTTTTTGATATTCCAATACAAGTTTAACACATGTCGCATTTCCTGATATCGCTGCGGCATGGCGTAGGGTATAACCATATCGATCTTTACCAAATAATTTAGAAGCTAATTCATGGTTATTTCTTTCACATTGCAATTGAATTTTAGCAAGCATTTCTGCGAGGTTGGAATCATTTCCTCGATATGCGGCCCAGTATAAGGAGGTTTGACCCACATTATTGGCAGTAGTAATAGCAGTATATTGCTCTTCTTCATTTAACATATTTAAACACGAGCTGCTAAACGTAGAACTCCCTGAATAAACTGCATAGTGTAAGACAGAGTTGCCATGGAGTTTTTTTGACAACATAATGTCGGATATAGTTATTGGGAGTGTGACTAAATCAGTTAATTCCTTAAATACTTCCCAACTTCCCATAAGTGCACCAAAATGCAGTAATGAGTAATCTTCTTCATTTTCCCAATTAAATGCTATTTTGTGATTATTTTGACGATGTTGTTCTAGTAACAAAAGACTCCTAGCAACACATCCAGTTCGAATAGCGAGATGTAAGGGCGTGAGATTTTCATCATTTCGAACACAGATATCGGTTGGGTGTGTATTTAATAAAGATTGTACAACCTCTAATTGGCTATTTCTGGTAGCAGTATGTAAGGACGTATCTTTGCGCATAGCTATAATAATCATTCCAAAGTAAGCCTCTTCTCTGCCATGCATAAGTGGTACAATGAAGAGACTCAAAAGTAGGATAAAAATTGTACCACGAGATAAGACTATGACACAAGAACTATTTGTAAAAAAAATAACCAACGACGCTCCTTTGGCCATGCGCATGCGGCCGCGTACATTAAATGAATTTATCGGGCAAGCGCATTTGCTGAATCCAGGCAAACCCTTACGTATGATGGCAGAGCAAGGACGTCGCCATTCCATGATTTTATGGGGGCCGCCGGGTTGCGGCAAAACCACGCTAGCGCGTTTATTAGCCCAACAAGGGCAGGCGCATTGGATGCCCCTTTCTGCTGTCATGTCCGGCGTACGCGATATCCGTGCAGCAGTCGAACAAGCAAAAATATCGCCACAACCGACCATTTTATTTATTGATGAAATCCATCGCTTTAATAAATCGCAGCAAGATGCGTTATTACCTTTTGTGGAAGATGGTACGGTCACATTAATTGGTGCAACCACAGAAAATCCGTCGTTTGAAATTAATAATGCGTTGTTATCGCGTTTGCGAGTATATGTGTTAAAGCGATTAACTACCGAAGATATTTTAGCGATTATTCAACAAGCATTAACCGATAAAGAGCGTGGCTTTGGTGATCTTGAAATCGATTTTCCTATCACGCTACAACAGCAATTGGCCCTAGCTGCCGACGGTGATGCGCGTAATGCACTGAATATGTTAGATGTGTTAATTGGCTTAACCGAAGCAGAACAACCAGAGCAATCCACGTTACATATTACCGAGGCGCTGCTGAAACAGTTACTAGCCACCAACATTCGTCAGTATGATAAAGGTGGGGATATTTTCTATGATTTGATTTCGGCTTTACATAAATCCGTCCGTGGTTCATCACCTGACGCTGCCTTATATTGGTTTGCCCGTATGTTGGATGGAGGTTGCGATCCGTTATACATCGCTAGGCGTGTAATCCGTATGGCGATTGAAGATATTGGCATTGCTGATCCGCGAGCGTTAACGTTGGCATTACAAGCTTGGGATGTGCAGGAACGTTTAGGAAGCCCAGAAGGTGAGCTAGCCATTGCCCAAGCAGTAATTTACATGGCGTGTGCCGCCAAAAGCAATGCGGCCTATATGGCGTTTAATACAGTGATGGACGAGGTGAAAAGTCATGGCACATTAGACGTGCCGATACACCTGCGTAATGCCCCGACGAAGCTGATGAAAGAGTTAGGTTTTGGCAAGGCGTATCGTTATGTCCATGACGAACCCCATGCTTATGCCGCAGGGGAAAACTATTTCCCTGAAGGTCTATCTCCTCGTGCCTATTATCAACCGGCCGACCGCGGTTTAGAAAAGCAGATTCGTGAAAAGTTAGCCTGGTTGCGGCAGTTAGATGGGGATAAGGGCGAATAATCGTTCCGCTCTCGTCGTCCCGCGACTTGTCCGTGGGATCCATGGTGTGTCGATGCATTCTGGATCCCGCGGACAAGCCGCGGGACGACGAATTGACTTTTATGTTCTAAGACCGGACATTTTTGTTTTAAATGTACTAGACTTAACTTATTGCTTCTTATAGGAATTGTCCATTATGTTACCAATAAAAATCCGCACCCAGCCTACCGATGTCACTTGCGGGCCAACCAGCTTGCACGCTATTTATCAGTACTATGGTGAGGATATCTCTTTGGAACAAGTGATTGGGGAAGTCACCTATGTTGAAGGCGGCGGAACTTTAGCGGTAATGCTAGCCTGTCACGCCTTGAAACGTGGATATTCAGCCAAAATATACACATACAATCTCACTATGTTTGATCCCACTTGGTTTAATAATGAAACAACGACGGTAGAATTATTAATTGAAAAATTAAGTGCACAGAGTACTGTAAAAAAATCCAGACAATTTAAACATGCGACCCAAGCCTATATTGATTTCTTAAAACTCGGCGGGCAAATTTTATTTGAAGATTTAACGCCTTCGCTGCTAGCCAAGTATTTTCGTAAAAAGGTTCCCATTCTGGCGGGCTTAAGTTCAACTTATCTTTATCGTTGTGCGCGTGAAGTTAGCCCCGATAATCAAACTACTGTGAGCGATGATATCAGTGGCAAACCGAGTGGCCACTTTGTGGTATTAAGCGGATATGATGAAGAAACACACCACATTGTAGTGGCGGATCCCTATCCAGAAAATCCAGTTTTTCAAAGTAAATATTATTCTGTGAAGGTGAATCGTTTAATTAACTCTATCCTGCTAGGGATATTGACTTATGATTCAAATTTTTTAATTATCGAAAAAAGGAAGTAGGGTCTGTTTACAAAGCGAGGGAACATGCAAAATCTGATTGTGCTGAATAAGAAATCTGACTGGGAGTTTGATACGACAGGAGTCGAATTAGTTTCAGCGAAAACCTATTTGACCGACCCCCATTATGCAGAGTTGCGTAATGTACGTGTGTTGAATTTATGTCGCTCCTACAAATACCAAAGCACGGGTTATTACGTGTCTTTATTGGCGGAAGCGCGAGGACATAAAATTTTTCCCAACATCACCACGATTCAAGATTTAAAATCCTTAAGTATTACTCGTGTTATTTCTGATGAAGTCGACAAAATGATTCAGAAAAAATTGAAGCGATTAACCTCAGATCATTTTACCTTGAGCATTTATTTCGGGCATAATGTTTCTCCTTCTTATGATAAACTCGCTAAGCAATTATATGGTTTATTTCCTGCTCCATTGTTAAGGGCCCAATTTTGCAAGAAAAAGAAATGGGTTTTGCAAGATATTTCTGCTATCCCAGTTACTGAAATTTTAGAGAAGCATAAAAATTTTGTGGCTAAATTTGCCAAAGAATTTTTTAACAAAAAACGTCATGACGGTGCGAAAAAATCTTCAGCCATTTATGATCTGGCGATTTTAATCAATCCAGAAGATAAGGTTCCTCCTTCTAATAAAAAAGCGCTACAACTCTTTGCTGAAGCGGCTGAAAATTGTGGTTTTAGCACAGAGCTCATTACTAAAGATGATTATGGTCGTATTCCTTATTTTGATGCATTATTTATTCGAGATACTACAGCGGTAAATCATTACACGTATCGTTTTGCTCGGCGGGCACATGCGGAGGGCATGGTGGTATTGGATGATCCGGAGTCCATAGTGAAGTGTACTAACAAAGTGTATTTAACAGAGTTATTGCAAAAAGCACGTGTCCCGACACCAAAAACGTTGATCGTACATAAAGATAATAAAGATTTGATCATATCTGAATTGGGGTTACCTTGTGTGTTGAAACAACCAGACAGTTCTTTTTCACAAGGCGTGAAAAAAGCCGAAACTGAAGAAAAATTAGCACACGCCTTGGAGGAGTTTTTAAGTAGTTCGGATTTGATTGTCTGTCAGGAATATATTCCCACCCCTTTTGATTGGCGTATTGGTATTATTGACCGTACCCCTATTTTTGCGTGTAAATATTATATGGCGAAAAATCACTGGCAAATTTATCATTGGGATGATAAACCTGGGAAGCCGGACACGCCAGAAGATGGTGATTTTGAAACACTGCCTATAGAAGCCGTCCCCGATAAAGTGATAAAAACAGCGATCAAAGCGGCTAATTTAATTGGCGATGGCTTTTATGGGGTTGATTTAAAGCAGGTAAATGATAAAGTCTATGTCATAGAAGTGAATGATAACCCCTCAGTCGATGCCGGTGTGGAGGATATCGTGCTGCAAGAAAAATTGTATAAAATCATTATGCAATCTTTTTTGCGCCGCTTAGAGATGCAGCGTCATCATCATGTGCTTTACGCTGAACTCGAAAAAATTTTATTGGAATAATTATGCAACCATCTGAACAACTGCTGGGCCTGTTTCAAGGATTTGGCATCGAAATGGAATATATGCTGGTGCAGGAGCCGCAATTAACAGTATATCCAGCCGTTGATGAAGTCTTGAAGCAAATTGCCGGTGATTATGTCGACGAAGTTGAGCTCGGAGATATTGCTTGGTCAAATGAGTTAGTATTACATGTATTAGAACTTAAAACTAACGGACCTGCGGCATCGCTCAATGGTTTGGCGGCGCGTTTTCAGAGTAATGTTAATCATATTAATACACTACTAGCAGGTCACAATGCCAAATTGATGCCAACGGGTGCACACCCATTAATGAACCCCGATACTGAAACAAAATTATGGCCGCATGGTTATAACGAAATTTATGAAATTTATAATCAGGTTTTTAACTGTCGTGGGCATGGATGGTCTAATTTACAAAGTACACATTTAAATTTACCCTTTGCTAATGATGCAGAATTTGCGGTGTTACATACAGCAATTCGTTTATTATTACCGATTATGCCCGCATTAGCTGCCAGCACACCGGTGCTGGATGGCCAAATAACCGGAATGGTCGATACGCGATTACAATATTATCTCGATAATCAAGCACAAATTCCGTCAATTACCGGACACGTGATTCCTGAATCCGTACTTTCGCGCGAGGAATATGAAGCACATATCTTATCGCCTATTTATCGTGATATTGCTCCCTATGATCCGAATAAAATACTGCAGTTTGAGTGGTTAAATTCGCGCGGTGCTATTGCTCGTTTTGACCGTAATGCCATCGAAATTCGCACCTTAGATATTCAAGAATGTCCAGTCGCGGATATCGCTATTGCTGCACTAATCACATCAACTCTGCAGGCGATTGCTGAAGAACGATGGGATAGCTTTTCTTCTCAAGCCGAATGGTCAGAACAAGCCTTAAGTCAAATTTGGCGTGATGTGATTCGTGATGGACAATCCACGATCATACACGATCAAGCCTATTTAGCGGCTTTTGGATATCGGGAAGCTACCGCCACGGCTCGCGATCTGTGGCAACATATTTATAGGCAAGTATTTGATGCGTATACTCCTTATGATACCGATTTAAAACAAGCCATAGAGCATATCCTAGAGCGTGGTAATTTAGCTGAACGCATTTTAATGCGCTTACATAACGACACCCGCACAGAATCTATTGTGGAGGTCTATCGCGAATTGACCGAGTGTTTGTCTGCAGGGAAAATGTTTTAGTTTCTTACTCCCCTCTCCCGCTTGCGGGAGAGGGGCAGGGGGAGAGGGTCTAACCGGAGAAAGCCAATGTCAGCAACAAAATGGATCATCACTTGCGAACATGGTGGCAATAGCATTCCTAAAACCTATCAACACTTATTCACCAAGGGACAATCTGTTCTTAAAACACATCGAGGTTATGATATTGGTGCGTTACCCATTGCGAGAGCACTAGCAAACAAGGTTGCAGATTATCAGCAACTGGCGACGACAAGCCGTTTATTGGTGGAGTTAAATCGCTCACAAGGACGTCCACATTTATGGTCTGAGTTTACGCGCAACTTATCGCCTGCCGCCAAGCAAACCATTCTGGATACATTTTATTTTCCTTATCGCGATGCAGTAGAAGATTACATCGCTAAAACTATCAAATCAGGCGCACGAGTCGTCCATTTGTCCATACACTCTTTTACCCCAGTTATGCAAGGCATCACGCGCACCGCGGACATTGGTTTACTCTATGATCCTTCGCGGAAACCCGAGCAAGTTTTTTGTCAACATTGGCAAGCCCATTTGCAAGCATTACAACCCACATGGCGTATTCGCCGTAATTATCCTTATCGCGGTGTTTCGGATGGCTTTACTGTTTATTTACGTAAACGCTTCGCTGCTAAAAATTATATTGGGATTGAGCTGGAAATGAATCAAGGGTTACTGCAAAAAAATCCAGAACGAGTAAAAAAAGCGGTGATTGAAAGTGTCTTATTGATGCGGCAGGATATTTAAAAAATTGGCTCCCCGGACAGGACTCGAACCTGTGACAAAGCGGTTAACAGCCGCTTGCTCTACCAACTGAGCTACCGAGGAACTACATGTCGATTAAGCCGAGAATCATATAGTTTCCTCTGGACGGCGTCAAGCACACAGGCGAAAAATTTATGGCTGGGTTACGCTAACCTTCCAATACCGTTTTTAACCGTCTTAGCGCATCAACCAACTTCTCCATGCTAGTAGCAAACGACAGGCGGATGCAGCCAGGGCTGCCAAACGGGGTGCCAGGCACCACTGCCACACCGGCGATGGATAAGAGGTAATCAGCGAATTGGATATCGTTTTCCATACCAGCATCGACGTAGGGCAAACGAGCGCTGATATCGGGGAAGCTATAAAAAGCGCCCTGGCTAGCCACACACTTAATCCCGTCAATATTGCGTAAAGCCTCATAGACCACATCATGCCGTTCTTTATAGATTGTGGTCATATCTCGTACACATTGTTGCTCCCCATTCAGCGCCGCCACCGAGGCATATTGTGCGATAGAGTTGGGGTTTGAGGTACTTTGTGATTGAATTTTGGCCATAGCTGCCGCTAACTCTTTCGTAGCGGCAGCATAGCCAATCCGCCAGCCTGTCATGGCATAGGCCTTGGAGACGCCATTAATGACGATGGTGCGTTCATACAGCTCAGGACAGACATTGACTAAGTTGGAATACGGAAAATGCGTCCAAATGATATGTTCGTACATGTCATCGCTGGCAATCAGTACATGCGGGTGTTTGACTAACACGGCTGCCAGTTTTTCTAATTCAGCGTGGGAATACACCATGCCAGAGGGATTGCTTGGGCTATTTAGCACAAACAATCGAGTCCTGGGCGTGATAGCATTTTCTAGTTGATCGGCAGTGATTTTAAAATGTTGCTCGGCTCGTGTTTCGATAAACACTGGTTTCCCTTCAGCCAAGGTAACAATATCAGGATAAGACACCCAATAAGGGCAGGGGATAATTACTTCATCGCCAGGATTAATCACGGCTAGTACTAAATTAAAAAAGCTTTGTTTAGCACCATTACTGACAACGATTTGATCGGGCGTATAATTTAATTGATTCTCACGCTCAAACTTATGACAAATCGCTAGGCGTAACTCTTGTATGCCTGCCACCGGCGTATACTTCGTTTTGCCCTCGTGGATTGCACGAATAGCCGCTTCTTTAATATGATCCGGCGTATCAAAGTCGGGTTCGCCTACGCCAAGATTAATAATATCACCGCCTTCAGCAGCGAGTTTTTTCGCTTTAGCATCGATGGCTAAAGTGGCAGAAGGTTGGATGGCATTAACGCGATGGGATAAAAGTGTTGTCATGGTAGTTTTATTTCTCACAATAGTGGTGGGGTTGGGCAAGGGGATGGAGTATCTGAAGTATTTTTTTCTTCCGAAGAAGGTGTATTTTCACGAAACTCATTCCAACCTAAGGGAAGTTCAGTGCTACTGGTTAGACAGCTACGTAATGATGATTCAGGTCGATTCGGAGAACGTTCAGCTAATGGGGTTTTGGGGCGTGGAGAAATTTGCTCAGAAGCTTGATAAGCCAATTTTCTTAAATAGGCATCCTTAAAGTTTCGTAGTGCATCTATATAAACACCCGTTTCATCTGCTGTATCAGCATGAATACTAAAACAGTTAAATTTGAATTTTTTGGTTAAGAGGCGTTGGCTTGGTAAAGTTTCAACATAGTCTTTACTCGCCTTTATTGCATTTTTGCAATGTATTTCAGTATCGTCTACTAAGCACACCGTATAATCTTCTGGATTTCCGCCGTGTTTCGCTATTAATTGGGTAACCAACTCTTCAATGTACGGGTTTTTATTCTCTGTTTGTATCGAGGCATTAGCGCGCATGACAATGTGTTCAGGAGGGAAAATATCTTGCCAATCTTGACCTAACAAAGCTTCTAAAACTCCAATACCGCAGAGATATCGATGGTTACAAGAAACAAGGGTAAAAAGCACTTTAACCTCAGCATTGTTTAATGTCGGATCAGAAAGAGTTTGACGAATATGTGCTATCATTTTTTCAGGGAAACGCAGATAGGGTTTTAAGTTTTCTATAAACCGCAAATGATCTTTGTTACGAAAAGCATTTAAATTACTAACAAACTGATCATAAGTTGCTTCGGACAAGTGCCCCTCATTTTTTTGTGCAGTGACAGTTCTGAATACAGAATCAATGGTTTGAATATTTTTAAGGTAAATGGATACAAAGTTAGGAAGTTTTTCAGCTCCCAAATGTAGTTTAATTAATGTCAAATCAAGATCTAATGCATAGACTAGATAACTGGTCACAATAATTCCCCCAAATCCCCCTAAAATAGGGTACAATTCGAGTATGATATTTTTTATTTCCCCAAGATGCAATAAGAACTATGAAACCCTTTATTATTCATTCGCCTTTCGAGCCGGCCGGTGACCAGCCCCAAGCCATTAAGGGCCTCAGTGAAGGCCTGACTGCTGGATTGGCGCATCAGACCCTACTGGGGGTGACGGGCTCGGGTAAAACCTACACCATGGCGCACGTGATTGCCCAATGCCAGCGGCCGACGATGATTATGGCGCCGAATAAAACCCTGGCCGCTCAGCTCTACGGTGAAATGAAATCCTTTTTCCCAGAAAATGCCGTGGAATACTTTGTTTCATATTATGATTATTACCAGCCGGAAGCCTACGTGCCGGCCTCGGATACTTACATTGAAAAAGACTCGGCTATTAACGAACATATCGAACAAATGCGTTTATCTGCGACTAAAGCCCTATTAGAGCGACGTGATACCATTGTTGTCTCCAGCGTATCCTCAATTTATGGCCTCGGCGACCCACAAGCCTATTTAAGCATGGTATTGCATCTCAGTCGTGGTGATCGCATCGATCGAAAACAAATGTTGCATCGACTAGCGGAATTACAATACACCCGCAATGATATCGATTTTCGTCGTGCCACTTACCGCGTGCGAGGTGAGATCATCGATATTTATCCAGCAGAATCGGATAAAGATGCTGTGCGCATCGAATTGTTTGATGACGATATCGAAAATATCAGTTTTTTTGATCCCTTAACCGGTGAAATACTTCGGCAAGTTCCTCGCGTGACAATCTTCCCTAAAACCCATTACGCTACACCGCGCGAACGCATTCTTGGTGTGATCGACGACATCAAAGCTGAACTGAAAGATCGATTGCAAGTATTGCGCGATGCGGACAAATTAGTTGAAGCGCAGCGTTTGGAACAACGCACGTTATATGATATTGAAATGATGGTGGAGTTAGGTTATTGCAGCGGTATAGAAAATTATTCGCGTTATTTATCGGGCCGAGTTGCTGGTGAAGCACCGCCGACTTTATTTGATTATTTGCCACCCGACGGCTTGTTATTTATCGATGAATCACATGTCACCGTTTCACAAGTGCGAGCCATGTATCGTGGTGATCGATCACGTAAAGAAACTTTAGTGGAATACGGTTTTCGTTTACCGTCAGCCTTAGATAATCGCCCCTTACAATTCGAAGAGTTCGTTGAACGCTCGCCGCAAACGATTTATGTTTCAGCCACCCCAGGAGATTATGAATTACAATTGTCAGGTAATGTCGTAGAACAATTAGTGCGTCCAACCGGATTGGTTGATCCACAAATTACTATTCGGCCGGTACTGACACAAGTCGATGATTTACTCTCGGAAATTCGTAAAAATATTTTAGTACAAGAACGCGTGTTAGTGACGACATTAACTAAACGTATGGCAGAAGATCTCACAGATTATTTAAAAGATCACGGCATTAAAGTGCGTTATTTACATTCTGACGTCGATACCGTTGAACGGGTAGAAATCATTCGTGATTTGCGTTTGGGGGTGTTTGATGTGTTAGTCGGGATTAACTTACTGCGCGAAGGTTTGGATATGCCAGAAGTGTCATTGGTAGCTATTTTAGATGCCGATAAAGAAGGCTTTCTACGTTCAGAACGTGCGTTGATCCAAACTATTGGCCGTGCGGCGCGTCATATCAATGGTCGAGTGATTTTATATGCGGATAGAATGACCGATTCTATGCAACGCGCTATCGATGAAACTGATCGTCGTCGGGCTACGCAAGTGGCGTATAATAAAAAACATGGTATTACTCCGCGCGGTATTGAACGGGCTATTCACGATATTATGGAAGGCGCACGCACGGAAGCTGAACCTTCCTCGATTAAATATCTCAAAGTAGCTGAAAAAGCGGCAGAGTATGAAGTGTTACCGCCTCAGGTTATCTCTAAGAAAATTCAACAACTTGAAAAACAAATGCGCCAATATGCCAAAGATTTGGAATTTGAAAAGGCGGCACAAATCCGCGATGAAATCCATCAATTGCAGCAATCGATATTTGGTGCGTGACAAATCGCCAAAATTTTGTATAATCATGCCTCTTAAGTCGGGGCGTAGCGCAGCCTGGTAGCGCACTTGCATGGGGTGCAAGGGGTCAGAGGTTCAAATCCTCTCGTCCCGACCAATCTTTTCTCGATGTAGCCAGGCTACTTTGTTAATGAGTTACGAATATTTACTTATTTAGTTAATTAATCTATTGAAATATATGGATTTTTTAAAATTTATTCCTAATTTCTATTCCTTTTTATTCCTAATTTTTATTATCTTTTAATTTCCATGTTGGAGATTTGCGTGAGCCAATATTTTGGATTTGGCCGCTATTACGCAGTTGAGTTAGCAGATTGTCGATTTTCTTCAGCT
>CAZULF010000038.1:0-17455 GCA_964621215.1 uncultured Legionellales bacterium | reverse complement strand
TTCAACTTTTACAGGCTGAACATTTAATTGTTGCGCAGTGACATAGCCTTTATTATTTTTCTTCGCTGCCGGTGCGCTTGAAACTTGTTTGTTAGCGGGTTTTTGAGCAACAACCGTTGGCGATGCTGATTGAGCTACAGCCGGTTTTGATGATTGCGTTTGTTTGTTTAATTCAGCTTGTGCTTGTCGCAATGCCGCCATTTCGCCTTGTAACATTTCCATTTGCTGTTGCAATTGTTGCGTTTGTGTTGCAATTCTTTGCATTGCTTCATTCATTTGCTCTGCATTTGTTGGCGCTGCTGCGTAAACCTTGCTGCATGCGATGGTGAGCGGTAATAGATATAATGCGCGCACCACCGGCTTTAAACTGAGTCCCACAATCCTTCTCCTTTTTTCTTATGTCTTAGCGTGTAAAAAATTCATTCTGCCTCAAAAAATTTTGCCTCGCATAGTAACATGGAAAAATATGCTCGACTATAGTTTCTCGCTATTTTCAGCTAAATATTCTGCCACACCTTGTATTGACGGTTTCATCGCTTGATCCCCTTTACGCCAGCCAGCAGGACACACCTCACCATGCTCTTCTACAAATTGTAACGCATCCACTAAACGCAATAATTCATCGATATCTCTACCAATGGGAAGATCATTTACAACTTGTGCTCGCACTACACCTTTTTCATCAATTAAAAAAGCTGCGCGTAATGCTACGCCAGCAGTGGCATGTTCAATACCATAGGCTTGACAAATAGCGTGATTAATATCGGCAACCATGGTGTAACGCACTGGGCCAATGCCGCCATCTTTAATAGCAGTTTTGCGCCAGGCATGATGTGTGAATTGTGAATCGATAGAAACGGCAATCACTTCAACATTACGCGTTTTAAATTCTTCGATGCGATTATCTAAAGCGATTAATTCGGAGGGACAAACAAATGTAAAATCTAAAGGATAAAAGAATATCAAGCTATATGCGTTGTTTGCTTCTTTAGAAAATTGATATTGCTGAACGATATCACCATTAGCTAAAACAGCAGCTGCGGTAAAATCGGGGGCTTTACGACCAACTAATACACTCATTTTAACTCGCTCCTAGTGTGTTACAAAGGACGCAAGTTTGTCGTACATGATTGTTAATGTCAATGGGTATGGGAGGAAGGGGCACAAGAAGCTGTAGCCCGGATGAAGCGAGGCGGAATCCGGACTACAAAATTCTTTAGATAACTTTACTCGTCAGTCGACGGTTCTTCAGAAGAGGACTTCTTCAAGTCTTTTTCTTGTTGAATGCGTAAATAAATTTCTTCGCGATGCACGGAAACTTCTTTTGGTGCATTCACGCCAATACGCACCTGGTTACCTTTTACACCAAGTACTGTTACTGTCACGTCATCCCCAATAATTAGGGTTTCACCGACACGTCGTGTCAAAATTAACATCATTAACCTCCTTGATTTTTGCCAGTCGTATACCGTATGCTGACAAACAGTTAAGCGCACGATGCGCTTTTCGCTTTTTTAGTTAGTGGCTGGTTCTTGCACCTATCAGCCATTTACTCTCCCATTGTATAATATAAAAATTAACAAATAATTAACGATTTAAATTAATTTGTATTTTTTTTGCAATATTTGTTCCTTCAATGTGCAGAAATGGGATCAAACTCCTCAACTTCATGTTTTTCCAGGCCAAAACCGCTATGCAAAGCCTTGACTGCCAATTCAAGATGCTTCTCATCGATCACCACTGAAATCTTAATTTCCGAGGTCGAAATCAACTGAACATGCACCCCTTCTTGCCCCAAAATTTCAAACATGGTGGTTGCTACGCCCGCATGGGAACGCATTCCCACCCCCACCAGTGAAATTTTGGCTATTTTCTGATCTCCCCGAACCTCTTTGGCATGCAATTCGGCTGCCAGATTCTCCAGCAGAGTAAAGGCATTTAAATAATCCTCTCGATTCACAGTAAACGTTAAATCGGTGCTGCCATCCAAACTGCCATTTTGAATAATCATATCGATATCGATACCCGCCTTGCTGATAGGTCCCAAGACTTTAGCGGCAATGCCCGGCACATCGGGTACACCTCTAATAGTAAGCTTAGCCTCGCTGCGGTTAAATGCAATGCCGGATACGAGTGGCTGTTCCATAATATCGTCCTCAAAAGTAATCAATGTGCCCGGGCCGGGATTAAAGCTCGATAATACGCGTAATCTGACGTTGTGCTTCCTGGCAAATTCAACTGAACGTTTTTGAAGCACTTTAGCCCCCAAGCTAGCCAATTCAAGCATTTCATCGAAGGTAATCTGAGATAGACGCCGAGCTTCAGGCACAATACGAGGATCACAGGTATAGACGCCATCCACATCGGTGAAGATTTGACATTCATCCGCATGTAAAGCGGCAGCTATGGCAACGGCTGTTGTATCTGAGCCGCCACGACCCAGCGCGGTAATATTGCCTGCCGCGTCAACTCCCTGAAAACCCGCAATCACGGGAATAATGCCTTGTTTGAGACAGGCAGATAGGGCAGTAATTTCGACTTCACTAATACGTGCACTTTTGCAGGCATTATCGGTAATAATGCGAATTTGATTACCATTAAATGAGCGAGCTGGGTAACCGCGATCGATGAGGTAAATAGCCAATAAGGCCATGGAGACTTGTTCGCCTGTGGTAACAGCCACGGCATATTCACGCGCGTCCGGCTCATCCGCCATGGTTTTAGTTAAAGCGACCAGGCGATCGGTTTCACCGCTGATGGCAGATACCACCACGGCAATTTGATGCCCCTGCTTATGCATGGCAATGACTTTTTCAGCAACTTGACGGATACGCTCGGGAGATCCCATAGAAGTACCGCCAAATTTTAAAACCATTAGTCCCACTTGTTTATCCTTTATTCCATTAATTAACCACTATTCCATTAATTAACCACGTAATTTTACTTTAACCCGCTCCTTCACCGAGGCCAATGCCGCATCTAATTTCTCAGGTTGGGTGCCACCGGCTTGTGCTTGATCAGCTTTGCCGCCACCCTTGCCACCAACCTGCGTAGCTAATTCATTCACTAGCTCACCAGCATGTATTCTATCATTAAGTGATTTACTGACGCTTGCTAATAAATGGACTTTTCCATCTACAGCGGTGCCTAACACGATAACCGCCTCCGTTAACCGGCTTTTTAATTGGTCAGCTAATTCTCTTAAACCCTTAACATCCGCCACCTGAACTTTTGCCGCGATTAAACTTACCTCTCCAACCCGTTCGGCTTGGTTCGCCAAATCTGCGCTCACATTGCCAGCCAATTTGGATGACATTTGTTCCAATTGTTTTTGTAATTGGCGTTGCTGGGTTAAAGTCTCCTGTAATTTGGCTGCCGTTTTGTCCCACGATGTTTTTAACAAATTTGACACTTGCTGTAAACAGCTTTGTTGTGCATCTATGTAGTCAAGGGCGGCATCACCGGTCACGGCTTCAATACGACGCACTCCAGCTGCAATGCCCGTCTCCGCAATGACCTTAAGTAAGCCTATATCACCCGTACGTTGTACGTGCGTCCCGCCACAGAGTTCCATGGAGAAATCGCCCATTTCTAATACACGTACATGATCGTCGTATTTTTCACCGAATAACGCCATCGCGCCGCGTTGTAATGCTTCATCTTGGCTAAGTAAATGCGTTTCAACTTTATGATTAGCCATAATCTGTTGATTGACCAGTCGCTCTACTTGCTGTAATTGTTCCTCAGTCATCGCTGAGTGATGCGAAAAATCAAATCGTAAACGATCCGGCGCGACCAACGAACCTTTCTGTTGCACGTGCGTGCCTAGCACTTTTCTCAATGCTGCATGCAATAAATGTGTAGCCGAGTGGTTTAATGCTGTCGCACACCGTTTCACATAATCCACGGTCGCTATGGCAGCCTGACCTCGTTCAATATAGCCCGAAACGACTTGCCCTAAATGCACTATCGCTTTTTGGCGTTTTTGGGTATCGTTGACTTGAAACACTCCCGTTGTGGTTTTAATCACACCACTATCACCAACTTGACCACCACTTTCTGCATAAAAAGGCGTTTGCACTAATACTAAGCCGCCCTGTTCGTTAGCTTTCAGTTGTTTAACTGACTTACCTTCGTGGAATAGTTCAGTCACATTATCATGTGTTTCCAAGCCTTCATAACCGGTAAATTCACTTTCAGTTTGCACATCCAGTTGATGATGATATTGTGTTGTAAATTTGCTAGCGTTTTGCGATAAAGTCCGCTGCTTTGACATTTCACGTTCAAAACCATCTGTATCAAGGATCAATCCACGTTCTCTGGCAATATCGCCCGTTAAATCAGGAGGAAAACCATAGGTATCATACAAGCGGAAAATCGTTTCACCCGGAATTACATTATCCGTTATACCCGCAATGTCCTGCTCTAAAATACGCATGCCTTGATCTAATGTCTTGAGGAATTGGTTTTCTTCCTGCTGTAATGCCTGCTCGATTTGCGCTTGTCCTTGCGCTAATTCAGGATAGCCTTGCCCCATGGTTTCGACTAAGGGTGCAACTAATTTATAAAAGAAAACTTCACTTAAACCTAATTTGTGACCATGACGAATCGCGCGACGAATAATACGTCGTAACACATAACCACGCCCCTCATTCGAGGGCAATATTCCTTCTGCAATTAAAAAGGCACAGGAGCGAATGTGATCGGCAATCACGCGCATGGAGGTATTTTTCATATCGGGGTTTTGGCACAAGCGTGAAATCGCTTTTAAAATAGTACTAAACACATCAGTGTCATAATTATTGTGTACACCTTGCAACACCGCAGCAACGCGTTCCAATCCCATACCCGTATCGACAGAAGGTTTCGGTAATGGCTGCAATTGACCATCAGGCGCACGATCAAATTGCATGAATACTAAATTCCAAATCTCAACATAACGATCACCATCTTCTTCTGGTGTCCCTGGCAAGCCACCTTCTACTGATGGTCCATGATCATAAAAAATTTCTGTGCACGGTCCGCATGGGCCAGTATCTCCCATCGACCAAAAATTACTTTTTTCACCACAACGAATAATACGCTCAGCGGGCAAACCGATTTCATTTTGCCAAATCGCTGCCGCTTCATCATCGTCTTTAAAAACAGTGATCCAGAGTTTTTCTGTTGGAATCGCTAAATCTTGCGTTAAAAATTCCCAAGCAAAATGAATTGCCTCTTTTTTGAAATAATCGCCAAAACTAAAATTACCCAACATTTCAAAAAAAGTATGATGACGTGCGGTATAACCAACATTTTCTAAATCATTATGTTTGCCACCGGCACGTACACATTTTTGTGACGTCGCTGCGCGCACGTAATCGCGTTTGTCCAAACCTAAAAACACATCTTTAAACTGTACCATACCGGCATTCGTAAATAATAATGTGGCGTCATTGTGCGGTACCAATGAACTACTGGGGACAACAGTATGCCCTTTCTTTTTAAAGTAATTCAAAAAAGCTTGTCGAAGTTCATTACTGCTCTTCATGTTCATAGTGAAATTCAAATCCTCGATATTGCATAAAACGCTGTTGTTTTACTTTGTCTAAAAAAGTTTTTGGTGCTTGTGCGCCAAAGCGTTTAATTCGTACTTTTTTAGCTAATTCTGTCCACTCTATTTCCGCTTCAAAAAATGCTTGCTCAATTAACTCCGCATCTACACCACGTGCTTGCAACTCTTGCTGAATATGTTGCGGGCCAAAGCCTCGTGCTGCACGAGCTGAAATATAAGCTGCCGCAAAGCGCGCATCGCTTTGCCAACCTGCTTGCTTTAGCTCGTCTAAGACTTGGTTTATTAGTTCAGACTGGGCATATTTCTTTGCCAGTTTGTTTGCTAATTCCCGACGTGAATGTTCACGTCGGGCTAACAAGGCCAAAGCAGAATCCTGAATAGCTTTTAACTCACTCAGAATTCAACCTCCTCCGCTAATTCCTCCGCTGCCACGGCCGGTGCACGCTTCAGCGCTGCCATTGCATGCGCACGAACTTTAGCTTCAATATCCGCAGCCACTTCTGGTCGCTCTTTCAAGAACTGACGCACGTTATCTTTGCCTTGGCCAATACGTTCGCCGTTATAGCTATACCATGAACCCGATTTTTCAATCAGATCCAGTTTCGCACCCAGCTCGATGATTTCACCTTCGCGTGAAATACCTTCGCCGTAATAAATTTCAAATGCCGCTTCTTTAAATGGCGGTGCTACTTTATTCTTCACTACTTTAACGCGGGTTTCATTACCTAATATTTCGTCGCCCTTTTTGATAGCGCCGGTACGACGAATATCCAAACGCACAGAAGCGTAAAACTTCAACGCATTTCCGCCGGTGGTGGTTTCTGGGCTACCAAACATCACACCGATTTTCATACGAATTTGGTTAATGAAAATCACCATACAATTGGAACGTTTAATATTCGCGGTCAGCTTACGCAATGCTTGTGACATCAAACGTGCTTGTAATCCCATATGTTGATCACCCATTTCACCTTCAATTTCAGCTTTAGGTGTCAGAGCAGCCACGGAGTCAATGACAATCACATCGAGTCCGCCAGAACGTACCAACATGTCGGTAATTTCTAGCGCTTGTTCACCCGTATCCGGTTGTGAAATGAGTAAATCTTTTACATTTACTCCCAGTTTTTCAGCATAATTAGGATCGAGTGCATGTTCTGCATCGATGAAGGCTGCGGTGCCACCCTTCTTTTGCACTTCAGCGATAACTTGTAATGTTAATGTTGTTTTACCTGAAGATTCAGGGCCATAAATTTCAATAATTCGACCTTTAGGTAAACCGCCACCCAATGCAATATCCAAGCCTAATGAGCCGGTGGAAATTAAATCGATTTCTGGGATCGCTGTCGCTTCCCCCATCCGCATAATACTACCTTTACCAAATTGTCGTTCAATTTGGCCTAACGCTGCAGCAAGCGCCTTGCTGCGATTGTCATCAATACGATTGTCAGCCATTTTTTTATCCTACTGTTGAAGTTAATTTGTCCCATTCCCTCTTCGTCGTCCCGCGGCTTGTCCGCGGGATCCATATTGAAGAGCTCAAAAGATTTAAAAAAATACAAACTTTGAAAAATTTTATACTACCCAATACAACGCTGTTGCATATACTACTGAAAGCTGGTTATTATCACACAAAACCCGACGCGTTTATAGCATTTTTTAATATTCATAGAATAATTTTTCTGTGAATATAAATGAGACACACTGATGAAAATTGCCATTCTTTCAAGAAAAGCTAGCTTATATTCAACACGACGGTTGGTCGAAGCGGCTAAGCTTCGTGGACATGAAGTGCAAGTCATCGATCCTTTGCGCTGTTATATGAATATCAATTCTGGCCATCCTATGATTCACTATAAAGGCGAGCCCTTACCACAATTTGATGCGGTGATTCCGCGTATTGGGGCATCGATTGCTTTTTATGGTACAGCCGTAGTGCGTCAATTCGAAATGATGGGCGTGTTTAGTATTAATGAATCCGTCGCTATTACCCGGGCGCGCGATAAACTTCGCTCATTACAATTATTATCTCGGCGTGGTATTGGCTTACCTATCACCGGCTTCGCTAATTCGCCCGATGATATTGATGACTTAGTAGACATGGTGGGCGGTGCGCCATTAGTGATCAAACTATTAGAAGGTACACAAGGACTGGGGGTCGTATTAGCTGAAACACGTAACGCTGCGCGTAGTGTTATTGAAGCATTTTTTAATCTCGATGCCAACATCATGGTACAAGAGTACATTAAAGAAGCCGAAGGCGCTGATATTCGCTGTTTTGTCATCGATGGGAAAGTGGTCGCTGCCATGCAACGTCAAGCCCTTCCCGGTGAATTTCGCTCTAATCTACATCGTGGTGGGAGTGCCAAACTCATTAAAATTTCAGCCGAAGAACGTAAAACTGCCGTACGCGCTGCCAAAATCATGGGCTTAAATGTTGCGGGGGTTGATATTATACGTTCAGAACGCGGTCCATTAATCATGGAAGTCAATGCCACTCCAGGTCTAGAAGGCATTGAAAACACCACCGGCAAAGATATTGCTAACACTATTATTCGATTTATTGAAGAACACGCTAAACCGCACCACACTAAAACACGAGGGAAAGGATAATCTCATTGTTTCCCCACGACAGGCATGCTACCATGGCGGCTCTTTGTTATGGTGACTTCATCGGTTCTCTCGCAATG
The DNA here is from genome assembly GCA_964621215.1 of uncultured Legionellales bacterium. Classification (GTDB taxonomy): domain Bacteria; phylum Pseudomonadota; class Gammaproteobacteria; order UBA1113; family UBA1113; genus CAZULF01. Next base: position 9,214 of record CAZULF010000038.1, on the reverse strand, counting down.
CTACAAGGCGAACCCCGCCAGGTCCGGAAGGAAGCAACGGTAGTTTTGGACGCGTGTGCCGAGAGGCGGCTGGTGAAGTCGCCGCCAAGATCCTTTATTTTTTAAATTGGTTTGACTATGAGTCATCAAGTTTTAGCACGGAAATGGCGACCTCGGACTTTCGCTGATATCGTTGGTCAACAACATATCGTACGCGCACTCACGCATGCGTTAGAACAAAATCGATTACATCACGCTTATTTATTAACTGGTACCCGCGGTGTTGGTAAAACCACTTTTGCGCGCATTTTGGCAAAGTGCCTCAATTGTGAGCAAGGCATTACCGCTACACCTTGTTTGAAATGCGCCAATTGTATGGCGATCGAACAAGGACAGTTTATCGATTTAATGGAAATCGATGCAGCATCACGCACACGAGTGGAAGATACTCGTGATTTGCTTGATAACGTGCAATATATGCCGACGGTGGGTCGTTACAAAATTTATCTCATCGATGAAGTACACATGCTGTCGAATCACAGTTTCAACGCGCTATTAAAAACATTAGAAGAACCACCTGCACATGTGATTTTTATTTTAGCCACGACCGATCCAGAACGCTTACCGGTCACTGTGTTATCGCGTTGTTTACAATTTCAATTAAAAAGCATGACGGCAGAACAAATCAGTGGTCGTTTAGCTGATATTTTACAAGCAGAAAAAGTGATGTTTATTCCCACGGCATTACCTGCCATAGCGAAAGCCGCTAATGGCAGTATGCGCGATGCATTAAGTTTATTAGATCAGGTGATTGCATTTAGCCAAGCGAATATTACCGAGCAATCGGTGATTGAATTATTAGGTGGTGTGACTGAAGAAGCGATTATTGAGTTATTGCAAGCGTTGTCTGCAAATCGTGGTGAGGTGTTATTAGCAGCTATTCAACGATTACAAATTGATGGTGTCGATTTCACACATGTGCTCGATATCTTATTAGAAGCATTACATCAACTCAGCATCCTGCAAGTAGTGCCAACTGCTGCTGAAGTCTATGCCGCGTCATCTGCGATGAGTGCGTTAGCACAGCAATTTAATAAAGAAACCATTCAACTTTATTATCAAATTGCATTACAAAGTAAGCGCGATTTACCCTATGCCCCTTCTCCACGACTCGGGTTTGAAATGTGCATGTTGCGCATGTTGGCATTTGCACCGGTTGCTGCGGTGGAGCATGAAGAATTGTCGTCCCGCGATTTGACCGCAGGGTCCAAAACACATCGACACGAGCTGGATCCCGCGAATAAATCGCGGGACGACGAGGCTATAGAAGGGACTACGCCTGACTGGAATACTATAGTGCAGAAACTTAATGCCGTGGGACCTGCGAAACTGCTGGCAAATTATAGTATCCTTAAGTCATTTGAGGGAGATAATATTACCCTGCTACTGGATGGTAGCCAGGGAGCTATGCTAAATAGCATAAGTCAACAAAAATTAAATGACGCATTATCTAGCTATTTCAATCGTACAATTTGTGTTAAAATCGACATTGGCGCGTCGGGACTTCCTTGCCCAGCGAATCTGGAAAAACAGGAAAAAGCGGCGTGGCAACAGTCTGCTCAGCAAACCTTAGCAGCCGATCCAGGATTACAATTATTGATGCAACGATTTGATGCATCGATTGAACCAGGATCGATTAAACCTATACTATCTCAAGAGGAAAAATAATCCATGAAACCGAATTTGAATGAGTTAATGAAACAAGCGCAACAATTACAATCCAAGCTTGAACAAGCACAACGTGATATTAAAGCCTTGATGGTTGAAGGTGTTGCTGGTGCAGGTTTAGTGAAAGTAAAAGTGGATGGTACGCACCGTGTGCATTCTGTATTTATTAGTCCTAACTTACTAAAAGATGAAAAAGAAATTTTGGAAGATTTAGTGGCGGCTGCGTATAACGATGCTGCACGCAAAATCGAAGAAGCCACCAAACGTATTATGGATGATGTTGCTGGCGGTGCTGGTGGCATGGGTGGTTTGCCTGCTGGTGGTTTTGGATCATTACTCTCCTAATGAGCCTCAGTCCCACTTTACAAAAATTAATTCAAAGCCTACGTTGCCTGCCTGGGGTGGGTCCCAAATCAGCACAACGTATGGCTTTTAATTTATTGGCGCGAAATCGTGAGGGCGCAAAGCTATTGGCGGATACACTCATTACTGCCATGGATACGCTACATCACTGTCAATCATGCCGCACCTTTACCGAACATACCCTCTGCCCTATCTGTGCTAGCACGCGACGTGATCGCGATATTCTTTGTATTGTTGAGTCCCCCGCTGATCAGTTGGCCATAGATTTAACAGGATTCAACGGAATTTATTTTGTATTGCATGGCCGCTTATCACCTTTAGATGGTATTGGACCAGAAGAAATTGGTATTCATTTATTAAAACAACGTTTATCTAACGAACGTTTTCGTGAAATGGTGATCGCTACTAATCCCACAATCGAAGGCGAAGCTACTGCACATTACATCGCGCAATTAGCCAAGCACTATCAACTCCCCTGCTCTCGCATCGCCCACGGTGTGCCGCTTGGCGGCGAATTAGAATCCATCGACACCGGCACTCTTGCTCATGCTTTTGCCGGACGGGGAAAGGTTTAAGTTCTCTATTTAGGAGGTTAGTTATGGATAAAAGTGAGAACTCTTTAACTCCAACAAAAACGATTAACCTATGTTAACCAAATTCGATAAAATAAATTTTCGGCATACAGCATTAACTCTAAGCCTTTCCTTTGTAGTTGGAGTTTTAGCTGCATTTAGCGCATTTCTATTTCGTAGTTTGCTGGCTTTTTTTCATAATTTATTTTTTTTCGGTCATTTTAGTTTTGTTTATAACGAGACTATTCATACCAATCCTAGCCTATGGGGGATTGGCATCATATTGATTCCTGCCATTGGGGGGTTATTTGTCATTGGGTTAATTGAACGTTTTGCTTATGATGAGAGAGGATTAAGCGTCCCTGAAATAATGTACAAAACTCGACATTCAAAAGAAAAAATTTGTCCTAAGATATCACTAGCAAAAACTCTTGCAGCAGCTATATCGATTGGTTCTGGTGCATCGGTGGGTCGAGAAGGTCCTATTGTGCAAATGAGTGCGGCAATAAGCTCTTTCTTAGAAAATGTGATTGCTTTAACAGTAGAACAAAGAACTATTTTAATCGCTGCTGGAGCAGCCGCTGGCACAGCTGCCATTTTTAATGCTCCTTTGGCTGGCATCGCATTTGCCATTGAATTATTACTCACGTCTATTGACGTTGTAGCCATCACATCAATTATGATTGCTGCGTTAGTTGCTTATTGTATCCAATACCTTATTATTGGTAATACATCTATTTTTATTATTCAGATGACACATCATATAAATAATTATCCTTCACTGCTAATTAATTTAGTATTGTTTATTATATTCGGAATAATAATCGGTATCATGTCCACTTTATTTATCCGTTCAATTTATTGGTTTGAAGATGCATTCAGTTGGCTTTTTACAAATCGATATTTACGGCATACAGTTGGGATGTTTATAGTGGGCATAATGTTATATATTTTTATGCGATTATTTGGGCATTATTATATTGAAGGCATTGGGTACTCAACTATTCAAGATATTTTAAATGCTTTAATAACCAATCCATGGTTGTTATTATGTCTGGCACTAGGAAAATTATTAGTAACCTGCCTATCATTAGGCACCGGCGCTTCTGGTGGCGTTTTCTCTCCAGCCTTATTTTTAGGTGCCGCTTTAGGAGTCTTATTTGGATTATTGTTTAATTATTTTTTCCCCAATATAGCCATTAACCCGGTATTATTCGCCATGATTGGAATGGCTGCCATGGTTGGCAGTGCAACCGGTGCAATTATAACCGCTATTTTATTGACGTTAGAGATGACAAGAGATTATTACGCTATTTTTCCTCTGATAATAACAACTGTCATTGCCTATGTTGTTCGCAAAAAAATATGCCGAGACAGTGTTTATACTTTAAAATTGACAAGACGTGGATGTTATATTTCTTGATTTACGCCTCCGCCTGACTGAGCCCATCTGGAGATGAGCCCAGTTTTAGTTGTAATTCCGAAATTGAATATGAACACTGTTTTTTATTCAAGAAACTTCTATTCTGTTTTACCTCTGCAAGCGAAGAGATTGTATAACCAGGCAATCACTATCCCGCCGATAAAACAGTCTACAAATCCCCAGACCATACCAATAATACTTCCTAACAACGTTGGGGTATATCCAATATAGAAGCTACCAAACAAATGCACCATATCTGTACCCCAGCCGAACAACCATGCGATTATGCCAAGAAATAATATAGATGCACTCCAAGTTATACCCAAAGCCAGTCCTAATCCTATAACACTTAAACGATTTTGCGTACTAGACATATTGACCTCCTTGTATATTTCAATATTACCTTTAAATGATAGTACAAATCATTCCATTTGGAAGTGATTTGGTTGTCACCTTGTCCAGGCCCAGATCTAGAGCGATGAACCTTGTGCTATCTGCTTATATTGATTTTCAACTGATAACATGTTATAATAGGTTATATATTCCAATAAAAGGAGATAGAATATGAATATCAATATTTACTTGGAAGAAGATTTAGCTAAGGAGTTAAAAGACTATAGCCTGGAAACTGGGCAATCGCGTAATGGTATTATTCGAGAGGCTGTACGCGAGTGGATTAGCCATCACCAAGCTAAAACTTGGCCTAAATCAGTCTTACAATTTAAAGGCTGCCCTGAAATGCCAACCTTTGAATCGACTCGAGAAGAGTTATTACCACCCTCAGAGGATCCATTGGCATGAAATATTTGCTAGATACCTGCGTAATTAGTGATTTTGTTCGTGGGGAAAAAAATACATTAGCACGATTAAAATCCATATTGCCAAACAACATTGCAGTTTCAAGTATTACTGTGATGGAAATAGAATATGGCTTAGCATTAAATCCATCTTATGCTAAAAAAATCCGGCCGGTAATACATGATTTTCTAGAAAGCGTTAGCATTCTCGATTTTAACCAACATGACGCTAAAGCAGCTGCAGTTATTAGAGCCACACTTAAAAAACAAGGCACTCCCATCGGCAGTTACGATGTTTTGCTTGCTGGTTGTGCCATAAATCATGATTTAATCTTTGTTTCTGCTAATATGATGGAGTTTATTCGAGTCAAAGATCTGATGTTGGAAAATTGGCGAGAGCAGAGACAACCTGGATTTCGCTAGCGCTTCATCCAGGCTACATGAAGGAATTAAACCATTACCAATTCTGGTTGCGCATAACAGATAGGAACATCTTTTTCTTTCTTATAAGAAACATATTCCCATGCATCTTTTTCAGCGAGCAAGGCGCGTAACAAACGATTATTCATCGCGTGGCCGGATTTGTGACCTTCAAAAGCACCGATAATGGGGGAGCCTAACATAGATAAATCGCCGACGGCATCCAAAATTTTATGGCGTACGAATTCATCCTGATAACGCAATCCGTCTTCATTTAAAATACGGTATTCATCGATTACAATCGCATTATCCAAGCTTCCGCCTAAAGCTAAATTGCGTGCGCGTAACCATTCGTATTCTGCTTTAAAACCAAAAGTACGTGCTCGGCTCACTTCTTTAACAAAAGACGTTGCTGATAAATCCATCGTTAATGATTGTGCACCATTAAATAAGGGATGATTAAATTCTATAGTAAATCCCACTTTAAAACCATGGTGAGGTAAAAACTTGGCGGACTTGTATTGTGCAGTGCCAGGTTCACCTTCTTCCACTGTAATGGGACGTAAAATGCGAATAAAGCGCTTGGGAGCGGATTGCTGCCGAATACCGGCTGATTGCAATAGAAATACGAACGGTGCAGCGCTACCATCCATAATGGGAATTTCAGCTGCATTCACTTTCACGATCACATTATCAATACCTAAACCTGCTAAAGCAGATAAAAGATGCTCAACAGTAGATAAACGTACACCCTCTTTGTTACCTAAGGTGGTTGCTAATGTCGTGTCCACCACATATTCAGCATGCGCTGGTAACTCTACAACGGGATCAACATCGACTCGATGAAAAACAATGCCGGTATTAGCCGGTGCCGGACAAAGCTCTACAGTCACTTTCTGACCTGAATGTAAACCAATACCTGTCGTGCTTATGCCATATTCTATCGTTCTTTGCTTCGGCATGTCTGTGAAATCTCCAAAATAGACTGACGGGGCTGTCATCCAGCCCCTTCAGTGTCAAACATATATCGTTGATATTGTAGCATAATATTGAACTTCGTCCAGTAATTGCAGCTTATCCGACAGATTAACCCCTGTTATGGGTTAAATATGTACAATTCGATTTGTCATACCTGAAAACGCGGAGAAATGGTAACTTATTTGGTTTTGACATCTGTGTTCGATTATTTCCTGAGCAACATTACCAATTCCCATCATAACCCTTTGATTTTTAATAATTTAATGTTTATGCCTGAAGTTTTAACTGATTGTTTTTTGGACATTTCCCATTTTTTGACCATACTTATAATAACTATGTTTTTAAACGCGGTTTCATTACTAAATGAAACTCGCTGAGGGGGAATGACAAATGGCTTCACATATTAAACAAATCCTGTGGGGTTGTACCATTGCATTATCGCTAAGCTGTACATCCAGCTTGGCTTTTATCGATGTTGTTACACAACAAGCAACGCAAACGCCACCTCAATCAGCACCTATTATGATGGGGTCTGAAAAACCGGTAACGCATAAGCAGCATTACACAGGAAAAAAATATCATACCGCTAAAAAGCATATACCAAAACCTGCTTTTGCCAAAAAAATAGAGGGCACGGGTCGGGCTGTATTTATTTTTGATCCTCGTTTCACTCAGTGGGCGGTATATGATGCCGACGGCAATTTACTAAAAACGGGTAATGGTTCGGGCGGAAGAAACTATTGCAGTGATATTCATCGCGCCTGCCATACTCCGGTTGGCACCTTCCAAGTCTATGCTCGAGGTGGTGCGGGCTGTAAATCCAAAAAATTCCCTATTCCTCGCGGCGGTGCCCCAATGCCATATTGTTCTTATTTCCATGGCGGGTATGCGGTACATGGCTCGTATGAAGTACGTAGTTATAATGCAAGCCATGGTTGTATTCGCGTTTATCCAGCGGATGCTAAATGGTTACAAACGGTATTGCCTGTGGGTTCGACGGTGATTGTGAAACCGTATTAAAAAATCCCTTGCTCTTCATCTCTCAACGTCAACACTTCAACGCCGTCTTTCGTGACTAGCAAGGTATGTTCCCACTGCGCAGAAAGACGGCGATCTTTCGTCACGGCAATATCCCATCCATCTTTAACAATATGTTTGATATCGGCTTTACCTTGATTGATCATGGGTTCAATAGTAAATGTCATGCCTTCTACTAATTTTTCCCCAGCTCCGGCTTTACCAAAATGCGTCACTTGCGGATCTTCATGCATAGTGCGGCCAATACCATGACCACAATATTCACGTACAACAGAATAGCCGTTTTTTTCAGCATGAGATTGAATCGCATGTCCAATATCACCCAATGTTGCACCGGGTTTGACTATACGAATACCTTGATAAAGACATTGTTGCGTTACATCCACCAATCGCTGAGCATGGGCAGCGACAGGACCAATACAAAACATTTTACTGCTATCGCCATAGTATCCATCCCAAATAACTGTGATATCAACATTGACAATATCGCCTTTTTTTAATTCGACTTTAGCAGAGGGCATACCATGACAAATCACATGATTTACCGAGGTATTGACTGAATAAGGATATCCATATTGCCCCTTACTTCCGGGTATAGCTTTAAGCGTATTCACAATATAATCTTCGCAAAAAGTATCAATATCCATAGTGGTCATGCCGGGTTTTATGATCGCGCTGACCGCCTCTAGAACTTTGGCCGTTAAACGGCCGGCTTCACGCATTTTTGCTATTTCTTCAGGTGATTTAATCAATATCATATCACAGCACCCCATCTGCTTTTAGTTTATAACTGTTTATTAGAAATCTATCTATTTCACGATAAAATGCGTCAAAGAGTACGCCAAGAGCATGTAGTTGTGTTGTCTTTTGTACGGCGTGATCCAATACACCTCGCGCATTTTGTAATGTGGGTACTATACAATAACAAAAAGTACCATTAAGACGTTCAAGAATTCGGCGGGTTTCGGCGATATCATTAATATGGAAGCATGTTTTTAGTTTTTCTCGATCTTCTAATAAAGATTGGGTCAATATCCCAAGAATTTCCTTGAGTTCTTCCATATCTCCTGCCAATTGCAACGAGGCATCAAGATCAAGGATTTTATCTTCAGCGGCTGGCGCTATGCTCTTTTTTTTTTCGGATAGATATAGGTATCAATAATATTTTGTGCCACTTCATCAATAAGTGGTTTTTGCATCACAGCAAGAAAACCACTATTTAGGGCATTTCTTCGCATGCTTTCGTCATTATTGGCTGTTAAAACAAGAAACGGTGTCGTTTGATTAGGATGGGTTTTATCATGCTTAACCCAATTAATCACATCGATGCCTGTACCTTCTAATAAACCTAAATCGCATACCACTAAATCGTATGCTCGGGCTTTTATGGCATCGCGTGCTTTCGAAACACTATCAACCGCCATAACAACATGACAGCCTTTTTTAGTAAAGGTTCTTGCTATGGTTTTCTGTAGAATAATATCATCTTCGATAAGTAGGATTTCTGGTTTTTGCATTGCGGTAGAGGTAACTGTTGTTGAGTGTAAGCTTTTCATTTCAACCTCATCAGTCGCACTACTTTTACTGTAGGAATCATTATCCGTTTTACCCAACGTTTCTTGCTGTATAGGTAATCGAGTAATATTAAGCTGATTGAGATTACAGCCTTCATACCGTTCATTGGATAATGCGGTTTGTCGTGTCTGATTTAATTTCTCATCTATCTTATTGTCATCCGTGTTATCGTCCGGATTATTTTTTTCATTGATTTTATTCATATATTCAACAAGAAATTTTATTTTATCTTCTGATGGAATGGTTGAACTATCGAAAAAAGCAGAAAAAATTACTTTTTGAGAATCTAATAACTCACTCACTTAATTTACCTCTTGATGTCCTATCTAGCGCCATGAAAT
>CAZULF010000037.1:0-17589 GCA_964621215.1 uncultured Legionellales bacterium | reverse complement strand
TGGTATTATATTTCCGTGCTCCAGAAGAAGTTGTCGTCAAACAATTAGCCTTACGCGATGAGGCGACTGCAGTTACAGCAGCAGCCGTCGCGCAAAACCCTCAGGTAGCGGATCCTGCTCCAGCGCCTCAAGCGACAGCAGTCGAAGTTCAGACCGCTGGATTGGATAATACCGAACCTCAGCCAGTCACATCCGTCACACCCACCACACCGGTCACATCAGCGGCAACAGCCAGTGCAGAAACACAGCAATCGATCAATAGTATTTCAGAAACCGACGATGAAGCATCACAATATATTTCAAATCAATTTGATGATGATGAAATACTTCCTGCTACTGAGGCAGAATCAGCCGCGGCGGTTTCCGCGAGAGCGGCATTAAAAACAGAAGTACCTTCAAAAGCTGCTGTGACCACCACAGATGAAGCATGGATTCCATTGACTTCAGAACAGGCGGCCAGTACGGATTCAACCAGTACTGATACAACTAGTGCGGATGCAACCACACCGGCTCCGGCAGAACAACAAGTGGCGTCAGCGCAACCAATTAGTGAGCAAAATGTCCAACCTACGGCCGAACCTACGATTGAACCGACGGCACAACCTACAGTTACGAAAAAACCAGCGCCTGTTAAAAAACCAGCAACATCTAAATCAAAAACCGTGACAGCAAAAGCTGCAGGTTTGACGCAAGATGAAAAATACATATTGGATCTGGCTCCCAATACTTTTGCGTTACAAATTGCGGCTTCAGTCAATTTAACCAAACTGAAGCAATTCACCAAAAGTGTTGGCGTTGATGGACAAGTCTATTATTTCCGTACCGTCAATGCCGGCAAACCTTGGTATGTCGCTGTCTATGGTCGATATAATAGTCGAGCTGAAGCACAACAAGCGATAGGTAATTTGCCAACGCAATTATTGGTAAAACAAAAACCGTGGGTACGTAGTTTCGACAACATTCAAACAGCTATTAAGGCGCGCACATGACCACATCATTGCGCAATGACAGGTTAATCCGCGCATTATTGCGGCAACCTGTTGATTGCACACCGGTTTGGCTAATGCGACAAGCTGGACGCTACTTGCCAGAGTACCGTGCCACCCGCGCAAAAGCCGGCGATTTTTTAACTTTATGTAAAACCCCTGAATTAGCTTGTGAAGTGACGTTGCAACCGTTAGCACGTTTTGATCTCGATGCAGCGATTATTTTTTCTGATATTTTAACCATTCCTGATGCGATGAATGTTGGATTGTATTTTGCAGAAGGCGAGGGGCCTATCATCAGCAAACCCGTACGTGATGCAGCGGCAGTTGCGGCATTACCTATACCCGATCCCGAAACGTCATTACGTTATGTGATGGATGCTATTCGTGTAACTAAAAGTAGCTTAGCTGGTAAAGTGCCTTTAATAGGTTTTGCGGGCAGCCCTTGGACTTTAGCGTGTTATATGATTGAAGGCGGTAGCAGTAAATTATTTTTAGAAATAAAAAAGATGATGTATCAAGCGCCAGAGATTTTACATCAACTGTTGGATAAGCTAGCGGATGCAACGATTCTTTATTTAAACGCACAAATTGCTGCCGGTGCGGATGTTATCATGTTATTTGATACCTGGGGTGGAGTTTTAACCACGCAAAACTATGAAAATTTTTCTTTGTATTATATGCGAAAAATTTTATCTAAACTAACGCGTGAACACGCTGGGCAAACTATTCCAAGCATTATTTTTACTAAAGGTGGTTCGAATTGGTTGGAACAAATCGCTAATAGTGGCTGCAATGGTGTGGGATTGGATTGGACTATTGAGTTAGGAGCAGCGCGAGCTCGAGTAGGAGAGCAGGTGGCATTGCAAGGCAATCTCGATCCTTTGGCATTGTTCGCTACTCCCGAACGGTTGCAAGAAGAAACCACTATTCTGCTTCAAAGCTATGGAAATGGGCCGGGTCATATTTTTAATTTAGGTCACGGTATTGATAAATCCACGCCTATTGATAACGTAACCTTATTAGTCGATAGCGTACATCAAATTAGTCGACAATATCATGCCAATAACACAAAGTGACTTTAAACCTGCTTGGTGGCTGCCCAATCCTCATTTGCAAACATTATGGCCTTCTTTATGTAGGCGACGCGCTAAAATTTCCATTGAACGTCAGCGCGTTGAATTAGCGGATGGTGATTTTATTGATTTAGATTGGGTTGGCAAAAATGAAAACGGACCTTTGCTGATTGTTTTACACGGCTTAGGGGGATCGATCAATTCACATTACGCCAGCAATGTTTTATCTGCTATCTCTAACGCGGGTTGGCGTGGAGTGTTAATGCATTTCCGTGGCTGCAGTGGTGAACCCAATCGTCTTGCTCGAAGTTATCATTCGGGAGAAACCGGAGATTTTCGTGAAATTCTTAGTTTTTTACAACAAAAAGAATTAGACACACCATTATATGCTTTGGGTTTTTCCTTGGGCGGCAATGTGTTATTGAAATATCTCGGAGAACAGGGCACGGATACGCCTTTGCGTGCTGCAGTAGCTGTCTGTGTACCTATGGATTTATTAAAAGCGGTAGATTATCTGCAAACAGGCTTTTCGCGCTTTTACCAATGGTATTTGGTTGGTGTGTTAAGACAGAATATGATTAAAAAGGCCAGTTATAATAAACAACCATTGCCGGTACAAAATATCGATACACTTCGTACTTTCTTACAATTTGATGATGCGGTAACAGCGCCTCTGCATGGTTTTGACGGAGTGTATGATTATTACGCTAAAGCCAGTAGTCGGCCTTACATCAAAGCTATATGCGTACAAACTTTAATCATCCATGCAAGCGATGATCCTTTTATGAGTGATGTTGTTTTACCCGATCCTCACGACATTCCAGCCTGTGTAAACCTTGAAATAAGCCCTGGTGGCGGGCATGTTGGGTTTGTGGAAGGCAATATTCCAGGAGTGGCTAAATATTGGCTAGAAGATCGAATTACCAAATTCCTGAAAAACTGCTAGACTTATCAATAGGTTGAGCAAAAGGAGGCGGCAGTACTGCTGAGAATGAAATGATTAAGTCAGATTTAATTACAGCGTTATCTTTCCGATTTACCCAATATCCTGAAAAAACAGTAGCACAATGTGCGAATGAAATGATTACCATGATGGGTGATGCTTTAGTAGAAAAAAACCGAATCGAAATACGTGGTTTTGGCACGTTCTCATTGCGTTATCGTCCACCACGACGAGCACGCAATCCTAAAACAGGTGAAACATTGCAAACTAAAGCAAAATATACGCCGCACTTTAAACCTGGTAAAGAATTACGTGCAAAAGTAGATGAGACGCGCAAAAAGCAAGAGAATGAATAAATGATTTTATGTCTTGATGTAGGTAACTCGCAAATTTTTGGCGGGTTATTTGAAAAAGCGGAGATCAAACTCCGCTTTCGTTATGATAGCCGACAAAGTTTAACATCCGATCAATTAGGTGTTTTTTTAAAAAGCGTCTTACGTGAAAATGATATTGATCCGCTTTGTATCAAATCTATTGCCATTGCATCCGTGGTGCCAAGCATTGATTATTCATTGCGTGCGGCATGCGTAAAGTATTTTAATATCACGCCATTTATTTTGCAGCACGGTGTAAAAACCGGATTAACTAATTGTTATTTAACTCCTTCAGAAGTTGGCGCGGATCGCATCGCTAATGCGATTGCTGCCGCGCATTATTACCCTAAACGTGATTTGATTGTGGTGGACATGGGAACGGCAACAACGTTTGAGGTTATTACAGCGGGCAATGAATATTTAGGTGGCGCTATTTTGGCTGGTATGCGTTTGTCGATGGAAGCATTGCAAAATAACACGGCTAAATTATCTTCTGTAGAAATTATTCATTTAGATCAAGTCATTGGCCGCACCACACGCGAAAATTTACAATCAGGTTTATATTTCGGTCAGTTAGGTATGATACGCGAAATTACTTCTCGCATTAGTGTTGAAGCCTTTGCTGGACGCAAACCCTTTGTCATCGGCACCGGTGGTTTCGCGTATTTATTTGAAAAAGAAAATATCTTCTCCGAAATCGCCCCCGATTTAGTCTTGCAAGGAATTCGTCTTGCGCATGCAATGAATTGATTATTGTCATGCCAGCTTTTCTTTTGTCATGCCAGCGAAAGCTGGCATCCAGCCTGTGAAATCCCGCGCCATCTTTACATTTTAACTACCAAAAGTCGTTCGCATTACGATTGCGGTATCTGAGTCTGCTGGCAGATTTTTCTCCAGAGTTTTCGAAGGTTGAAAATGCGCGCCTGGAACCCGACTACTCGCTTTAGCAGCGGCAGGTGTTGAGTCAGTTGCTGAACCTAAGTATTGTGTAATATCATCTCTAATTTGTTTTAATAGGGGAATAAAACTAGCCTCAGCGTCCTCGGCCTGGGGTGGCCAAAATAGTTGAAGAATATTCGTTTCAGATATTTCAATAGAAGAAAAGGAAGCTCTAAGTGGCTCCCATAAAGTTTTACATGCTAACACAAATAAACACTCATCCGCCAGTATTAGATCTCGATCTACACAATGCTCAATAACTAAGTTACACATAGCTAAAAAGTCACTTAAGATGGCATTATCTCGAGCTGGAGATGGCTGTGTACGCAGGCGAAGTGACGCTCGTTGATGATACAGCATGATATCCTTATCATTTAGTTTAATAGCCTCCGTAACCTCTTGAATTGCTGGGATATTGTCTTTTCTTGCTGCATGTATTAGTGCTTTATGAGAATGATACAATAATGGACTAAGTTCTTTGGCCAAAGCCTCGTCTAGAGAAATTTCAGCATTTTTTAGCGCGTCTTTAGCCTCTTCCGGCGAATTTTTATTTTTAAAATAGATGCTTAAGCCAAAGTAAGCCAGACTGCGCGCGTAATGTTTTTTGGATCCATCCAGCGATGGGTCTAAAGTATCAGTGTCGGTTATCAATCTTTCAGGAGAGTTATAGATAAATAGAGTTAGATTGAAAGACACAGCAAGTCTGACATATTCACCGATTACTAGTTGTTCACGAGTAAAGAGATCTTTTGGATCTTTTAAACGTGCAGCTAAGCTCTTCGAACATAGTGAAGGGAAACAGCTATTGATCCTACTTCGCGCATTGGCTAAAATTTCAGTAGATTTACTATCCTGCAGTATCTCGGCAGAGAGAAATCCATAATGTATACCGTGGAAGGCCTCAAAAAATGCGATCTGCTGTCCTTCGGGAGTTGTCTTGTCGAGCCAGAGATATTTCGAGATTATTTGATAGGCTTCTGTAAATTTACCTCTAAAGATCAAGTCATTAAGCTTACTAATATCTTCACCGATGCGGGGATAGTTTGAGGGAGGAAACATAGTCTTTTTTCCTTCGGCTAAATATATTTATCTATATTTATAATAAATTCAAAACACTAACGTTGCAATGATAACTACTTCAAAATTTTTGAAACTTGTTCTCAGCAAAAGAATAAGCGGAAATTTCTGCATGCATGAATATCGAAAAACTATAAATCCCAAAAAGTGCTCGCGAGTGTTACTTTGCCTAAGTGGTGTGTTAAACCGCCATCGAGAATACCCGTAGCTTGACAAACACTATTTTTTTTATAGTAGCATTTTTTACTTTTTTAAGGGGAAAATAGCCATGTCGAAAGCTAAAATTGGTTGTATTGTAGCGCTTTTGGCGCTGAGTTCACAGGAGATGGTGCAAATTTTGGTTTCACGATTGTTGATACAAAAGGTAATAACATTGTTTTAACCTCGGACAACTTTATGACTGGAATAGGTGACTTTATAGGCGCCTACAGTAACTATCATCAAAGTGTTCTACGACTCTATGCTACAGCTCAACTCAAGAAGCAATAATAGCAACAACTCTCATCTTTCTCCCGCGGCTTGTCCGCGGGGTTAACGCGTCTTTACAAACACTACATACCTGCGCTCAAAGAAGAGTTCTCTACTATGCTGTCTAGCGGAGGTAGATCTTGTGCAGAATGAATAATGCTATTAAAAAACCGAACATGTATAGTGTTGCGCATTTTAGTTGGATCATGATGAATATTATTGCTTATTTCGAGAGGCTGCTTATGTACCACTTTTACCAACTCCACCGGTGTTGAGGCGTTTACCTTAGCAAAAGTGCTCTTTGCTGGATTATCTTGTGCTAAGTACATCAACGCTAAAACTTGCTGCGCCGTTGGAAGGAGACGAAGTTGTTCCCAAAACTGGGTTAATAACTGTAAATCTTTTTTAACTTGCTCAAGAGCCAAATAAGCATTTGTATCATCTTGTAATCGACGAGGTGGGGTTTCCTCGATGTCGCTTATTAATGACGGTTTCCATGTTTCTTTATTGTTCTGCAAATACAGAAAAAAGAGCCATCCAAATACAGAGAGTTGATTATTACTGATAAATCGTTCTTTAAGGCGGTCTAGGAAAAAACAATACCAGCTAAATATCATATAATCTGACTTTTCTGACATAAAGAAGGTATCCATTAAGGTCCATATTTCGTAAGACCAATGAACATTTAGTTGAGCTCGTAAATGATCTATCAAAGCAAATACGGCATTAAACAATACCTCTCCTCCATAATTCAAATAATGCAAATGAATTAAATCATGTTTCATTGTTTGAAATGCGGTTAAATTAACTTTATGTACCTTTTTATGAGGGAATTTTCCATCACGATTTGGCAGTATCAATAATAGAGGTCGAGTTCTATTTCTTATTAATGTTTCCATTTGATCAACAGTAATGTCGCCTAATACAGGCAATTTATTGCCAAAATGTTTCTCTGTCAGAACACGATGGACGGCGGGAGATATCACGCTCTCTATCTCATATCCCCGTCCACTCGAAAAATAAAAAACCGTGTTATGGAAGTTTCCCAGTTTATTAAGTTCCTCCTGATTTTCATTTAAACTTTCTTCATCTAGATCAAATATTGGATCGATCTGACGAATAATTTCTAGGTTCAAATTATTCAATAAGTCGGATTGTAACTCTTTTCTAGCATATTTTTCTTGGCGAAAACTTTTAAATTGCGCCACTTGAATTAAATATATTAAATCATCTAAAGAAACATTTTTTTCTATAAACGCTGTGATGGCATAATCCAAATGATGAGGTTCTTCAAAAAGAGCATCTTTCCAGTTTCCGCTTTGAACTAAACTCACCAAGTGCGCTACTTTGTCTCTATTTAAAGACCTATAAACAGCTTGGTCTGATGTTGCCAAAAAACCGCTAATTTCTGGGTCAGCAGCAATCGAAGGATCTGATAAATCAACAACGCAAGTCTCTTCACCAACCAATGGCGCTGAAGATGCTTTGGACTCTCTTTTCAAAAAATTATAAAGTTCAATGGGATAGAGATTTTGTTCGGTAGTGAGAGTGCCATTTGTACTTCTAGTCATGCGTTTCTCCAGAAATTATTCTTAGGTTACTAATGGGTGCGAGTATAGCTAACAAAAATTAAGTAGTAAATGATATACTATCCCTTCTTATGTTATATAGCCCGTCATTAGTTGCGCTCGAGGTTTTGTTTTTGTCGAGATATTTCTTGCGCGACGTAATGCGGGATCCCGGATTCCGCTTCGCTCCATCCAGGCTACAGGGATGCGGGCCGCATTAAAACTTCTGAAACTTTTTCTCAGCAAAAGAATAAGCGGAAATTTCTGCATCATGAATATCAAAAAACCATAAATGAATTAATAGCTTTTTCTGTTCAATTCGTTCTTTAATCCATGGAAAGGTTAAACAATCTTTGTAGGAATGTAAGAGCGCTTTTTTGGCAAACTCATCGGCATCTGTTACGTTAGTGGTATCCGTTTTGATAAGCGATACCCAGGGTGTGATGAAATCATTTTGATGTAGATTTTCGCCATTCAACAAAGCATTAATGCCACCGCAATGACTGTGTCCCAAGATAATAAGATGTTTGACATGCAAATAGCAGACACCGAATTCGAGTGCGGCACTGGTACCATGATGTCGTTCATCCGCTTCATAGGGCGGCACGATATTCGCTACATTACGCACAATAAATAAATCACCAGGATCACATTGCAAAATCAATGCTGGATCAACTCGTGAATCACAACATGAAACGATCATTATCTCAGGTTTTTGCCCATGATCCGCTAATTTTTGCATGATGGAGTTATCGACGGAAGCGTACTTTTCCCGAAAATTTCGATAACCCTGAATAATTTTATTGAACGATTTTTCCATTTTACTCTAACTCTTTTTTTGCTAACGCATCTATCTTAGCTAATCTCAATGCTAAAAATAAAGTTTGAAAAGTGGTGATGATAGCTAAACTTACCCATGCAGCAAGTACCCAACCAGCTGCCGCAGAGCTAAAGTGAGCTACTAGAATGACTAATAACATCAGAGGATACATTTCGCCTCGATTTAAAATACGCCAGATGCGAGTTTCATGTGGATCATCAACTGCTTTGCGATGATTAGCATAAGCCACTTCAAATGAAGGAATAATGGCAACAAATACCGCAATGGCAGTCCATTGTTCCAGTGATAGGAAGGGCGTAGTAATCGGTAACCAAAAATAGCTAAAAATAACCGCAAAATCGACAAAACGATCCAAGCTACCATCGAGAAATGCACCGGAATGTGTAACTTTATCACTGTGGCGTGCGAGGCCGCCATCGATGATATCCATTAAACCGGCCGCGATGAAAAGCAATAATCCAACCACGGTATGTTGTGCAATGATAGCAATTAAACCCGATGCCGCGACGAGGACGGTTAACCAGGTATAAAAATCTGGTGGGAAAGGTAAGCGAGCGAAAGCCGCGCCTATTTTTAATGAAAAGGTATGCCAATGCGGTAGTTTTTCTTTGATCATGCTGTTTCTTCCATTTTGTACTGTAAACGAAGCCCCTCTCCCCCAGCCCCTCTCCCGCAAGCGGGAGAGGGGAGTGATCGATTTAAGTAATTGGCAGTGTAACGCCTTTCTGTCCTTGATACTTTCCTTGTCGATCTTTATATGAAGTTTGACATACTTCATCGGATTCTAAAAATAACATTTGCGCCACGCCTTCATTGGCATAGATGCGAGCGGGGAGGGGAGTGGTGTTGGAAAATTCCAATGTTACGTGACCTTCCCATTCTGGTTCTAGTGGCGTGACATTCACAATAATGCCACAGCGTGCATAAGTGGATTTGCCTAGGCAAATGGTTAACACATTGCGAGGAATACGGAAATATTCAATCGTGCGCGCTAAAGCAAATGAATTCGGTGGAATAATACAAGTAGGACCTTTTACATCGACAAAACTGCTAGGGTCGAAATCTTTAGGATCGACAATGGCGGAATTAATGTTGGTGAAAATTTTAAATTCATCAGCACAGCGTACATCATAACCATAGCTCGAGGTGCCGAAAGAAATAATTTTACGGCCGTCAATGTCGCGTGTTTGTTCTGGAGAAAAGGGCTCGATCATGCCATGTTCTTTTGCCATACGGCGGATCCAGTTGTCAGATTTAATCATGTTATGATTCCTTAGTTGCAATTACCTATTTTATCTCGTCGTCCCGCGGACAAGCCGCGGGACGACGTAGTTTAGCCTTTTTTATCCTCTGTAGAGATAACAATCTTTGGAAAACGGTTACTAAAATTCTTTGCTCGTAACGATAACTTAGCAGCGATTTTACGAGCGATATCTCGATAAATTAGCGAGACGGAACTCTCCGGCTCGGCTGCCACAGTCGGGTTACCGCTATCGGCTTGCTGACGTATATGAATATCCAAAGGTAATTGACCTAATAACGGTATTTCATATTGTTCCGCAATTAACGCTCCGCCGCCAGCGCCAAATATCGCTTCTTGGTGGCCACACTGACTGCAAATATGTAAGCTCATATTTTCCACTACACCCAGCACAGGCACATTGACTTTATGAAACATACCTATGGCTTTATGCACATCCAGCAAGGCGATATCTTGCGGCGTGGTGACCACGACGGCACCACTGACCGGAATTTTTTGTGCTAAAGTAAGCTGCACATCGCCCGTGCCTGGCGGTAAATCCACAATCAAATAATCCAAATCTTCCCAGGCTGTATCATGCAACAGCTGTTGCAAAGCACCGCTGACCATGGGACCACGCCAAACCATGGGCGTTTTTTGTTCGACCAAATACCCAATCGACATGGATTGTAACCCATGACTGACAATAGGGCGCATAGCTTTGCCATCAATAGTTTCTGGTTTATGACAAATGCCCAGCATTTGTGGTTGATTTGGGCCGTAGATATCCGCATCGAGAATACCCACATGCGCCCCCTCAGCATGCAACGCCAACGCTAAATTGACTGCCGTGGTGGACTTGCCCACCCCGCCTTTACCGGAAGCAATAGCGATGATATTTTTCACGCCGTTGAGGGGTTTTAGGCCACCTTGTACAGTGTGTGCAGTAATTTCCCAGGTAATTTGGATGATTAGCTTTCTATTACCCAACGGCGCCAATACAGTTTCAAGCGAGTGGTGCAGGTTTTCCACATAACCAGCAGCAGGAAAGCCTAGTTGGATATCGATTTCTATCGCATTGGAGCCAATTTCTATGCGTTTTATGGCATTAGCGGATACTAAATCTTGACCACTATAAGGTTCGATATAGGTCTTTAGCAAATCAGTGATGTCAGTTTTGGTTAAATCCATGAGCTTCTATATTGGTGCATTAATTGAATTCAAGGTATTATATCGCACCCATAGCGTGATTGCACGTGGGTGGTTGGCGGAAAGATTAAGACCTTGTGGCCATGAATGCCTTCGTGAAGCATGTGAGGCAGGGATGCCGAACGTGAGCCTACAGGGACGTATTTACGGCGTCTTCACGAAGGTCTTTCATGGTCACAAGGTCGAATTCCCAGCTACAACCAAGACCGAGATCCACTTTTAGGTTTAATACACTATGAAACAAACACGACAGATTTTAGTTACTACAGCATTATTCTACGCCAATGGATCACTGCATTTAGGTCACTTGCTGGAAGCCATCCAAGCGGACATTTGGGTGCGGTTTCAACGCATGTGCGGACATGAATGTTATTTTATATCGGGCAGCGATGCGCATGGCACCCCTATCATGATTAAAGCCAAAGCTTTGGGCATGTCACCCGAGCAAATGGTGGACGCGGTGCGACAAGAACATGCACGTGACTTCAACGCCTTCCACATCAACTATGATAATTTTCACACAACGCATTCAGAAGAAAATGAAAAATTGGCAGGTATGATTTATCAGCGCTTATCTGACAATGGAGACATCGCCAAACGAACTATTCTGCAAGCGTTCGATCCAGTAGAAAATTTATTTTTGCCTGATCGTTATGTCAAAGGTGAATGCCCACGTTGTCATGCGCAAGATCAATATGGGGATAATTGTGAAGTGTGCGGCGCAACTTATTCACCGACAGAACTGATTAACCCCATTTCTGTTTTATCCGGCGTAGCGCCAATTCAAAAAGAATCTGAGCATTATTTCTTTCAATTACAACATTATGAAGACATGTTGCGTAGTTGGAGTCGAGAAGGGCATTTACAACCCGAAGTTGCTAATAAATTAGAGGAATGGTTTACTGCCGGTTTACGCGATTGGGATATCTCACGCGATGCACCGTATTTTGGTTTTAAAATTCCCGGCACAACCGATAAGTTTTTCTATGTATGGCTAGATGCACCCATTGGGTATTTGGCAAGTTTTGAGAATTTTTGTCAACGCGAACCCTCCATTAAGTTCGATGATTTTTTTAATGCAGATAGCAAAGCAGAGCTATACCATTTCATCGGCAAAGATATCACTTATTTTCATGCATTATTTTGGCCCGCTCTATTGAAGGGAGCCAAGTTGAGAACTCCCTCGGCCATATTTGTACATGGATTTCTTACAGTTAATGGTCAAAAGATGTCGAAATCACGCGGCACCTTTATTACCGCAGCTAAATACTTAGAGCATTTGCCGGTTGATTGTTTACGCTATTATTTTGCGGCTAAATTAAATGGTTACGTAGAAGATATCGATTTAAATTTAGAAGATTTTGTGCAGCGAATTAATTCGGATTTAGTGGGTAAGGTGGTGAATATTGCCAGCCGTTGTGCGAGCTTTATCAATAAATATTTTGATGGAAAAATGGCAGATGCTTTGATTGAACCCGAATTATATGAAAGTTTTATTCAAGCCGGCGACAGCATCGCTCAATGCTATGAACAACGCGATTTTGCACGCGCGGTGCGTGAAATTATGGAATTAGCGGATAAAGCTAATCAGTATATTGCCGATATGCAACCGTGGGTGTTAATCAAACAACCCAGGCAAGAACGGCACGTGCAACAAATTTGTAGTTTAGGATTAGAATTATTTCGGGTGATTATGACGTATTTGAAACCGGTTTTACCTGAATTAGCCGCTAAATCAGAAGCTTTTTTATGTATCGAACCGATTATGTGGCAGACGCGAGCAAATGTATTGTTGAATCATACCATCGCACCGTTCACACCGTTGTTACAGCGGATTGATGCAGCTCAAGTTGAAAGCTTGTTGGTAGAAAATGTTAAATAACTTAGTTAATCAAATCGATCAGCTTCTACCACAAACGCAATGCGGCTTATGCGGGCATGGCGGCTGCCTGCCCTATGCCAAAGCCATTGCCGAACACGCTGAAGCTATTAATCGTTGTCCGCCAGGTGGGGTGCGCGTATTACAACAACTCGGTGAATTACTTCAGCAAGATATCACACCCTATATTGACGACATGCAAGCAGAAGAAAAACCGCCTATGGTGGCGGTGATCCGCGAAGCAGAATGCATCGGTTGTATGAAATGCATAAAAGCCTGTCCAGTCGATGCCATTGTGGGTGCGCCTAAGTTAATGCATACCGTGTTAGCGGATGCGTGCACTGGATGTGAATTATGCATAGAACCGTGTCCGGTAGATTGTATTGATATGGTGATAACAGAAGTGCAAACCGAAACGGTGCTCAAAGCAAAAGCTGATAGTTCACGTTGGCGATTTCAACGACATACAAAACGTTTAAAAAATCAAAAGGAATTAAAACAACCTATAGCAGAAAGCAGTATCGTATCTGAGCGAAAAGCTTTTATAGCGGAAGCGATTGCCCGCGCAAAAGCAAAAAAAAACAGGGATATAGAGCAATGAATGCGAGACAACGTCATGAAATTTTTCGTCGCTTCCAACAACACAATCCACATCCCACCACGGAGCTTAAATATAATTCCCCGTTTGAATTGTTAATTGCAGTGATGTTGTCAGCCCAAGCAACGGACATTAGCGTTAATAAAGCCACAGAAGTGTTATATGCTGTGGCGAATGCACCACAAGCCATTTTAGATTTAGGCGTGGAAGGCTTAAAACACTATATTAAATCGATTGGTTTATATAATACTAAAGCGGTGAACGTAATAAAAACCTGCGAAATTTTAATCGAAAAGCATAATGGTGAAGTGCCCGCTATACGTGAACACTTAGAAGCGTTACCGGGCGTGGGGCGCAAAACTGCTAATGTGATTTTAAATACTGCGTTTGGTGAACCGACGATGGCAGTTGATACGCATATATTCCGCGTTGCTAATCGAATAGGTTTAGCCCCGGGCAAAACAGTATTAGAAGTTGAAAAAAACTTATTAAAAAATGTGCCGAAAGAATTTTTACATGATGCACATCATTGGTTAATTTTGCATGGACGTTATACGTGCATTGCACGTAAACCCAAATGTCCAACATGTATTATTAAAGATTTATGTGAATATACGGAGAAAACAACTGATGTATCCTCTTAATCGTGATGAAATGCGCCGTGCTTATTTTACCGCATGGGAAAAGTTTAAAGCACAACAAAAACTCGAACCAGTAGAACAACAAATTGTGCAAGTGATTATTGATCACCCCGAATATCATTATATTTTCGATAGTCCTAAAAAATATTTAGAAGTTGAATTTTTTCCGGAGTTGGGAGAGGTGAATCCTTATATGCATTTGGCTATGCATTTAGCCATTCGCGATCAAATCGCGGTGGATAAGCCGGATGGTTTGAGGGCAATTTTCGAACAATTAGCGAAAAAGCACAGCGATGTGCTTCCGGCAGAGCACGAAATGATGGAATGCCTAGCCCACAGCCTCTGGCACGCCATGCAGCCGAATAGCACGTTCGACGCGGAAGCCTATATGGAAAGTTTAAGGAAGTTAGTATAAAGGCAATGTCATTGCGAGGAAGTGCACTGAGCGATCAAGAAAAAAAGTTAGGAGCTTGCAGTGTACTGACGTGGCAATCCAAATACGATCTTGTGAAGAAGTTTCTGTGTTAGGAAGCTCATCGTTGGATTGCCGCGTCAGAACGCCGGTAATTCAGACTGTTTCAGACAATCGCTCGGCGCTCTTCCTCGCAATGACGGGGGAGCTTTAATTTCATTGCGATGTCATTGCGAGGAAGTGTACTGACGCGGCAATCCAAAGGCGATCTCGCAATGACGAAGTTAAAAAAATCAGGAGTAATTTTGAATCATGCAAACACGACAGCCTGCAGTTTATATAATGTGTAATAAACCAAATGGCACACTTTATGTTGGTGTAACCAGTGATCTTATCAAACGAGTATATCAGCATAAAAACAAAATAATAGAAAGTTGTTTTACTGCTAAATACCATTGTGTTAATTTGGTTTATTATGAGTTTTATCAAGATATGCTATCCGCCATTGCTCGTGAAAAGAACATCAAAGCTGGAAAAAGAAATAAGAAATTAGCATTAATTAACAAATTTAATCCAGCGTGGGCAGATTTGTATTCGGGTTTACTCTAGGGATTTATTGTGGCTTCTACGTTAGTAGAATCGTATTTGGATTGCCGCGTCAGAGTGCCGCAAATTCAAGGAGTTTTATGCGATCGCTCGGCACTCTTCCTCGCAATGACGTTTCCTTATCATATTGTATCTATTTAACACAAGGCAAATCAAAAAATTTAATTAAAAAACATCAAATTACTCTCAGCTAGGTTATAATTAAAAGAAGCAGGAATTCGTTTAAATTTTAAACAGAAGTATTATGGCTGATACAAATGAACCGTTAATGAGTGATCGGATGGCCAATGCCATGAAAGGGCAGGTAATGACGAGCCAGGCCGATTTGGATCCAAAAGATAAACCGTTGTTAGAAATGGCCGACTGGTGCCAACAACGGGGTAATATCGTTGTGCTTAAAAGTGGGATGATATTAACTACCGATGCAGTTTCACGTGATGTGCAAAATTGCAAAACGATGCTAATCAATCGCGGTATCCGTCCCGGACGCGTGGTTACCGCAACACAAGAACTCGTAACACTCTTACTAGCCAACGTGGCCGGCGAAGAGGAAGAAGAAACCGCACGCGTTGCCACCGAAGCCGAATCCAGCATTAGTACTCAACAACAACGTCTACGCATATTAGTGCAAGAAGCCATTAGCGCTGACATCAGTGATATTCACATCGAAGTACGTCCAGAGGTAGCGCGTATTCGTTTTAGAAAATATGGCGAATTGTATTTACATGCCGAATGGTTTCCACGTCTTGGTCGTGAAATTGCTTCAGTGGCATTCAACAAAGAAACCGATCATGCTACCGCACACTTTAACCCATTAGTACCGCAGGATGCGTCCATGCCATTGCGTGTTGGTGGACAAGAAGTGCGATTACGTTTAGCCAGCATGCCCGCGCATGGTGGTTTTGATGTAGTGATGCGGATTTTAGGTGTGGGTGACGCAACCACCGTGGTAACGTTAGAGCAATTAGGTTATACACCAGAACAAACTTACATCATAGAACGCGCAGTGCAAATGCCACACGGTGCCGTTTTGCTTTCTGGGCCAACAGGATCCGGTAAAACTACCACGTTAGCCAGTTGTATGCGATTAGTGCGCGACACACGTAAAGTTTACACGATTGAAGATCCAGTAGAAAAAGTGGTTCCAACAGTCACGCAAGTTCCGGTGAATGCAGACAAAGACGATCGTAGTTTTGCTTCATTCGGACGTGCTGCGTTACGTATGGATCCTGACTATATAGTCCTCGGGGAAATGCGCGACGAAGATACTGCCAATGTGATGGTGCGCGCAGCGATTACTGGGCACTTAGTGTTTTCAACCATCCACACCAATTCAGCGCCTGGCATTATTACACGCTTAGTCGATATGGGTGTTTCTCCGGCGTTATTAAGCGACGGTAACGTCTTAGTCTGTTTGATTTTCCAACGTTTAATTCCCACGCTCTGTCAGGAGTGTTGTGTGCCGCTGGATCAATCTTCACATGCAAAAGTGTATCTTGATCGTTGGCGTGAATATTTTGGTGAACGCTATGCGCAACTTAAAGCGCGTGGTCCTGGTTGTCCTGCCTGTCAAAAAACCGGCGTCAGTGGTCGTAAAGTCGTAGCCGAAGTGATTTGGGTCGATGAACCGGGCCGACGCTTCATTCGCACTTGTGACATGTTGGGCTGGGAAACCTATTTAAAACAAAAAGGCTGGCACAATTGTAAAGATCGCGCATTGCAGTTAGTGGATGAGGGAATAGTCGATCCCGCTGATGCAGAGGGATTGATTGGGGAAATCAGTGTCTATACCAGCGAAGAAGGTTTTGACTATACGCGAATTCGAAGTGAGATGGCGAAAAATCACACCCGCAATCATCGAGAGGCAGAATAAACTATGGCGAATAAATTGCCAGTAAAACCTGTTCGTCGCCCACCCTCAAGTGCAAAAAAAACATCGTTTGACGTTTCTAGTTATCTCGACAAACTTTTATTTACTACAGCGGAACAACAAGCCTTTCTTGAAGATTTAGCTACCTTGGTTGACGATGGCGTGCCAGCCAATAAAGCCATTGATGTATTGGGGCGGGTAGAAAAAGGCCCTAAACGCAAAGTGGCAGAACACATCGGTTTAAAAATTTCACAAGGTCGCCCCATTGCGGAAGGTATGATCGGTTGGTTCGCTCCGGCCGTGATTGAATTAGTGCGTGCTGGTGAACAGGGTGGTACATTAGCGCAAAATATTCGCATGTCGGCAGAATCCATGGGAAAAAAATCTGAAACTTTTACCTCGTTTGCCAGTTCGTTAACCTATCCTCTGGTCGTTATTGTGGCGGCTTGTTTGGTTTTGGTCTATTTGAACCAATCGGTTTTTCCTCAATTTGCGGCAATTAAACCGATTGCTGCCTGGCCGACCAATGGTCAGCAATTGGTTGCACTGGCTAATTTTTTGCAGAGCTGGTGGTTTATTGTTATTGCTCTTATTGTTGGTATTTTTATTGGCTTTGCCTATGTATTGAAAAATGTAGTAGGGGATCTACGCCGTAGCCTGGATCAAATTATTCCCTTTACTATTTATCGACAATTAGCCGCGGCGCGGTTTATGGAAACCTTAGGCTTATTGATTTCTAATGGCGTAGTTTTCAAGCAGGCGTTAAAAATTTTACAACAACAAGCGTCTCCCTATCTTTTATGGCATTTAATTATGATGGAGTTGCGCTTAGGGCGCGGACGTGGGAATATTGCAGAAGTGC
>CAZULF010000036.1:0-17616 GCA_964621215.1 uncultured Legionellales bacterium | reverse complement strand
GATCCAGGTCGTGTCGATGCGTTCTGGATCCCGCGGACAAGCCGCGGGACGACGAAGCTGTGGGCGCGCGGGACGACGGGAACGATAGAGGGACTACATTAATGCTACAACCCTATCCCAAAGTCGAAACAAGTAAAATTGACGATGTTGTATTGCACGATATGTCATGGGTACAGGCAATTATTATTGGTATCCGTAATATTCGTGGCGAAATGAATATTAATCCAGGCAAACCATTACCTTTATTAATTCACAAAGCAAGCACGGCCGAAATGCAACGTTTTCAACAGGCGGAATTGTTTATTCGTACTTTAGCAAAATTAGATTCCATTCAATGGTTGTCGGCGGACGATACATTACCGCCAGCGGCAACCGCTTTAGTCGGCGAAATGGAATTATTAATTCCACTCGCAGGGTTAATCGATACCGCCGCCGAAACAGCACGGCTCACTAAAGAGATCGCTAAACTGCAAGCGGAAATCAAGAAATGTCAAACCAAGCTAGGTACACCGAGTTTTGTTGATAAAGCGCCCGCGGCCGTAGTGGAGCAGGAAAAACAACGCTTAGCAGAATTCAACTCCGCGCTGGCACAATTTCAAGAGCAGCTACACAAACTTAGTAGGTTATGAGTCATTTTTCTGCCTTTCGGTGAAAAAACGCTCGACATAGGCGTAAAATTGTACTAAACTGCCGTCTGTACAATAACCCTGTAAATTCGTCGCTATTGTCTAAATGACATGATGAACAATAACTAAATAGATTAAGCATAGAGGAATCACTGACATGGCACTTACCATACAAAAAGTTACCTACTTTGATGAAAATATTGCAGAAACCGTTGCGGCTCAACTTTTGGAAGCGTGTAGGAGCGATTCAAATACTCAAAGTTCAACCTCGCATCAAGAGGTGTCTATACCTACGGTAACGATACGCTATGATAATTCATTTTTTATTGTCAGTACCTCCAGTCAGATTTATAGAGAAAAAATAGCAGAACTTTTGCGAGAAAATCTTATTACAGTCAACGCATCCCCAGATGTAGACTCACAATTTGAACTTCATGTTCCTGTAATCCATCTCAAGAAGATATTACATTTATTTTGTACCGATGAAAAACAAATTAATAATGCAGCGGACGAAATAAAAAAACAAGTATCTGAAGAAGACATTCAAAAAAGAGCACAAGCAATTCTAGAAATTCAGCGTATTAATAAATTGTCCTACAAATCAATGCATGCGATTTTAAACATTCCTGCCAATGCGACGCGTCAAGCAGCGATTAAAGCATGGCATGAAACATTTGAACCGTTATTCCAATCCTGTCGCCGAGGGGCTAATGCATGGGATCTAGAGGCAGATATGATTATTTGTGCGGAAAATGCTTTTCATAAGGCATTATTTGCCTATGATTTTTTAAGTGGTCAGTTGCTTGAATGTACTGATGACTCTATTGATGGATACCGTGACCCAGACATTGTTTTTGGTGTAAATAACCATTCTTCAAGCAGTGCCTCATTGTCCTTAGACCTTCAAGAATTGTCTGAAAGTACATTACATTTGTTATCATTTAAAATTTCACGCCAAGCAGATGGCTATGCAGTATGGCGACAGATATATAATTTATTTCACACAGCTATTAAGTTAAGAGATATTCCTGTAGAAGATGCTCGGATGGCGGCGCTTCAACATGAGGCGGCCCAAGAACCTTGTTTTGTTGATGATGTCTCGATAAGAGAATTAAATAAATTATGGAAACAATGCTGCGTGGCCTGTAATAATTCAAACGTCGATGCACAGCAATGGAGTTTTATTCACCGTGATCTGCAAATACTATTAAACTCGCAAATACCATTTGTTTTGAAAAATAGATGTATTTTGTCTAATTTACAAATGCGAGTTTCTGGCTTTTTAGATAATGCAAATGCAATCATGGGGGATAATGCAAATTATTCCGTAGATGAAATACAAAAATTTGAAAAATTCAGTGCTGATTATCAACAGTTACGTAATGTGACGTTCACGGGCGTATGTGAAGATCTCACGCAATACAAAAAACGATTTTTAGATGCGATTTATGACTATAGAGAACTTTTCCAATCCATTCAGTATAATAAATCATCCGCCAAGATCATTGGAGAGCAAGTAGATAATGCTCAATCTGCGCTGCTCACATTTGGAAGTGAACAAGGTTATCGCCGTCAAATTACCCACGATGATTTTATCGTTGAACGTTCGATTCTTCGTAACGAACAAGGCGTTGAATATCCGGCTATGCGTCTCAAAGCGAAGAATGGACATATCATAGAAACTTTATTAAGTTGCGCACAAGAAAACGCTCAGCAAACTTTGCTCGCGGCAACTGTTGCTGAAGATAGAATTCATTTGCAACAAAATGCGGATTATCAACGCTATACCGATCCGTTTGATGGTTTGGCATGCATTAAATTTAATGAGGCGGGAGCTAAAAAGTTTTTAGCTGGCCTATGCGGAACCAGGGCTCAGAATGATGCAATAATTACAACTATATTTAATACCTTGCCTAATTTTTCGAGTATCGATCGTGATAATCAAACAGCTCAGGTTGCGCTCTTGTCTCCGTCCGATCAGTTAAAGGCGATTCTGGATTCAGATTTTCCCGATAAAAAAGTTCAAACTCTTAAATTGATTCGAGAGGGTGTTAACCCTAATGTCATTACAGAAAAGGGATTTAATGCATTATTATTGGCGACTCAATCTAACGACATCGCTTTTGTACGAGAATTATTAACTGGCTCAACCCAATCTTCTGTAAGCTCGAGAGCTAAATTAGGTTTACTTTTTAGCTCGTCTTCAACTGCAACACCTCCAACCACACAAATATTAATGCAAAGAGATTTTATTCATAGATGTTGCTCGCAAGATGCTAATCAACGCTCACCCTTTGCTGTTGCTATAGAAAATCAAAATCTCGAGATGGTGCAATTATTATGGCAGCATAGTCAAGAGATTTATACCTCAAGTTTTAATGACATGAGAATATCTCAAGGAGATGAAAAGCCTCTTCTTCCGGTTTTACAACGGATTATGGACTTAGCTGTTGCTGAAAAGAATGCTAAGAAAAAAGCAGCCTGGAATAAAATAGCATTAGAAATACTTAACGCTGAAAAATATATTCCTTTAAGCACAAAACCAGTGTTTCAAAATGGAGGTCATATAATAAATCCTCACTTTTCAGATGATGCTAAGTTTAGACCCTATTATGTTAATAGCTTAATGAAAACACTTTGTATTTCCACGAATAAGAAAGCTTCACCATTTCAAATAACATTGTGCTTCAATCCAGCAGATCTAACTTGCCGAGCTTTCTCGAATATGGCTGATGCTCAACAAAGTCAATACGTATCAAATGATGAAAAATCAGCGCAAATGCACACGCTCTGTAACATTTACGATGAGCTGAGTGACTTTTTAAGATTAGGTCAGCACGGTGGGAAACCGACTAGAAATGGAATATCATTCGCCGGGATAGAGAATATCACTCAACTTTTTAACAGACTTACTTTTTTATCAACAATTCCTGAGACACGAGTCATTGCAGAGAAATGGTTAGTCCAACTGACAGTGGCTATAGATAAGTCTCTTGGATACATTAGTCGGGAGTTCTCATGTCATTCGAAATCGATTATGCCAGTAACTTCTCACGTGAATATGCCCGCATGTCCACAGCTCATACCTCTTGAAAACATGCCATTTTTATCTGAACAAAATAACTTGTCTATACCAGAAGAGGCCACGACCGCTTTCTTACAAACAGAGGGTAATTCGAAGCATTCTCAAAAAAAATATTCTATTAGTTACAATACATATCAGCCAACTGCTTTCAAAGTATTATTTAGTCATAAGTTAGAATATAAAAATGGAGTACGAGTTTATTCCTCAATGGTACATCAAGCAGAAGAGGAATATCATTGGTTTTATCAATCCGAGACAGCTACATATGCTTATAAAGTGCAGGGGCATATTCCGGAGGGTTTTAACCATGAATTACCTACCATAACCACTCGTCCTTTTTTACAACTTAAATTTACAAATAATCAACATGAACTCTTTCCGAAGTTAAATGACTTTTTTAGTTTTGATACCCAACCAGAATGGGGATGCTCAGTGGTTGAAGAGATTTCAGGAATATATTTTCCAGGAGTAAAAAGCATGCAACAATGCGTGCAACAATATTACGAATCACCTATTCTAGAATTCAAACAGCGCGAGGATTTGGAAAAGTTTCAAAAACGGTTACAAACGTTTTCTGATCATCCTCTCATCGGAGTATATGTGAGAAAGTTAAGAGAAACACTTGAACCACTGATAAATGCAGTACTAAGTTCTTCAAGCTCTTCTTTTCAACCTAGGATATAAAAAGTACAGCAAGATTTTTCTGACAAGAGTCGTTCTATCTGTGGTAAAATTCCTCAAACCTACAGAAAGATGAGACAAAATGACTGATTTGGAAAAGAAAATTATTATTGAAGGCATTACTGAGAGCGGTGAGACATTTCGGCCGAGTGATTGGGCTGAGCGAATGAGTGGTGCATTATCCTCCTTTCGTAACCATCGGATGGTCTATTCACCTTTACTGCAACCTTCAGTTAAAGATGGAAATAAATGTGTCATGTTGGACCCTGCTTTAAAAGAGACCAACCCAGAGTTATATCAATCTATTCTCGATTTCGCCCATACGAATAAACTTAAGATTTGCGGCGAAGAAGAAGAGAAATTCTAGGAAATAATTTTGTTATAAAGGAGAAATTCCTGTGTCAACTACACCCAATACTGAGTTTGATCCTGAAAAAACTCGTCCGCGAGGAATTTATCTTTTACCTAACTTACTGACTACTTTGGGGTTATTTGCTGGATTTTATAGTATCGTTGCGGCACTGAAAGGCTATTATGATCATGCGGCGCATGCGATTTTTGTCGCTATGATTATGGATGCCTTAGATGGACGCGTGGCTCGCCTCACCAATACTCAAAGTGATTTTGGGATGGAGTTCGATAGCTTATCTGATGCGATTTCCTTTGGGGTTGCACCCGCGTTGGTGGTCTATAGTTGGAGTTTAACGACGTTGGGTAAGGTCGGTTGGCTAGCTTCATTTATGTTTGCTGCCACCGGCGTGTTGCGACTAGCTCGGTTTAATACCCAAGCAGCGCATGCGGATAAACGCTATTTTCAAGGTTTGCCCATCCCGGCTGCGGCTGGGGCTCTCGCTAGCCTAGTGTGGATGTGGTACGACTACACCACGCAGGCCAAAGCTTTTGTGATTCTCATGTTGATTTTGACCGTTTTACTCGGTTTGCTCATGGTCAGCAATATCCGCTACCAAAGCTTTAAAGATTTCAAATTACGTGACAAAATCCCCTTTGTCGGTATATTTATCATGTTGTTAGCGCTGGTTTGTATCGCCGTTAACCCTCCAGCTATGCTGTTGCTCTTATTCTTTGGCTATGCGTTGTCCGGCCCAGTCATGACCTTGTGGACTTTACGTTTACGCAGGAAGAAGCGGAAATTGTTACAACGTAGAGCTTCTAATTAATTCCGTACCAGTCCTTGCGTTTCCTGTATACCTATAATATAATACGCGCCTAGTAATCGCGGGGTGGAGCAGTCTGGTAGCTCGTCGGGCTCATAACCCGAAGGTCGTAGGTTCAAATCCTGCCCCCGCAACCAGTTTTTAAGTTTAATTATAAAAAAGCCCCTGTCTCAGGGGTTTTTTGTTGGTGCAGAATGCATCACGTGGGGTGCGAAATGGCCGTTAAACAACAGCAACTTGATGCGCTTTTAAGTGCAGAGATTGCCGGTCTTGGTTTTGAATATGTTGGCGGAGTTTTTTCCCCTCAAGGCCGCGGTACATTATTACGCATTTATATTGATGGACCTAACGGTGTAAACATTGATGATTGCGCCGTAGTTGCTCGTCATGTCGGTAGAATACTGGATGTTGAGGATATTATAAAAACCGCATACCAGCTGGAAATATCTTCTCCCGGTCTTGATCGACCCTTATTTAAAGCCGAGCACTATCAGCGATTTGTAGGCAAGAAAATTCATGTTCGCTTGCACAGCTTACATGAAGGTCGGCGTCATTTTACTGGGATATTGCAATCGGCGGATGATCAAGGGATTGCTTTGCTGTTTAATGAGCAGTTGATTCGTGTAAATTACAGCGAAATTGAGCGAGGTAATCTGGAACCTGAGTTTTAAGAATTTTAAGAGGTAGGGTGGCAATCATGAGTAAAGAAGTTTTACTGTTAGTTGAATCATTAGCGAATGCCAAAGGTATTCCCCAACAAAACGTTTTTGAAGCACTCGAAATCGCATTAGCCATGGCGACTAAAAAGCGTTTTGGGCAAGAAATCACTGTGCGTGTTGAGATTGATACCCGTACTGGAGAAATGCGAACTTTCCGCGGTTATACAGTGGTTGATGACGAAACCGTGCCTGATGCAAGTCAGATAACATTACATGATGCGCATGAACGTGATCCTGACGTTGAAGTCGGCGATATGATCGAAGAGTCGATGGAATCCGTCGAATTTGGCCGTATTGATGCTCAAACCGCAAAAGGTATTGTCATGCAAGCGATGCGTGATGCTGAGCGCCGCCAAATGGTCACCCGTTTTAAAGAAAGACTAGATAACATCGTGACCGGGGTAGTGAAAAAAGTGACTCGTGAAATGGTTATTTTAGATTTAGGTGAAAATGCTGAAGCGATCATGCATCGGGATCAAATGCTATCGACTGACGCTTATCGCGCCAACGATCGGGCTCGTGTCTATGTCTATGATGTGCATTATGAACCCCGCGGACCACAAATTTTTGTGAGCCGTACGCATACTAATATGCTAGTTGAATTATTTCGCTTAGAAGTTCCAGAAATTGGTGAAGATGTCATTCAAGTCAAAGCAGCAGCTCGTGATCCGGGTGTACGTGCTAAAATTGCGGTTAAAACCAATGATGGCCGTATCGATCCCGTTGGTGCTTGTGTTGGTATGCGTGGCTCACGTGTGCAAGCAGTATCAAGTGAGCTGGGTGGCGAACGTATTGATATCATCTTGTGGGACGATAATCCCGCTCAGTTAGTGATTAATGCAATGGCGCCGGCAGAAGTTGAATCGATTGTGGTTGACGAAGAAAAACATTCCATCGATGTTGCTGTGAAACAAGAACACTTGTCTCAAGCGATTGGACGTAATGGACAAAACGTGAAATTAGCTAGCGAATTAACTGGCTGGACGCTTAATGTTATGTCATTAGAAGACGCACAGCAAAAGAGTGTCGTGGAAGCTGAACAACTGGTTCAACTCTATACTGAAGAGCTAGGTGTTGATGAAGATTTTGCAAATCTGCTGATTGAAGAAGGTTTTTCTTCGATTGAAGAGATTGCCTATGTTCCGGTGTCAGAATTATTGGCTATCGATGGTTTTGATGAAGAAATCGCGGATGAACTTCGCAATCGGGCGCAGGAAATCCTAGAACAACGTGCGCAGGCCGCTAAACCGCAACCGGCAGAAGATTTGCTGGGTATGGAAGGCATGAGTGAAGAATTAGCACATAAACTAGCAACTCATGGTATCTTAACGATGGAAGACCTGGCTGAACAAGCGGTTGATGACTTGCTTGAAATTGAAGGTATGGATGAAGAGAAAGCAGCAGCATTGATCATGGCGGCCCGTGCACCATGGTTTGAGTAAATTCCTCTTCTCTCGTCGTCCCGCGGCTTGTCCGCGGGATCTAGAGAGTGGGTCAGAGTATAGCATTAGTTACGTTTTTTTAAAGTATTTTTCGGAGGGGCAGTCTAGCATATGACCGACCAACACAATAGCGAACATGACAAGTCGCAAAATTTACTGCACTTGAAGGGCTCGCAGGAAAAAGCCAGCGCTCCTAAGAAAATGACTCTCAAACGCAAAAGCGAGTTTGAGTTAAAAGTCGAAGGACGCAAAACTGCGGTTAAAGTAGTCGTAAAAAAGAATCGTAGCAGTTATGCACAAGCCCAAGCTAAAACCGAAGCAGCAGGCGAAGCAGAAGGATTGTCAACGGAAGAAACAATAACTTCTGTTTCTGAGGAAGATAATGTTTTAGCAAAAAATCCCACAGAAACAATGGATGAGGTTGTTGCTGAAGAACAAGCCCATGCACCCACAGCAGAAAATGATCTCTCGGCTATCATCGAGGTTGCTCCTGAAGCACCTGCCGTGGTTGAGAATGGTAAGAAAGAAGGAAAATCAGCTGAATCCAAAGGTAGAGCGCACACCCAAACTAAAGCCGAACGCGAAGCGGCGGCACGTCACCGTGAAGGCGAATTGCGTCGCACGGCGGAAGCGCGTAAACCCAAAGCTGATCTCAAGCGCGTAATTGGCTTAGTTGAGGATGATGTTGATGCAGATGTTGCACCTTTCCTGGCTGAACGACGTCATAAACCTGCACGTGATGATAAACCCTTAGCTCGTCGTCCAGCTAAGAGCAATAAACATGCGACAGCGTTAAAACAAGTTTTTGAAAAACCCACTATTCCTATTACTCACGAAGTGCATATCCCCGAAACAATTACTGTTGCTGAGTTAGCGTCTCGTATGACCGTTAAAGCAGCGGATTTAATTCGCGCTTTGATGAAAATGGGCGCGATGGTGACGATTAACCAAGTGATTGATCAAGATACCGCAGCCTTAGTTGTCGAAGAAATGGGGCATAAAGCTAAATTATTAAAAGAAAATCAAATCGAAGAAGATTTAGCCAGCACCATGAATACAGGGGCAGAGATTTCTACGCGTCCGCCAGTAGTGACGATCATGGGGCACGTTGATCATGGTAAAACATCATTATTAGATTATATTCGTCGTACTCGTGTTACTAGCACAGAAGCGGGTGGTATTACTCAACATATTGGTGCATATCACGTGGATACAGCACATGGCACCATTACCTTTTTAGATACACCCGGTCACGAAGCGTTTACTGCTATGCGTGCACGCGGCGCACAATGTACAGACATCGTTGTGTTAGTGGTTGCAGCAGATGATGGTGTGATGCCTCAAACATTGGAAGCGGTTGCTCATGCCAAAGCAGCAGGAGTTCCCATCGTTGTTGCAGTGAATAAAATTGATAAAGCCGATGCTGATCCGGAACGTGTTAAAACCGAATTGTCCACCCATGCAGTGATTGCAGAAGAGTGGGGTGGTGACACCATGTTTGTAAATATTTCTGCTAAAACAGGCGAGGGCATTGATTCGTTATTGGATGCTATCTTATTACAAGCAGAAGTATTGGAACTGAAAGCACCGGTTGAAGGTCCAGCTAAAGGCATGTTGATTGAGTCGCGTTTGGATAAAGGTCGCGGTCCGGTTGCTACTATTTTAGTGCAAAGCGGCACGTTGCATAAAGGTGATATTATTCTTACCGGCACTGAGTTTGGTCGTGTACGTGCGATGTTAAATGAAGTGGGTGAACTCATAACTTCTGCAGGCCCATCGATGCCAGTGGAAGTGTTAGGTTTGTCTGGAACGGCGCGTGCCGGTGACGATGTAGTGGTTGTGGCAGATGAGCGTAAAGCGCGTGAAGTAGCCTTATTTCGTCAAGGTAAATTCCGCGATGTGAAATTAGCGAAGCAACAAGCAGCGAAATTGGAAGATGTGTTTAATCGTTTAAGTGAAGGTCAATTAAATGTATTAAATATCGTATTAAAAGCGGATGTACAAGGTTCCGCTGAAGCCTTGAGTGAAGCATTGACACGTTTATCGACTGATGAAGTACAAGTCAAAATTATTGCCAGTGCTGTCGGTGGTATTACTGAATCGGATGTGAATCTGGCTATTGCATCGAAAGCGATTATGGTTGGCTTTAACGTGCGTGCTGATGCCAGTGCCAAACGCTTGGTGGAATCTGAAGGTATCGATTTACATTACTACAGCATTATTTATGATGTGATCGATGAAGTGAAGAAAGCCTTACAAGGTATGTTGTCACCGGAAATGCGCGAGCAAATTATTGGTCTGGCTTCCGTTCGCGATGTGTTCCGTTCACCTAAATTTGGTGCGGTTGCGGGTTGCATGGTGGTTGACGGTGTTATTAAACGTCATAAACGTATCCGGGTATTGCGCGATAATGTGGTGATTTTTGAAGGCGAATTAGAATCATTACGACGCTTCAAAGACGATGTAAATGAAGTCCGTAATGGCATGGAATGCGGTA
Organism: uncultured Legionellales bacterium; assembly: GCA_964621215.1. Classification (GTDB taxonomy): domain Bacteria; phylum Pseudomonadota; class Gammaproteobacteria; order UBA1113; family UBA1113; genus CAZULF01. Next base: position 7,391 of record CAZULF010000036.1, on the reverse strand, counting down.
TCGCCGTGAAAAATTACAACGATGTGCGCCCAGGCGATCAAATCGAAGTCTATGAAACTGTTGCAGTAGCTAAGACATTATAGAGATGAGCCACGAGTAGCCCGGATTCCGCTTCGTTCCATCCAGGCTACAAAGATTAAAAGAGCTAAATATGTCAAAAGAATTCTCCAGACTAGACCGCATTGGCGATCAAATCAAACGCGAACTCGCGGTGATTATCCAACGCCAAATTAAAGATCCTGATGTCGGTATGGTTTCTATCACCGATGTCAAAGTCAGTCGCGATTTAGCGCATGCAAAAGTGTATGTTACTATTTTGTTAGATGACGAAAAAATTCCAGCCGCCATCAAAATATTAAATCAATCAGCTAAACATTTACGTTATTTGTTGGCGCAAACGATAGACTTACGCACGATGCCTGAATTACGTTTTTATTACGATGACACCATTGTACGCGGCACACGTATTTCTAATTTAATCGATGAAGTAACGAAAAAACTTCCGGATTCCTCTGAAGAATAATTTACTATTATGCTAAACGGTATTTTACTATTAAATAAACCGATTAATCGCTCATCACATCAAGCATTAAAAAAAGTGAAACGTTTGCTCGATGTAGAAAAAGCCGGCCATACGGGAACTTTAGATCCTCTTGCAACGGGCATGTTGCCTATTTGTCTTGGCGAAGCCACTAAATTTTCACAATTTTTATTGGATGCAGATAAGGCCTATCGCACAACGGCGAAATTAGGGCAAACCACGACCACCGGTGATGCAGAAGGCGAACTGCTGCAAGAGCAGCCGGTGCCACTACTGACTGAAACAGACATTTTAGCGCTATTACAACGATTTACCGGCGCAATTGAGCAAACGCCCTCAATGTATTCAGCCTTAAAACATCAAGGTCAACCACTCTATAAATTAGCAAAAAAAGGCATTGAAATCGCGCGTAAATCACGCACTGTGTACATTCGGCAATTAAGCTTATTGGAATACACCGCAAATACGATAACGTTAGACGTCGTTTGCAGTAAAGGCACTTATATTCGCTCGTTAGCCGAGGATATTGGAGCGGCGTTAGGTTGTGGCGCGCATGTAGCGGCATTACATAGACGCTATACCGCTCCATTTGATGAAACCGCGATGGTGACCTTAGACGAATTAGAATCGTTGTCATTAGAACAACGCCATCAACGTATATTACCCGCCGACGCAGGATTACAGCACATTCCAGAATATCCCCTCACTGATATACAAGCTGCAAGGCTACTACAAGGTCAGCGCGTACGGCTTGATCATCAGCTCTCCTCTCCCGCACAAGAACAAGTCCGGTTCTCTAGTCCTCTCTTTGGCTTCATCGGCCTTGGTGAGGTCTCCACCACCGGTGTTATCCATCCACGTCGGATGATGGGGCCGGAATTGATCCATAGCTTCCAGTTATCTACGTGACAATGAAGGTGGGAAAGTAGGCATATTTTCTTGTAATTTTGTCATACGACCATCAATCTCAACATCTATAGTGATAATATCTAATGTTCTGAGTAGCTGCGGTGAAGCAGGTGCTGTATTGTCGAAACGGTCCTGTTCTTGCGAAACTGGTAAGGGGGTCTCATAGTAGCGTGTAAACACCGGTTGGATATTAGGAGGCAATGGTGTTATCGGTTGTTGATTCGACGATGAAAATTGAGATATATGGTTCCGGAGAGGGGTAGTTCGTGTATCATGCATTGGATCAAATAAAGAAGCTAAATCGACATCTTTATATTTTTCAAATAATGCTCCTTTCTCCTTTAAGAATTCGAGACAATGAATTGCTCCAGTAGCAATGACATAGATTAATGGGGTGCGGCCTTTTTTGTTTTTAGCATTGATATCAAGAGCAGGCAATGTAGTTAATAAAAACCGCAGTATATAGTCTGAACCTCTCACGGCTGCATGATGTAGTAAGGTATTGCCATCACTGTCAGCAGATAGCAACGCATCATTGCTATCATATTTTTTGAATATTGTAAGTAAACTTACGATGTCGGCTGCAGAAGGAACATAACGGAAAATATTGTGAAAAGATAAATGACCATTATCGTCAGGAATATCCATGCGGGCGTGGTATTGTAAAAGTATTTCTATTAAAGAAATATTACGTTCTCTTGTAGCCTGATGTAGTATAGTTTGGCCAAATCCTTTTATTTCATTAGACTGAGAGTCCTTACATAGAGTAACCGATAAAACGTCCAGATTGATGTCTTTAAATTGTTCTAAAAGTTGTTGCACAACAGGCAATGGCCAGGTTGTAGCTATTATCATAAATATAGTTTGTGTATATTGGGGTGCATCGACTCGCGCATTGAGAAAATTAGGATCATTCTTGATACATAGGAGGAGTGTATTGTATGATGTTTCTTTGTGGACGGAGTGATTTTCTATAAAATCGTTTATTTGTCGTTGCACAGAGGTATTTGGGGATGATAAAAACTTTTGCTTATTCATCTGTCTTTGTTTTATTTCAACAGTTCGTTGTTTAATAGCGCCAAGCTCTGTTAATATTTCTATAATTGTTTTTTCACTTTCTTTATTCCCTCTAGTACTGTCTAGTCCAACTAAATCTAATGGACTATATGCGTCTCGATATTTTCGTAAATAGGCTTTACTATTAACAGTCGAACTTGCTCCATAAGATAATAACAAATCAACTAAAGCTTTTCTTCTGTAAAAACAGGCGATATGTAACGGGGTACAGTTATCAAGCTCTTGAACAGAGTAATTTTGACGAAGTGTGGGTATAGAAATAGTATGATCTGTATTGACAACAGATGCGCCATGTACAAGCAAGTATCTTACAATCGTTAATGCCCGTTCTTCTTCGTCGGCAGTCGGCTTTAAATTTGTATTAGTTCCACACGCAGATTGCAGCAACATTCTTTGGGTAGTAGAAGCGCTCTGGCTGAGCCTATCGACAGGCATTGGTTGATTCGGATCAAATGAATATCGACACAATAATAAATCAACCGATTCTACACTTAAGGAATCAACGGCTTGCCATAATGCCAGAGAGGCACTTTTCTTAAGCATAGGGAGAGAATAAGTATTTTTACAGATATCGCCGATAACTTGCAATAAGCTATACTTATTAAATTGCGCTGCAAGTTCAAATAAGTTTAAGTTACAACCATTCCATGAAAAAGATTTTTGTAACAGAATTAATTTAAAAATAGTGTTTTTATCTTGAGCTTTTTCTTTCAGTTCTATTTTAAGCTGATATTCTGTCTTCATTTCAGTGTCACACAGAGCATGAAGTGCCCGAAACATTTGATCCAAATTTTTTGAGATATTGGACTTATGTTTAACAATATTATTGTTGTTCAATAAGTTTATTTGTTGGATAATCCCGTTAGATATCTGCGTTAACTGTTCTACAGAGGGGAGTGCTGGAGCCAGTGGTGATTCTGTATTAGGGACAGTTTTCGCCGTTTTTTTCTTTTTGCTTGAGAGCATTTTTACAGGGGCGGGGCTACTTAAAGAGATTGGCGTAGAAACGATATCAACCAATTCGATCGTTAAGTAATGGGGCGTAACTTCAGTATTAGCATTCTCTGGGATTAGCGTTGGGTCTACCTGATTAATGACGGAAACTATTGCTTTTTTTGTGCTGTCTAGATGGTTAGGATGATCACTTAACCAGGCTATTGTATTATATTTAGTCTGGAGCCTGCGGGTGGTATTTACAAGTGGTATTGATCGGTTGAGTTTACAATAATTATATCGATCTAATAATTCGACGAGACTTGAGAAAATTAAATTTATTGTTGCATCAGGTAATGGAGAGTTATATTTTGATACAATCATGCCTATTTGAGTAATAGCTTGGTCGGCTGACTCAAGATCTAACCGTTGCATAACATTATATTTATAGCTCCATTCTAAAAATTGCCAATATAGGTCTTCGTTTAGTTTATTATGGGTCAATAAGTTGCATACTTTGCGCGTTAGTGAATTAATATGGGGAGTGATCAACGAGGTTTTAGTGATTTTTATTATCCGTGTTAAATAAACTTCAGGCAATAATGATATGTTGTTTATTAACCAGCGTAGATACATAATTGAATCTTCCGACTTAGCATCTAACGCTACATTTAACGCATTAAAAATGTTACCTCGCTTACCTTGTAATTGAATGATTTCCTCATGATGCCACGACGAGTTGCCGAAACGGAAACTGGCTACCAGTATTTTATTTCGGACAATAAACTTCAGTTGCATGTTTGGAGTAAAGATCATCTTGATTACTTGTTTAAGACTTTCTTGATAATAAACACCTGCGATTTGCTCCTGTTGAATGAGATTTTCTTGTTGCGCCCAATAGCGAATAATCTCCTTCTTTTCATTCATAGACAGTGGCGTATCAGAAGTTGCTTTGCCAAAAATAGTTGCCAAATTCTCTTTAGAAATAAGCGTTGTGGCATCTTCTTCCGTTGGTGCGGCAGAAATACTCACGGTGCTGCAGCTTGCAACAGATGAATTGCTTTTTGGTGTTACTGTGAGTCCATCATCCAGTAGCCTTTTTAGTATCGGGGTAATCTCTCTAGCATATTTTTCCCAGGAGTGAGCATTCTGCGCAACAACAAATTTCTTTATTAAAATAATTTTATTTGAGTTTGGGTCTAATAAAAAAAATCGCTGCCAGAATTCTTTTGATTTTGTAGCAGTGCCGTTTTTACGACCAAATAACTTAAATCCATTCCAGATTCGATAAAAATCACATTCATGTCCTAGAATTTCTTCGAACAAAATGCCTAGCTCTTTTTTTTCCTTTGCATCTAATTCAGATTCTGGTTTGTTAAAAAGCGCTTTTGCGCTCCACTCTCTGTCCAGGCTGTTTTGGGGGGCGGTGATGTGCATAAAATATACCCTTAGATATTGTTTTTTTATAATGTGGGCAAATTATACACTACATATTGTTTTTAGCAAATTATCTTGAGAAGTAGAACAAGGCTTGCAATCTCGTCCAAAATTGGTATCATAACCATCCTGCACTGTGGGTCGTTAGCTCAGTCGGTAGAGCAGTAGACTTTTAATCTATTGGTCGATGGTTCGAATCCATCACGACCCACCAATTTTCTTTATAAATCAACTAGCTAAGTTATCTTTTCTACAAGCAGAAAGACTATCTGCAACGCGGAGAGAAAAGTAACGTATTAACTTCGCCAATGCATTACCATGAATCTTCTTACCTGTCGGTTGCAACTGCCAAAGCGCTACTTCGGGGAATTCGAAATATATTTGTAGCCGTTTTAATGTATTATGATCTTGGCTTTTTCCCATTTCAATGTGACGCAAGGTTAATAAGTTTATGTCAAATGCCAATGCGAAATCATATTGAGTTATTTCTAGTTCTTCACGCATTTTCTTGATTTCTTCAATCGAAAAATTTGGTTTGTACACTGGTTCAAAAATAAAACTCGATGGCCCACGTCTACCGATAAATCCTAAAAGAATGATGGGATTTTTTTCATCTGTTGAAATTCCTTGTGCTTCACAATAATCTTCATAAGCAGGATTAGCTGTTAAAGGTATTCGATCAAGAAAAGAAGCAAATAATTGCCCCTTTTTTGATTTATGGTGTAATGTGAATAAATCAAGATCCGCGCCAATAGCAAGTGCATTTTGGGAATGAGTGTATTCTTTATTATAAGTAAATTCATATCGGTCTTTCTCTTTTAAATACACCAACTCACCGACAAATTTTTTTCACATTGAATGAGATGTCTAAAAAACTATGAAATAATCAATGAGTTATTGAAAATTAACGGTAGGTGGGTTTCAACCAGAATCAAGTATAAGGTCCGAATTTTATTTTAATAAGACTTGCCTTCAATGAATTGCTTGATGGTGATCTTGAAGTAGCTAAATCTATGTTGCGCGATTATATCAACGCTACGATTTCTTTTGAACCATTGGCAGAAGAATTGAATAAGAATAGCAAAAGCATTCAACGCATGTTCAGTCCACGCGGTAATCCAACAGCGAAATCTCTTTTTGAAATATTACATATACATCAAAAAGCAGAGGGAATTCACTTTGTAGCGCATGCAGCTTAAGCGAAAACTGAAGTTATTCCAAGCTAAAGTGACGTATATTCCGAAATAGTCCTTTGGGCCACCAAACTTGTCTTTTTACCAACTATGCGATATTCTGTAAAAAATGTAATCTATAACTCTACTGGCAGCATACTTCGATGATAAAAAAGTCCTATTTTTTTGCTAACATTATCTTTTCATTGATATTTCTATTGATATTAAGCTTACCTGCTACAGCAGCGCCCATGACCCGTGGTGTTAACTATGATCCGATTCATTCGGTGGAGTTTGCTCATGGTATGGGGACTGATAATGCAGATATCATGCGCAGTGCTATCATGCATGATCTTGATCAATTAAAAGAATTGCAAATACACAATGCAATTAAAATTACCCATTTAAAAACGTTTTTTACAGAATATGTTTCACTACACGCAACAGCTAAAGTAAATATTGCGGATATCGTTGATACTTGGAATAAGCAAAACCCTACCTATGCGTTAACGTTAGGGGTAGGTGTTTATGAATTTAAACAAAGTAATAAATGTGGCTCAGAATGTGCGTCGTGGACCCATGCACAAGTGAATGCAGTAGAGCAGGCTTTATTAACCTATAATAAAAACAAAAATACACCGTTAATTGATAGAGTATTCGTCGGCAATGAAGATATGCAAGAAAGCGAAGTCAACACACGTATTGCTAATGATATTAGTAGCATAAAAAAATATTTACATGCTCAACAAATTGATGGAGTAGCCGTTGGGACTGCTCAGATTTCTGGTTATGTTATGGATATGTTTAAAGGGGATTCTAAGTATAAAAATATTTTTGATGCAGCAGACTTTATTGGCACAAATGTTTATCCATTCTGGGGTGGCGTGGAGTATAAGTCTGCTAAAAGTTCTTTTGAATCTTATTGGAAGGATCTTAAAAAAACCAAACTGTGGGGCAAAAAAGAAGTCATTGAAACAGAAGAGGGTTGGCCAAGCAGTGAAAATGGTGATCCTAATAGCACTGGGCGCGCAAGTTTAAATAATGAGAATGACTATTTTTACTATTGGTATCATGGCCATGCAAGTACGCAAAAGATTACTGATGATGTAGTCGCGGTTTCGTATTATTTTGCACTTATTGATAAATTGCCACTGCAAGGAATCGAATCAAACTGGGGACTTATTTCAGCAGATAATTCCAGTAATATTTTAGATAATTATAAATCTGGCGGGAAACAATTTGAAAGTAATATTATATTTCCAACCTTTAATAACTATATCGGAGCGAATAAAGGCACCCAAACAGTATACAATAAGAGTGAT
>CAZULF010000035.1:352-17776 GCA_964621215.1 uncultured Legionellales bacterium | reverse complement strand
CTAACCCTAACATAATGCCGGACTTGGTGACAACTTGAGGATGTTGTAATTTGAATTGTTTTAATAACTGCAATGACCAAGCATAATCCGAGCCAGGCCGTACAGGTTTGTATAATCTTGGTACGGTTTCGATATTATGATTGAAGACATCGGGTAACGTTTCTTGCATAATTTTTAATGCCACCTCCATGCGTCCACGAAAATCAGGTACAAGCACTTCGATTTTAATAGACGGATTGAGTGCACGAGTTTCACGAATACAATCCACAAAATGTTGTGCGCCACCATCACGTAAATCATCACGGTCTACGGAGGTGAGCACCACATAACGTAATTTCATTTGTGCAATGGTTTTAGCTAGGTTGTGTGGCTCGTTGGGATCCAATGGATCAGGTCGACCATGGCCCACATCACAAAAAGTGCAGCGGCGAGTACATTTGTCACCCATAATCATAAACGTTGCCGTGCCTTTACTAAAACACTCGGTTAAGTTCGGACAAGATGCTTCTTCACAGACGGTATGGAGTTTATTTTCCCGTAATACAGTTTTAAGTTCAGTAACGACACTGTTATTGGCCGGGACACGGATACGAATCCAATCGGGTTTGGGAATATAATCACGCGCTTCAATTTTGATGGGGATACGCGCCATCTTGGCCGCGCCGCGTTGTTTTTCATAAGGATTAGGAGTCGAGGTCGTATTTGACATATAAGCTAACCTAGTTGTTGTTCTAAATGCATGATCAGTTTTTCAGCTACAGAATCGAGCTGAATTGAGTCTACAAAGTCCCGTAACTGTACCATACGAATGCCCAATAGGCCACAGGGGTTGATGCGACTAAAAGGCTCCATATCCATGTCAATGTTGAAGGCTAGCCCATGATAAGACCGGCTTTTACGGACTCGTAAACCTAACGATGCAATTTTGGCGCCATCGACATAGACACCTGGCGCATCGCTGCGGTTATGGGCTTTAACGCCCCAATCGGCTAAGGTGGCAATAATGGCTTGTTCAATGGCGGTGACTAGCTGGCGAATGCCGATTTTACGGCGTTTTAAATCGATTAATACATAGGCAACCCATTGACCGGGCCCATGGTACGTTACTTGTCCACCGCGATCGACTTGGATAATCGGTATATCGCCTGCATCAAGGATATGTTCCGCTTTGCCATTTTGACCTTGAGTAAACACCGGCGGATGTTGTAATAGCCAGATCTCATCAGGGCTATTTTCATCGCGGGTATCGGTATATTCGCGCATTGCCTCCCAGGTTTGTGTATAATCACAAAGACCCAGATGACGGATATGTAAAGGTATAGGAGTAGTCATAGTTGGCTATTTTACCTTATATTGCTCCATTTTTGTAGCCTGGATGCAGCGCAGCGGAATCCGGGATGATTGACCTTGAGGCATGAAAGATCTTCGTGAAGACGCCGTAAATACGTCCCTGTAGGCTCAGGTTCGGCATCCCTGCCTCACATGCTTCACGAAGACATTCATGCCCCAAGGTCAGGCCGTCGTCCCGCGGCTTGTCCGCGGGATCCAGAATACATCATACTTCCCGGATTCCGCTGCGCTGCATCCAGGCTACAAGGATAAAGGATATTCAAATAATGAAAGAAACCATCCATTTCGCTCATGCCAACGGCTTTCCCGGCGCGTGTTACCGCCAATTTTATCAGTATTTATCCAAAGACTTTATTGTCACTTATCTAGATGCCATAGGGCACGACCCTAATTATCCTGTGACCGATAATTGGGATTTTCTAGTAGATGAATTAATTGCGGATGTGGAAAGGCAACATCAACAACAACCCGTGATTGGAGTGGGGCATTCGTTAGGCGGAGGATTGCATTTTTTAGCTTGCCAAAAACGACCTGATCTTTATAAAGCCGTTGTGATGTTAGATTCTCCAATATTTGGACGCTTTAAATCCGTCATGATACAAATCATGAAATGGCTAGGAACTATCGATAAGATCACTCCCGCTGCACGCACAAAAAGTCGTCGTCAAACCTGGCCAGACGCACAATCTGCAATCGACTATTTAAAAGCGCGGCCGCTGTTTCATAACTTTGACCCCGATTGTTTAGCGGATTATGTGGAATATGGTATGGATCATACGCCGAATGGTTTGCAATTACGATTTGATCGTGAAGTTGAATATATTATTTATCGCACACTGCCACATAATTTAGGTCGTTACCGACATCGACGCCACGTGCCGACTGCGTTATTATATGGACAGACAACTGATGTTATTGAAACGCGTGATATTCAGTATATGCAGAACGCTTTGCATATTTATACACAATCCACACGCGGCGGTCATTTGTTTCCGTTTGAACATCCCGAGCAGGCCGCACAAGATTTGACAGCGTTGGTAAATAAACTATTGGTATCGTAGGGGAACTATTATGTTTTGGTTTGTATTAATCTTAAGTGTTGCCTTCATTTTTGTATTAGCTTGCAAACGTGCATCGATCCCCGTAACCACTATCGGGCTGGGTGTAATCGGAATTTTAGTGACTAGCCTGCTCAGCTTACCCATGTGGTTACTCCTCACTGCGTGGAGTATTTTTGCTATCGTCGCAATCGTCTTCAATAGTTCAGTATTACGATTATATTTATTTACCAAACCCTTGCTAGCTTTTTACTTACGTGTGCAACCCAAAATGTCAACCACAGAAAAAGCCGCCATTGAAGCGGGCACAGTAGATTGGGATGCGGAATTATTTTCTGGTACACCGCATTGGGATAAATTACTAGCATATCCTGCACCAGCACTCACAGAAGAAGAACAAGCCTTTCTGGATGGCCCAACGGAACAACTCTGTAGCATGATTGATGATTGGGATATCACGCATAATCGTGCTGATTTACCACCTGAAGTGTGGCAATTTATGAAAGAGCAGGGTTTCTTTGGTTTGATTATTCCTAAAGAATATGGCGGTAAACAATTTTCTGCTTATGCCCATTCGCGTGTGATAGTGAAATTAGCGAGTGTAAGTATCACAGCAAGCTCCACCGTTTCAGTACCTAATTCATTGGGGCCGGCAGAGTTATTGATGCATTATGGCACCGACGAACAAAAAAATTATTATCTGCCACGTTTAGCGCGCGGAGAAGAAGTTCCTTGTTTTGCGTTAACAAGTCCTACAGCGGGATCGGATGCAGCATCGCTGACAGATCATGGCATTGTATGCAAGCAACAATGGCAAGGAAAAGAAACGCTAGGCATTAGCGTTACTTGGAATAAGCGTTATATTACCTTAGCTCCTGTTGCCACTATTTTAGGGTTGGCTTTTCGTTTATATGATCCGGATCATTTAATTGGTGATAAAAAAGATCGAGGCATTACTTGCGCATTAATTCCTGTGACAACCAGTGGTGTGAAAATAGGTCGACGACATTTTCCCGTGAATACGCCATTTCAAAATGGCCCGACACAGGGCAAAGATGTTTTTATACCCTTGGATTATATTATTGGGGGTGTGACCATGGCAGGGCACGGTTGGCGTATGCTGATGGAATGTCTAGCAGCGGGTCGTGCCATTTCATTGCCTTCTTCGGCTATCGGCAGTGCAAAAGCCGTTGCCGCATCAACCGGCGCCTATGCACGTTTGCGTCGTCAATTTAAACGACCCATTGGCTCATTTGAAGGCGTGCAAGAAGCGTTAGGGCGCATTGCCGGTTTTACTTATATGGCCGATGCAGCAGAAACCTTAACTACCAGCATTATTGATACAGGTCAAAAACCCGCAGTGTTATCGGCAATTATCAAATATCATTGCACTGAAATGGGGCGCAAAATCGGTAATGATGCTATGGATGTGCAAGGGGGTAAAGGTATTTGTTTAGGCCCTAACAATGTCATCGGTCGTGGTTATCAAAGTATACCTATTAGTATTACCGTGGAAGGCGCGAACATTTTGACGCGCAATATGATTATCTTTGGTCAAGGTGCAATACGTTGTCATCCTTATGCATTGCGCGAAATGCAGGCTGCAAATTTAGAAGATAGAAAACAAGCATTAGTTCAATTCGAACAAGTTATATTTGGTCATATAGGTTTTACGTTCAGTAATTTTGCCCGAGCGTTTATTCATGGAGTGACGGGTGGACGTTTGTTGGCAGCACCAGCAACATTAACACACCGTTACTTTCAACAGTTTTCGCGTTTTAGTGCTGCGTTTGCATTGGTGGCGGATATGTCGATGTTGATGATCGGTGCTGCATTAAAACGGCGAGAAATGTTATCTGCTCGTTTAGGTGATATCTTGAGCTATTTATATTTGGGATCCGCAGTATTAAAACGATTTGAAGACGAAGGTCATGTCGAGGCAGATTTACCCTTAGTACAATGGAGCTGTGAATATTTGTTATATCAAATTCAACAACAGTTACATGACTTACTACACAATTACCCTAACCGATGGTTAAGTGGGTTGCTGCGAGTTTTTGTGTTTCCCCTAGGACGGCGGTTCGCACCACCAAGTGATAAATTACTGCAACAATTGTCGCATATATTGCAGACACCCTCAGCCACACGTGATCGCTTAATTGCAGGCGCTTATCTAACGGATGATGGTACTCATGCTGTTGGCCGTATGCAAACCGTATTAGAGCAATCACAAATACTACAACCGTTATTGCTAATTCTAAGACACGCTCGCCAAGATAAACAGATTTATTATGGATCGTTACACGAGCAAGCGATAGAAGCAGAAGCATTAGGATTAATTACTGCCGATGATGTGCAAGAATTAATTGCATTTGAACAAGCTGTCAATGTAATCATCGCCGTCGACGACTTCGCCAGCGACGAACTTGCCCGTACCATGACCTTGACTGATACCGAAGGACATATGATCAAAGCGTTGATGAAGTAAACGATATTCCTCCATTGTCATGCCAGCGTAGACTGGCATCTATCACATAACTTCATCCTCTTCATTAGAAAGTATCTTTGATGATGGTTTATATGGTAGACGTACATTAATGCAATTTTATTTACCGTTTAAACCCGCAGCTCTGTCAGACGAGGATATGAAAAATGAAACTTCTGACGCTATCTATTTTTCAACGGTAAAAGACACTTCATTGATTGCATATGATATTGAAAAAATGCACCAAATTTTGACATTGAATTTTTTCAGATTTATCGATGCTTTGCATGATGAAAATCAAGTTGAAGCTACTGATAAGAAAAATGAAATTTATCAGGCGCTAGGAAAGTTAAATGATCAAGAGCTAGTGGAGACCCTTCACGAAATAGGTAAAAACATGACTGATACGATGGAGTTTAATTTTTATGGCGCTTATAAAATTGATTTTTCAGCACTGCTAAAAATAAAAAATCGAAAACTTGATTTCGAGTTGGAATTACCAAGCCTTGTTGATGAACTAAATGCAGGCCGATTTGATTTATTACACGAGGCTCAAGAAAAGTTACCCAACATTTTCAACAGTCATCGTTTTGTCGACTATCTACTGTCGAAAATCGATAATGAGCTAGCACGGGAAGAATTAAATGGCCCCGAAAGTAAATTTCATCGTTTCTAATATCTTCATAACGAATAGTTTCGCTGATAATAGACTACGATGGATGCAGCGCAAGCGAATTACAAACAGCCCCTAAAGCAACGCTTTAGGGGTAATTTATAAATTGTCGTTCTGTGATTAAACTACGCATCTGTGTTTGAGTTTAATGCGTCTTGATCAGGAATTGTGATATTCAGTTCCAAAACAGATTGTTTGCCTTCGTGGGCTAAATCAATTCGTACCTGTTCTTTCACTTGTTCAGGATTGACCTTCAAATATTTAGCAATGACGGCAACTAGCTCTTGTTGTAACAAGGTGAGAAAGTCTGTGCGATTATTTTTCTTTCCACGTTCATGCGAAATAATAATTTGCAGCCGTTCTTTAGCTAGACTAGCAGAAGAGGGTTTCTGACCATTTTTAAAATAATTTAAAATGCGTTTCATGCTGGTACTCCTTCCTTGCTCTTAAATAACCGCTGTAGCAATCCTTGTTTTTTGGCGGTAGTAAAACGATGAGGACGATTTTCGCCGAGGAAACGAGCGACGGCATCATCGTAGGCTAAACCGGCATCACTATTATCATCGAATATCACGGGTGTACCGCTATTGGATGCGCGCAATACAGCCTGTGATTCAGGAATCACACCCAGTAATGGCACGGATAAAATTTCCAATACATCATCGATACTCAACATATCACCACGCTCAACTCGAGCTGGCGAATAGCGTGTCAATAATAAATGTTCTTTCACAGGAGCGAGATTTTCTTCAGCACGTTTGGATTTGCTGGCCAGAATGCCTAGGATGCGATCAGAATCGCGTACGGAAGATACTTCAGGATTGGTGACCACAATGGCACTATCAGCATAATACAAGGCCATGATGGCACCTGTTTCAATACCTGCGGGAGAATCGCAAACGATGTAGTCAAATTCTTCTTTCAATTTAGCTAAGATTGCGCCAACGGCATCTTTGTCGAGCGCGTCTTTATCGCGTGTTTGTGATGCAGGCAGAATAAAAAGATTGTCGAGGCGTTTATCTTTAATCAGTGCTTGATGCAATTTGGCTTCATCTTTAATAACGTTAATGAAGTCATAAACCACACGACGTTCACAACCCATAATCAAATCAAGATTGCGCAATCCGACGTCGAAATCAATCACTACGGTTTTATGACCACGCATTGCCAAGCCAGTTGCAAAGGCTGCGCTACTCGTAGTTTTACCCACGCCGCCTTTTCCTGAGGTAACAACAATCACTTCTGCCACGGTTTATATTCCTTATGTATACTATCTCAATTGATTCTACAGTTTTTTGAATACACATGTAAAGAATATTATCTTATCGTGTCGTCCCGTGGCTTGTCCGCGGGATCCAGAACGTATCGAGAAGGCATGGATCCCGCGGACAAGCCGCGGGACGACGTGAAAGAGGCTATTTCCTGCACACTAACTAGCCAAAAAGTTATGAAATTGCCAGGGATCAGACTTATCTAATTTTATTCCATAAGGGTTTGCCATAGCGTGCCATGGGCTTTGTAACGGCGTCCATTCATTTGGGATAGAAAGTACGTCACCCAAATAAGGGCGCGCAGTAGATAAAATTTCTTGATAGGGCAATTCATCCGGAACTTTAACACCCGCATCAGGGTTGCGTAACATCCATTCGATAGCACTAATGACGGAAGCCGCCACTTGCAATGTGGTAGCATTTTGACCAGGAACTAAAGTCCTTGCAGTGTCGATGTCTAAAGAACTGCCAGTCCACCAACTATTAAAATCGTGCCCCATCAATAAGACACCTAACTCATCCACACCAGAGATAATTTCATCGCTCACTACACGTTGTCGTGTTGGGTGGGCATAGTTTTGCATTGTTAACTCGTGTAATGACGCCAAGGTGGCATCGGATGGGCAGTAAGCATAATGAACGGTAGGACGATAGGAAAAGCCATTAGGTTCATTTAGACTCAAATGCTCAGAAATAGTGAAGGCTTCACCGTGTCGAATTAGCATTCCAATAATTTCGCCGCTGGGAACCCATGAACGAATTTTGGTATGCATGCCCATTTGTTCAAGACAAATTTGATGACCTGGCCCAACTTCGTGTAAATGGGCGTTGCTAGGCAAGGTTTTTTCATGGGTACCCCAGCCCAACTCAGCAGGAGCGATGCTTTCTTCATATAACCCCTCAATCGACCATGTGTTTACAAATTCACCTACTTCTTTGGGACGATTAATAATTTGTGAATCGCGCTCACTGATGTGAATAACTTTGGTGCCAGTTAAACAGGCCATTTGTGGGAATGCGGCATCGCCTAACGCTTTTTCAAGCGCGTGTTGACGCGTTGGTTCCACACCTTTTTCTAGAATAGCCAGACTAATGTCTTGCAAGGCTTGTTTGACAAAATGTGAAACTAAGCCAGGATTAGCGCCGTGATCCAACACGGCCGTGGCAGCTTTCGATTTTTGCCAAGACTGAATATGTCGGCGTAATCGCATATGACGATGGTATAAAGTTCGTGTTGTGGGGGTGTTTAAATGGTTATTAGTGTAGGGATCCCATTCTTCAACCGAGGTATTAATGTATAAAACTCCATGCTGATGGCACCAGTCAATGATTTCAATACAATCAATATTCCATGCCAAATCAATAATCAAATCGCCAGTTGAGGCTAATTTTGTTAAAGATGCATCGAGGTTATCGGGTGTGATTTTATGTTGCAGGTAGTTAATACCTTGTTTCAATAGGTGAGATATACGCTCGCGATTATCGATGAAATCGACCACAGTGATGTTTGAGGGGAGAATATCGAAGTGTTTTAATATCAATGGTAGAACGCACTGAGCGACCCCGCCACAGCCAAGGACAGTCATTTTTCCAGTAAAAAGAGTTTTCAATTGCGCATAAAATCCTGTAATAAAAAAGTTTTTGACGTTATTTTAATGTGATTGTAACGGTTTATGGGTAAAATACAATTAAAAAGTTCCGTTATCACAAATTAGCAAGAGAGTTTCACATGAAAATAGCCACATGGAATGTTAATTCCCTTAAAGTTCGATTACCGCATTTATTAACTTGGTTAGAACAAGCGCAACCGGATGTGATTGGATTACAAGAAACCAAAACCATAGACGCCCAATTTCCGCGGGAGGCAATTGAGCAGGCGGGTTATCAAGTCGTTTTTTGTGGCCAGCCTACTTACAATGGCGTGGCTATTTTGGCGAAACAACCTATTTCTGATGTTGTTTTGGCTTTTCCAAATGCAGAAGATCCACAAAAACGTTTCATTGCCGCAACAGTAAATAACGTGCGTATTATCAATGTCTATGTTCCCAATGGTGCAGCGGTTGACAGCGATAAATACCAATATAAGCTTCAATGGTTAGAAGCATTGCGTCAAATTGTAGTCGAAGAACTGAAGCAACATGAAAAACTAGTCATTTTAGGTGATTTTAATATTGCTCCACGTGATGAAGATGTTCACGATCCTGCGGCATGGGAAGGACATGTATTAGTTTCTCCTGCTGAACGCGAACAATTTTTTGCACTATTAGATATAGGTTTAAAAGATACATTCAGATTATTTGAACAACAACCTAAAAGTTATAGTTGGTGGGATTATCGTATGCTAGCATTTCGTCGCAATCATGGTTTGCGTATCGATCATATTCTTGCGAGTGAGACGATGGCCAAGTTATGTCGACAATGTGATATTCATAAAGAACCACGTAAATTAGAGCGACCTTCTGATCACACACCAGTGATGGCAACGTTTGATGCTTAAGTTAAATATACGCCACCTAAAATAACAAGTTCTTTTGCGCCAGTGACGGAAGGTAAATTACAGGGTAAATTATGCAGAGTGGAATGCGCCATCCAGGCAAACGCAACCGCTTCGACGTAACTCGGATCAATGCCATAATCAGCCGTCGATTTTAGTGTGAAATTTTTCAATAGCGCCTGTAATCGCGCTACTAAAAAGCGATTATAACTTCCACCACCACATAATAATATTTCACACGATGATGTTGTGTGTTTTTTTATGCTATCGGCAATAGTGTTAGCCGTGTATTCTAATAACGTTGCTTGTATATCAACGGGATTAATGGTTGCGGATATTTGCGCGAGATGCTGGTTGAGCCACCCCAGATGAAACAACTCACGTCCAGTAGATTTGGGCGGCATTAATGCTAAGTAAGGTTCTTGTAGCATGGTTGCAAGTAATGTGGGGTTAATAGTACCTGCTGCAGCCCATACACCATCGTGATCATAATGTTTATCAGAAAAATGTTGTTGAATATAGCTATCCATTAAACAGTTTGCGGGGCCTGTGTCATAACCAATCACAGGCTGTGACAAATCAGCCGGGAGCACCGTGATGTTGGCAATGCCTCCGAGATTCAAAATAATGCGATCAATTTCAGGCGATCGAAATACTTGCGCGTGAAAAGCAGGTACTAATGGAGCACCTTGCCCCCCAACTGCAATATCACGACGTCTAAAATCAGCCACAGTCGTTATACCTGTGCGTTGACTGATGATATTGGGATTACCAATTTGCAAGGTAAAACATAATGGTGGTTGTGGATGATGACGAATAGTTTGGCCGTGGCTACCAATGGCAGAAATTTCTGAGGGTGAAATAGAATTTTGCTGTAACAACTCATTCACAGTTTCAGCAAATAGCTCGCCAATTTGATTATCTAATACTCCCATGCGCACAATTTCATTATCCCCAGGCTGGGTTAAGGCTAAGATTTCTTCACGTAGGGATGGTGGTAATGGCTTAGCATGTGTTGCAAGGGTTTGAATTTGAGAGTCATTGATTTCAATCAATGCGGCATCAACCGCATCCATGCTCGTGCCCGACATTAACCCAATATAACGTAAAGGTTTCATGCCTTATTATCAGTAGTATGAGTGGATGCAAAAGCATTTTCATCGGTCGTTTCTAATTCGACCATTAATTCATGCGCTGTTTTTAAGAATTGTTTCTTATATGCAGGTTTAATAGGTGCACCACCAGGTAATTTTACGCGTAAAGGATCATGTGGAACGCCATTAATGCGATATTCATAGTGTAAATGCGGACCAGTTGCTAAACCCGTGCTACCGACATATGCAATCAATTGTCCTTCACTTACGTGTTGTCCAGCACGTAAGCCTTTCGCAAATTTTTGAATGTGTCCATAACGCGTGGTGATGCCATGTCCATGATCAATAATAACTAGGTTACCATAACCAGAATCGCGGCCAACAAATTTGACTATACCATCGCCAGCTGCATCAATGGGGGTGCCGCGTGGCGCACTTAAATCTACGCCATAATGTGGACGTCGAATGTGTAGAATCGGATGCACACGTCCTGGACTAAAGCTAGATGCAATGCGATTATAATGTACGGGTGTACGTAAAAAACCACTCTTTAAGCTTTTGCCTTCCGGCGTATAGTAATTGGTACGGCCTTGAGCATCAACAAAACGTACAGCACTGTAAGTTTCTTTTCGTGTTTCTAATTTTGCAGCAACGATACCCGTGGTGCCAATTTTTTTGGAACCGACATATTCATCTTCATACACGATGTTAAATCGGTCACCGTTATGTAAATCTTTAGAAGGATTCATTTTAGAAGAAAAAATATTCGCTAATTCATTTGCAATTTTTTTGGGGACGCCTGCACGAGCGACGGATTTAGATAATGAACCACGCACAGTGCCATGTACAGATACTTTATGTTTCGTTATAGGTTGTGAAATGATGTTAGCAATAAAAACATGTTCTTGTTTGCTGACTACATTAATAGTTTGGCGCTCACTGATTTTGTATCGCATTCCAAGCAAAGCATCGCTGCCATTGCTTAAAATCTCAATTTTTTGACCTGCTTTGAGACGCGTCATGTCTTTTTTCACCGCAGGTAAACTGGTTACAGCAGCGATATCAGTTGTATTAATTCCATTTGATTTGAGTAAGGTGCCAAGGGTAGAGCCTTTTACTATAGATAAAGTTTTCCATGTTGGCGTAGAAGCTGGGGTTTGAACGATCGGAACCAGAGTTTCAGTGGCAGAAACTAAGGGTGCATCATTAGATTGTTCAATGACGTGCTGTTCAGGCAAATTTATAAATTGGGTGGAAGTTAAGCGGTCAGGGTTGAAAAATATTTGATCAATCATCAATCCGCCGACAACGGTGATGACAGTGAATAAAACAAGCGCAATTCGCTTAGGCGATTGTAACAACCCATTCCATTCTTGTATATTGATTTCACTAACATTCATCATGAATAACGATCCAATCCTGTTCTTATTTGTTCCCATTAGACGTATAACCATAGCCGATAAATCGATTTTGGTCAAATTCTGAGAGAAAGAAAAAAGGCAATGGATTTAATTTAGAACAAAAATTGTTCTACTATGTAGCCTGGATGGAGCGAAGCGGAATCCGGGGAACGTTTTGACCTTGTGGCCATGAAAGATCTTCATGAAGACGCTGTGAATACGTTTCTATACTCTCGAGTTCGGTATCACCACCTCACACGCTTCACGAAGGCGTTCATACCATAAGGTCTAGCCTACTCTCTCCGTCCCGTGAACGCACATCCTCATGACGAAACATTAAAATATGCAATAAGCATGATATAATCGAAATTCAGCCTGTATCTTATGGAAAATTTCGATGAAAAATTTAACAGATCATGAACTTGAATCTCTGCTTAATGATATTGAGTCTGCTAGGAGTGAACGGAAACAATCATTTAGAAATGAGACTCGTAAAAAAGTTCGACAAACTGTATGCGCATTTGCTAATGATTTACCTAACTATAATAAGCCCGGTGTGCTATTTATCGGGGCTTGCGATGATGGCACCCCATCTGGTGAGCCTATAACTGATGAATTACTCTGTAATCTCGCTGATATGAAAACAGATGGTAATATTTTGCCCTTGCCGGTTTTTTCTGTTGAAAAGCGGATACTAAAGGGTGCTGAAATGGCGGTGGTTACCGTGATGCCCTCTGATATGCCTCCATTAAAATACGAAGGACGTATTTGGATTCGTACTGGATCACGCCTAGCTATTGCAAATGAACAAGAAGAACGCATTCTCATTGAAAAACGAAGATATAAAAATATCCCTTTTGATATTTATCCTGTGCCTTCCGCAAAAATATCTGATCTTTCAGAGCTTATTTTTAAAACGGAATTCTTACCCGCCGCATTTGCTCCAGATATTTTGGAAATGAATGGTAGAACGTATGAGGAAAGACTAGCCGCTTGTCGAATGATAGTTTCTCCTGAGGAGACCACACCAACAATTCTTGGGTTACTTACTTTAGGTAAAAGTCCGCAAGATTTTTTGCCTGGCGCATATATACAATTTTTACGAATTGATGGTAATGACTTAGCGGATCCTATTATTGATGAACAGCAAATTGGTGGTTCTTTAATGGAAATGCTTCGTCGTGCAGAAGAAAAATTAGCAGCACATAATAGGGTGACAATTGATATCCTATCTGCACCTACACATATCAAAACTTTTCTTTATCCCCCAGCAGCTCTACAGCAAATTTTATATAATGCTGTTTTGCATCGGACGTACGAAAATACTAATGCGCCAATACGTATATATTGGTTTAATGACAGAATAGAAATTCATAGTCCTGGTGGCCCTTATGGTAATGTGACGGCAGAAAATTTTGGTAATCCTGGCATAACGGATTATCGTAATCCCAATATTGCAGAAGTGCTAAAAACTTATGGGTTTATCCAAGCATTTGGGCGCGGCATTGCTACAGCAAAAAAAGAATTAGAGAAAAATGGTAGTCCCCCGTTGCTTTTTCAAGTAAATCAAAGTGCTGTTGTATGTACTTTTAGGAAAAAATCATGAGTATTTTCAGTCCAATTTTTTTCACTTTAATTATGGAGTAACTTCAATCGTGACGGTGCAACAGCAGCTTGAATTAATAAAACGTGGGGCCGAGGAAATCCTGTTAGAACAGGAGTTGATTGAGCGGTTAACCAAAGGGAAGCCTTTGCGTGTTAAAGCGGGGTTTGACCCGACGGCGCCAGACATTCATTTGGGCCATACGGTTTTGATTAACAAAATGCGGCATTTTCAGGATTTAGGCCACGAAGTGATTTTTTTAATCGGCGATTTCACTGCCACGATAGGTGATCCATCGGGTAAAAATGTAACGCGCAAGCCATTGACGCATGAAGAAGTGCTGGTGAATGCCAAAACGTATCAGGAGCAAATATTTAAAATACTTGATCCCGCTAAGACGATCATTGAATTTAACTCTACCTGGATGGGTAAATTTTCTGCCGCCGATCTTATTCAGCTAGCAGGTAAGGGCACCGTTGCGCGCATGTTAGAACGCGATGATTTTTCCAAACGTTACGAATTAGGGAATTCGATTGGTATTCATGAATTTATTTATCCACTCGTGATGGGTTATGATTCTGTCGCTCTCAAAGCCGATGTAGAACTTGGCGGCACCGATCAGAAATTTAATTTATTGATGGGACGTGAGTTACAAAAACATTATGGTCAATCACCACAAGTGGTACTCATGATGCCATTACTAGAAGGTTTAGATGGCGTTAAGAAAATGTCTAAATCATTAGGTAATTATATTGGTATCAATGAATCTGCCGATGATATTTTCGGTAAAATCATGTCAATTTCTGATGAACTCATGTGGCGCTATATCGATCTTCTTAGTTTAAAGTCAGCGAGTGAAATTGCCGCTTGGCGTAAAGCTGTTAAAGAAGGTGCAAATCCGCGCGATATCAAATTCGCTTTCGGCCAGGAAATTGTCGCGCGTTTTCATGATCAAGCGGCAGCTAAACAAGCACAAGAGAATTTTATTTCTCGTTTCCGTGAAGGTCAGATGCCGACAGAAATTGAAGAGATTACCTTAACTATCGATTCCGATAATATTCCTATTGCTAATCTACTAAAAAATGCTGGTCTGGTACCTAGCACCTCAAATGCTTTACAAATGATTAAACAAAATGCTGTACGTATTGATAGTATGGTTATTACCGACCCGCATTTAGTTATTAATACGGGTACGGATCATGTCTATCAAGTCGGCAAACGCCGGTTTGCGCGGGTTAGGGTTAGTAAATAAGTCCAAAAAGCTTGACTTCGGTATAAAACTTGCGCTATATTGGCGCAACAATTGAACAGCCGGAGTGATAATGAATATGAAAACAGCCATATCTCCTCGTAGTATTAAAAAAGTTGTGCTTGATGGACTACGACTATTTAAAAATAGCTTCCTAGACATGCAGGTTATCAATTTAAGTTCATTACTCCTCATGGTACCGTTTATTGCCGCATTAACGCTATTTATAGCCATAAAAGACGGTACCATTGATCATCAGGTGCCATTATCAGGAATAAGCGTTGCCATTATTTTTTTTGTAGTATTTTTCCTTATAATGTTAACACAGAGTTTGATGTTTTATGGACTTTACCAATTTCGTCAAACACAGATGATTAGTTTTAAGAAAGTATTCGGTTTTTGCTTGCGTCGCCTACATTATATTTTGTTAGGCGCCCTTTTATATGCACTTAGTGTGATGGTTGGGACAATAGCATTCGTTATCCCCGGTATTATTCTCGCTATCTTATTCATGTATGTGATTCCCTGTATCTTGTTTGACGATAAAAATGGCTGGACTTGTTTAGCGAGCAGTGCACGTTTGGTCTGGCCGCATTGGTTCCGCACAGCGGGCATACTCATGATTGCGAATATGATGAGTGTTGGTGCATTACTAGTTATCTCTATGTTTACGGGGATTATTGCTGGCATATTCTCATTTTCAGAAGTGTCTACTATCGGCATACTACTCCAAGGGATAGGTGCTATTATCATCGCAGTACTGCAATTTGTTATTTTCTCCCTCATACTCGCGGTGATAATAGAACAATATTATGATTTAAAGGTACGGCAAGCATTAAAAGCGCAGCCAGATAAGCTTATATAATGATTTCTGAGTCTATTAAAAACATACAACAGCAACTGCTTCAAGTCAGTTCTCGCTTTGCCTTAGTTTTGGTGGGGTGTGTTTTCTATTATTTTTTAATCTTGGCAGATTATAAAATGGCTCATTTCGATCTTAATCCCACTACGTGTGAACGTATTTTTATAGCAGGATCTTTGTGGTTAATTGCTTGGCGACTTTTTACAGAAGGTAAACAATTAAGCCAATATTATTACTACGGTATTGGCATTCCTGTCTTGCTTTTATTAGCAACATACCTTACTAGCGTACCGATATTGGAATATGAATATGTATTCATGAGATCATCAGGATGGATAATATTTTTGTTAAATGCAGCGTTAATTTTATCTGTCATGGTGGCACCTTTTGTGTTCTCTAAAGCTACGGATGAACAAATCGGACGGTTTAATTATCGCATTTGCCAAGAGTTTATTTGGGCTTTCGTCGTTTCGCTTGCTCTCTATGTGAGTCTATATGTAGGGGTGCTGGCGTTAGGCGTTATTTTAAGCCTGATTTTTCATATCGATGGTAACTCGGTTGAGGTACTTGCTACATTGTACGATATAATATGGCCGTTCATTGTCTACATCATTTTTCCGGTTATAATCCTGAAAGGCATTCCCACTTCGTTTACACAAAAATCTGTATCTGAGAATGAAGGTTTTGTGGACTATATTTTGGCTTATCTCTTAGTTCCTTTTCCTATTTACGCCACCATTGGTTTATATTGTTATATAGTAAAAAATATCATTCAAGGCAGTTTGTTAAATGGGGACATTGCTTTTACAGTTATTACTGTTGGGCTTATCAGTGTGGTGGCCTATTTAGCAAGTTATTTTTGCAGCCAAAATCAAACAGCAATGATGAATTGGTTTAGAAAGCATTTGTTCAAGTTGTTATTTCCGCCATTGCTTTTAATTGCTGTTGCTACCGGTATGGGTGTTTATCAAGAGGGAATAACGGAAGATCGTTATGTCACGCTGTTATTTTCGCTCTGGCTCATCACTTGTTTACTCTATTCCTTGCAAACAAGATTTAAACGACAAACACAGTTCACTTACTTGACGGCCATTTTTTTATTTGTTCTGTCATCTTTTGGCCCCTGGAATGTAGTAAACCTTTCTACTTACAGTCAAGTCAGTCGTCTTCAGAATATTCTGAGTCAAAATCAAATTCTTCTTAATGGCCTAGTTGTGGTACCTCATAAAAAAGTAGATAAGGCTGATGAGGTGAAAATTAGTCGATTGTTAGACTATTTTGTGGATACGAGAAAAAACGCGAATCTGCATCCTTGGTTTGCGCAGATGCCAACTGCAGTTCTGAATAACACACCTCCAAAATCGGCACCAGCACGAGATGTCGCTCACGATTTAGGTATTAAATATTTTGATGCTTATACTCCTGAAAGGCGAGGTAAACGGGATTAGGTGAAGTGGTTAAATTAAACCCATCCTGACTGATAGGCGTATAACAAGTTTCGAACAATTGTCAACGTTCCACCAATGTCCATTCCCATTCCGAATAAATTTCCAAAAAGATTTATCAAAGACAGTTGACAGGGTTAATGGATAGTGTAGAATGCGCAGCTCTTCGGCGATAAAGCGGCGAGGATAAGCAGGCGCGGCCTGTTAAAAGTACAAGTTCTTTAAAAATCGATACAGTCAAAACAAGCAATTTGTGTGGGCGCTAACGTAAATTCAAGCATGAAAATGTATTGGATTGCGCAAAGCGCACAATTCAATTGAGAAAATAGCGACAGATGATTCAAAAGATTAGGTAACTTAGGTTACCAAACAAGACAGTGGCTTAGGCCACGACAGGAAACAAACCAAGAGTTTGATCCTGGCTCAGATTGAACGCTGGC
>CAZULF010000035.1:0-342 GCA_964621215.1 uncultured Legionellales bacterium | reverse complement strand
ACAGTGTGCGCAGGTAACTTGTGCGGACGCCTGCAGGGACGACTCGAGGAGTCGAACTTGTTGAGTGTCAAGTAACAAAACCAAGAGTCAGCAATGAACGCTTGGGGTTGGACATTCAGCTCAAAAGATAGCGTCGCAAGGCGCGTAGATTTTAACTGAAGAGTTTGATCCTGGCTCAGATTGAACGCTGGCGGCATGCCTAACACATGCAAGTCGAACGGCAGCACGGGGGCAACCCTGGTGGCGAGTGGCGGACGGGTGAGGAATGCATAGGAATCTGCCCAGTTGTGGGGGATAACGTAGGGAAACTTACGCTAATACCGCATACGACCTACGGGTGAA
>CAZULF010000034.1:0-19727 GCA_964621215.1 uncultured Legionellales bacterium | reverse complement strand
CATCTGATTTACCTATCACAATCGTAAAAGAACAAGCATCAACCGCAATGACGGCAGCGGATACTATTTTGTTAGCCTCCGGCACCGCCACGCTAGAAGCCATGCTCAACAAAAAAAACATGGTAGTCGCTTATAAATTATCACCATTGGCATTTGCGATTGCCAAACGTTTAATTAAAGTAAAATTTATTGCGTTGCCTAACTTGCTCGCTGATCAACCCCTGGTACCAGAATTAATTCAGGACGATGTTACCCCCGACAATCTCACCAAACAATTACTCCAGCAATTATCCTCAACCCATGCAGAACAATTGCTGATTTTCGATCGCCTTCATCGTATACTAAAACAAAATGCCAATGAAAAAGCAGCGGCGGCAGTGATGCAACTTCTGTAGCCTCCGATCTAAGAGCATGGTATTATTTACGATGAAGTTAATCTTCGCTTGGAGTGTTGAATGAAAAAAATAGCCCGTCTTTCTGTTTTATTCACTTTATGGATCATATCTATGATATCTATGACGACGGCAGCCGCTCCACTGATCTTCATGTTTACCTTAAGCAGCTCGGCCATTAAAAATAATGGACCAATCTCCGCAAAATATACTTGCTTTGGGCAAGATATTTCTCCACCATTAAAATGGGCGGAGGCGCCAGCAGCGACCCAGGCTTTCGCTTTAATTATGCATGATCCCGATGCATCATCGGGTGATTGGACACATTGGGTGCTTTACAATATTCCAGGCGAAGTTAACTCACTCGCCGAAGACATTACTGCGCAAGAGCAGGGGATATTGGTAGGGGTTAATAGTTGGAATCAATCATTGTACCAAGGCCCGTGTCCGCCGCAAGGAACCCATCATTATCAATTTGATTTATATGCCCTGGATCAAGCTTTATTTGTTGGTCCCAATTTAACCGCCGATCAATTACAACAAGCCATGATGGGGCATGTATTAGGCAAGACGACTTTGACGGGGTTGTACACAAAATCATAAAAACCTAGTCTCCGTACCGGACACTTTTTAGAATCTTCGTCGTCCCGCGATTTATTCGCGGGATCCAGGGTGCGGAGAAGAAGGCATGGATCCCGCGGACAAGCCGCGGGACGACGTGATTTTGGAGCCGGTTTTTCAAGAGCAACCCTTTTTGTCCGGTACAGAGAAACCTAGCAAATGGTCAACAGGCCCCTAATATTTCCTTAATAAAAGCCCAGTATACTAGCCCAAGTTATTCGGCGGAATTTAAAACTGGAGAGAGATTATTATGGCGCATGAAAATCTTAGAAATATTGATATCCAAAAACTAGCAAGTACACATCTAACGCTTTTAATGACCGGCTCGATGAATCCTCCTCATCCAGGGCACGTACTGATGATGATTCGAGATGCAGCGAAGCAATTACACGATGCATGTACCGAAGCTCAGCTGGATGGCCGTGTGGATATTGATAACATTTTTCTATCTCCTACTCATGATGCTTATGTAGCGCCGAAAGCAAGAAGCAATAAGCGCCCATTTCTTCCAGCGCATTATCGTGCTGACTTATTACAAACCATTATTGATGAATTGATCAAGAATCAAGATAACTTGGGATTAACGGCAAAAGAAAAAAATTTGCTGAACAAATGCAAAGTGAGCAATGTTGATATGGGACAACCTGAATGGACAGACCATCCTCAACTTATGCGGGATATTAAAGAGCATCCAGCTAATTATCCAGAATTTGAGAGAACTACCGTCATCTATGTTGCAGGTGATGATGTCCGCTGTTGCACAGAGGGACACAATGACTATCCTTATATCATCACTACAAGAAATCAAACACATGATACTAAGGTCGATGCAAGTGTTTCCTCAAGTTCATCGTCTAGTCCGATTACAGACTCATTCATTTCTTCCACACACATCATGGCATGCAAACCAGAGATGGTTGCTTACATGCGACAAACTTATCCATGGTATTATCCAGCATTAGTTGATGTATTGGTTCATCGAGGTCATGTTGAGGCTTTGTTTATCGCTGAAGATGCGGGTATTTTGTCCTACACTGATAAAATACAGATAAAACTTATCGATACCGTTGTATATGAACTAGAAAAATTTATTGAGTCTATATCTACTGATGGTCAAAGTACCAATATAAAAAATAGGACGCAATTTTATTTAAACTGCTTGCAGCAATCAACGCTCGCACTCGATGAAAAATTATTTATTATAACTGCATTACTTCAACAGCCGGCCTCTCGAAGAGAGTTCTTAGATAGACGTTGGACGGATTTTACTTTTTGTATAGAAACAGCCTTAATGAAAAAATTTCAAGAATGTGATCGCAGCAATCTTCTTCCACGGCTTTATCTGGCTATAGTAAATTGTGCCGGTATCGAAGCTATAGATGTACCACTATCAAACTTCAAAAGTATAAAACCATTTACTCAGGATGGAGAGATTATTGAAGATAATCAGGAATCAACATCAAGTTCGTCAAACAACGGTGGCCGATTATTTAAAAGGCATTCACGACCAGTATCAACACTCGACAAATTAACCAGTTATGTACATAAGCTGGTGGATGATGGTGTTGGTAAAACAGCTAATGAACTATTTGCACGTATTATTTCAAAAGATGAAAGGGGTGTTATCTTCGGGCTACGTCAATTATCTGCATCATTAAATAGTATTATTATTGATCAAGGATCTCTCGCTTCCGAAAGTACTGCAGCTAAAAAAGAGGCGAAGCTAAGTGCTGCATTGCAATTACAAGTAACATCAAGGACTGATGCCTCAAGCTTAAACATCTCTTTAAGTTCTACTTCACATGACAGTATACCAACGCAAGCATCACAAACTGCATTAAGTGATTTCGTAACTAAACGCAGATTTCACAAAAATCATGCCAAGCGCGCGGAAGGAACCCGGCAAATTAAAGATGCTGAAACCTGGATAGAAAAAGTAAAATCATGTTCACAACGAGCTGAAGAAGATGCTCAAAATGTTTTTCTTTTTTATCATAAAGATGAGTATGGAAATGATAACTCAGCAATTAAGAAACCTGAAAATCCTCTAATTTGGGAGCAAGAAAAATTTCTTATTTGTACCGCCGGTGGACGAAATATTGAAACCGCTTTGGGAGAAACATTACAGCACAAAAATCCTGGTGACTACGATGTTATACCCACTCATAACGTGATGGTTGCTGTGAATCAAGATATATTGAGTTACGGTGGGTACTTTGCAACAAAAGGTAAGCCTCAACCACAGACTCCGACAATGGCGCATGTCGTTTTAGCATCAGATTATGAGTTTGAAAGGTTTAATGAAAAGGATCTTATTGATGGGAAATGTCCATTTATTAAGGCTTTTCCTATGTTGGCGGCATTCAGCATTGATCCTGATAAACCCGTACTTAGACAGAATAATGAACAAATAATAGTTTTTACTCAAGATGAAACGCCGTATCGCTTTGAGCTCGATGGTAAACTTTACCAACAAGAGATCACTCAGCATTTGCTGTCAAAAATGCGTGCGGCATTAGTGAGTCATCATCAAACTAAATATGCGGCTAAAGATTTAGAGTTTATATTGCATTTACCTGGTATGGGTGCTTTTGCTAATATTTTTGGATCACCAGCCTTATCCATTACACGTATGTTAGCTCCGCTGGCTGCAGTGGCATATAAGAATGCTTTCAATATATTTGATCAGGAACAAAAAAATGCGCGTCTTTACGGAAAAGGACAAATTACAGTGGTACGTTTAGTACAACCTGCTGAAAGTAACCGCCCCAATTTAGAGGCTGAAAGAAAAGCTATCGACACTGTTTTCTTTGAAGATTGGAACCATAATAGAAATGTTTCATTATCAGTGCTCTCTAAAAAAGAATGGATAACTGAAAATGAAGGAATTAAAGTGACGGTAGGGCCAGAGATGGTTGAAAATTTTACTAAACGCGGTACCACCGATCGCATTCCAGTTATTGTAATAGCCGGTGATGCCAGAACGCATGCTGGAAATGAAACTTCCAATGATTCGCAAGAGCCTGCAGTAATTTCCAAATTTGTTTATGCCCGAGCTAAAATGAGCATATTACAAAATCCCGGCATTGCTTATCAGATGAATGCGTTTGACGAAGTAGCAGTGGGATGGTCACTTCGTAATACTTATCAAAAAGCAGTGGTTCAAGGAAAGCCAACAGCAGCTGAATTGATAGCTTATGCGGATACATTGGAGTCGTATATGTCTCCTAACTCATCGATCGGCTGGGCAATTAATTTGCTTGAAATAAGCGTAAAGGCTCTTGAGCAGCATCTACAGTTTGCAGCTAAAGTTAACGGTAATGAGAAAATTCTAGCGGATATCCAAAAATGTCAGCTTTTATTAGCTTCAACGGAACTTGCTTATGATGTTAGGCTGGCGATGTTAATGACTTTATCGATAGACACACTACTAAGTACTGATAACAGTATACTCCAATTGGTTGTTAATAAGTTAAACGAGCAAACAGGGCTATCTTGGTCAGCTCAAGACTATAAATGGCAAATAACACATGCGTTGTATCAAATGCGTAAGATAGTAGATCTACCGGACAATTATGTCACGCTTTCACGGGAGTGTGATTTAACTTCTGAGAAGGTGGTGGCCGAGTGTCAGCGTATGCTTAATGAAGCATTTACCTATGGCTCTTGTTTTACCTGGGTACAAGAGGATGACTCAACATTTAAATTAACAGGCGTAGATGCAGAAAAAGTCGTGTCTAACATAAGACAAGCTATGGAAATACAGCCAAGTGCAGCAGGTATGTCACCTTCGCTTTAAGTTGTTTTTAAAGTCTTTGTAGCCTGGATGCAGCGAAGCGGAATCCGGGTTATAATGACTCAAAAGGGCGAATGGCAATTCGCCCTCTGTGAGGTGAGATTTATAGCTTGCCCATGTTGTTCACAGCAGCGCTTAACTGCTCGTTTGCGGGTAAACCAAAGCTTGCTTGGGGTGCGCCAGCTTGGTCACGATAAATCAACACAGGTGTACCTGGGAATTGATACTTACCGAGAAAATCCATATTCTTTTTAAATTTATCGGCCACATCTTTCGGAGGATTAGTCAGAGGAGGTAAGCCACCTTGCTCATTCTTCTCATCAAATTTAGCTTCGTCTTGTGCCATAGCAGCAGCTGGATCTTTAGCCGCTAATATCGCTTGTGCTAAACCTGGGCTAGAATCTTTCAAAAAGCCTACCCAAATCCAACGAATAGCTAAATCACCGGATTTAACAAATGGGCGAGTGACTTCATATAATTTGTTACAGTAAATGCAATTAGGATCCGCTACAGCATAGGTCATGTGTTTGGCATCTGGCTTACCATCGAGTACCCAAGCCGTACCTTTAGCATCGGCTAAAGCTTGTTGAGCCATGCTAGCAACGATATATTTTTGATTATCCTGTGAACTTAGGTTCTCGCCATTCGGAGCAAGTAGTGCGCCCACAAATGCATATTGTCCATTCTTGTCAGCATAAATAATGGTGGGTTGGCCTTTTTGTCCATTGGCCGGTTTTAAGACAAATCCTTCTAGATTACCCAAGGAATCAAAAGATTTAACAATGTTAGCTTGACCCTTGGTCAAATTATTAACTAAGTCAGTCGCTGCCTTATTATTCGTAGTCGGAGCAGGGGATGTTTTTTTTTCTGCCGCATAGCAAGCCCCGGTCGCTAACAAACTCGCTAAAATCGTGGGTAAAAGATAACGTTTCATAACTATTCTAACTCCTAGTAAGAGGGATACTTAATCAAAGTTAAAGTAAACCACAGATAGAATCAATATACTAGATCCATGTTGTTTATTTTGTTAGGGTATCACTAGGGTACGTATGCTGTCGTCGTCCCGCGGCTTGTCCGCGGGACGACGTTTTTTACAAGGGAACTAACAACCTAAAATGACCTCGCCATTTATCAATAAAATACTCTTTGCCCATCGTGGAGCAAGTGCGGACGCACCGGAAAACACCATGCCGGCCATGCAACTCGCAAAAAAAATGGGAGCAAAGTGGGTTGAGTTTGATGTGACTTTATCAAAAGACGGCGAGGTGTTTGTTTTTCATGATGACATGCTAAATCGTACCACCAATATGCAGGGTCATATCGCCAGAAAATCAGCAGCCACACTTAAACAAGCTGATGCAGGGATTTGGTTTTCGCCTCACTATAAAAGCACAAGCATTCCAACGTTAGTTGAAATGCTAACTACATTGGCGGAACTTGATTTAGCGATGAATTTGGAAATTAAACCCCATGATAATCGCATTGCTGAGTTAGTTGTTAAAACCCTGGATGCCGTTCGACATCACTGGCCTAAACATCACACCCCCCCTATTTTTTCTAGCTTTTCTCACCAAGCGATGATAGAGCTGCGGCAACGCGATGCACAAGCTAGATTAGGTTTGTTAATGGATCAATGGATGGAAAATTGGGAATGGAATGCAGAGAGTTTAGCTTGTGATACCGTACATTTAAATCAGCTCATCGCTACACCCAAACGAATCGATGCCATTAAAAAAACACAACGTAAAGTTTTTTGTTATACCGTGAATACCATTAAATTAGCAGAAAATTTATTTGATATGGGTGTTGATGGTATTTTTTCAGATCATGCGGATTTGTTGAAAGGGTATTAGTTATCATGGAATACGACGTTTTTATTATTGGTGGTGGGATTAATGGTGCAGCGATTGCAGCCGATGCTGCCGGTCGAGGATTACGAGTTGCTATTTGTGAGCAAGGAGATTTCGCTGGTGCTACCTCCTCGGCTAGTAGCAAATTAATTCACGGCGGTTTACGTTATCTGGAACAATTTGCCTTTAAATTAGTAAAAGAATCTCTGCAAGAGCGCAATCTTTTATTAACGCGTGCGCCGCATTTGGTACATCCATTAGAATTTATTATGCCCGATAATCGAACCTGTCATTCGCCTTCGCTGATTAGGATAGGATTATTTTTATATGATCATCTGGCAAAAAATTATTTTCCCGCATCCCACCGCGTTGAGCTAGCTAATTCAGATTATGCATTAAAAAATGCAGATAAGGGTTTTACCTATTTTGACTGCTGGGGCAATGACGCACGTTTAGTGATTGCCAATTTACAATTAGCGCAACGAAAAGGAGCGGAGATTTTACCACGTACGCGATTTGTCACCGCAAAATCACAGCCGAATGGTGGTTGGCATATACAGGTAGAAAACATCTCACAAGGACAACACACGATCAAGGCTAAAATAGTGATTAATGCTGCTGGCCCTTGGGCTGACGATGTGGTGAAAAACATATTTCCAGCAGGAACCGTGCAACCGCATTTA
Source organism: uncultured Legionellales bacterium (assembly GCA_964621215.1). Taxonomy (GTDB): domain Bacteria; phylum Pseudomonadota; class Gammaproteobacteria; order UBA1113; family UBA1113; genus CAZULF01. The sequence goes on along the minus strand of CAZULF010000034.1, from coordinate 12,385 downwards.
TGTTTGGTTAAAGGCAGCCATTTAATCGTGCCGCGGTTTTATCAAGGTAATAAAGCCTTTATTTTACAAAATGATGATGGCAGGATTGTGTTTGTAATTCCGCATGATGAAAAATTTTTCGTCATTGGTACGACTGATATCGCTTACACAGGCGATCCGACTGATGTTAAGATTGATAAAGACGAAATCGATTATTTGTGCAAAGTCGTTAACCATTATTTTCAACATCAATTAACACCGGATCAGGTTTATCGATCTTACTCCGGTGTTAGACCCTTGTATAGTCAGCATCAAGGCGCATTGTCTAAAATCAGTAGAGAGTCTCATATAAAACTAGAAACCATTTATCCCCAATCACCGTGGGTAACTATTTATGGCGGCAAGTTAACAACCCATCGCGCATTAGCCGAAAAAACAGTAGATAAAATTCGGGATTATTTCCCCCAAATAGGCACCGCATGGACTAAGGATGAACCATTACCAGGCGGAGAAATTGCCTGTTTCGAAGATTTTGCAAAACAATTAGTAGCGGAATATCCCGCTTTCCCCACCAGTTTATGCCAACGTTATGCTCGAACCTATGGCACAAAAAGCCAAGTTATTTTGCAGAATAAACAAAGTATTGCTGATTTAGGCCAACACTTCGGTGCAGACCTATATGAAGCAGAAGTACGGTATTTAATCAAACATGAATGGGTCACCACAGCGGCAGATATTTTATGGCGCCGCACCAAGACCGGATTGTATTTTACGGAAGAAGAGGTGAATCGGTTGCAGGAATGGCTGTAAAAGTGCAAACACCCCTAAAGCCACGTCGTCCCGCGATTTATTCGCGGGATCCAGGGTGTATCGATGCGTTCTGGATACCGCGTCCCACGGCTTGTCCGCGGGACCCGGTACGACGAGAATTTTACAAATTGTCCCTGCATCAAAGCTACACAAAGGGTGCCAAAAAAATAATGCCAAAACCGCCAATTCGCGGTAGAATAAGGCACGTTAACTATCACTTAGGAATGAAATTTATGATTACCCTCCATACCAATGTCGGCGATATACAAATTGAACTGGATTTTACCAATACTCCAGTAACCGCGGAAAACTTCCTGAAATATGCGCGTGAAAATTTTTATAAAGATACTATTTTTCATCGCGTGATTGATGGTTTTATGATCCAAGGCGGTGGTTTTATTGCAGGAATGGAAAGCAAAGAAAAAAATGACACCATTATGAATGAAGCGGATAAAGCTAAGCCTAATAAACGCGGCACACTGGCGATGGCTAGAACGTCTGATCCGCATTCTGCTTCAAGTCAGTTTTTTATTAATGTGGCAGATAACGATTTTCTGAATTATAAGTCGAACAATGATTGGGGATATTGTGTGTTTGGACACGTTGTGAATGGCATGGATGTGGTAGATAAAATTCGCAAAGTTAAAACGACTACGCGCCGCGGACATCAAGATGTGCCAGTAGAAGATGTAGTGATTGAGAGTGTGAGCGTAGAAGAGTAAAAGGGTCACTCCGACTCATGCAAAAACGCTTTATAATGACTACTCAACTCATCTAAACTTAATTTGTTTAAAAATAATGAGTAACACATCCAAGCGCTTAAGGCAGACAGATCTTTAAATTGGGGTGGAATATACTTCGGCATGATCACTAACTTTTCATCGACCAAATCTTCCAATACATGCAAATCTTCTAACGTGGTTTTTCCTACAAATAACATAGGAATACGTGATAGCAAACCACGTTGCACAGCTAAGCGGATATAGTTATAAATCAGCACAAAGCCTTTGCTGTAAACGATATCTTTGGTGAAGGGTCCGCCTTTGGGTGTGCTGCCGCGAAAGACTCGCGCAGTTGCTGTGTAGGCCGATTGTTGCGGTACACCCTTTTCGCACAACATATTGAAAATATCGAAAAAATCTGCGCCTTCTTCGGCTAGTGCAATGGCAGTAACGCGATCGGTTAGTCGCTGTACTCGAGCAGGGAAGGAAGAAAAAGTAAATATCTCGGTAATAATAGCCAATCCTTCTTGTGTTACCGTGGAAGAAGGTGGGCCCTTACTCAAAAAAGTACAAATCGGTTGCGCTAAGCCATTTAAGGTCGTACCAAGATGTACCCAGCCTTCATGTACTTCTAAGACATGTAAATCACGTTTACTGAATTTCGCATCGCGACGTATTTTAATAAATTCAGCGCCAGCGGAAGCATCAGCAATAATATCATCACTCAATTTAACTCGAACTTGTTCTTCTTTGTCACCAAAATATTTTTTTAATCGATGGCCTAACAATTCCACCATTCTTTCACTATCATAAACTTTTTTGTCGTCACTAGTCGTAGCATTCTTTTTTAACTCGGGCAGGGTAGCTGAGAGCAACGTACTTAAATCTTTTAATGTGGGCGCACCAGCATAAAAAGCATCTAAGGTACTGCCATATAAATCTTGAGAAATTTGTGTAAATTCAGGAGTACCGCGCGCCACCAACATGCGAATCACTTGACGGTATTCATGGCACATGCGTTCCATGATGTTACCCACACCACTGAATTGTCCGAGCTTTTTACGAATATCGCGCTCGATGGCATAAAATTCATTGGTTTTTTCTTCAGGATCAAATGATAAGGGACGGCGTTGATAATAATGTTGATCGATATGAGGTAAGCGTTTACATTGATGATTGAAAAAATCTTCTCGAACTTCTGAACCCCATTTTAACGCATCAAGAATGCGTATTGGGCGTTGAGCTTTCACAATTCGTTCTGAAAGCTCACGCACCATAGTTTGAGTGGGGTTCAGATTATCGAGTTTAGGCATTAATAAGTATCCACAATCACCGTTGCTCCGGGATTTATCACATTAGCATTGAGCCACGCTGCATCACTAGGAAGAACACGAATACAACCATGGCTAGCATTCCAATTAGGTACTTCATATGAACCATGTACAGCATAACCGCCGCTAAAGTACATACAATTAGGCATAGGTGCGCCGCCTTTACCTAGAGGAAATGTATGAGACTTGCAATTCGCACCTTCTTCACGATATACCGTATATTTACCTGACGGTGTTCGACAAGGAGCCTTTAGATCAGTACAATAGTCGCTACCGCCAGAGGCAATCCCTGTGCGCAGTAATTTACCCTCTCTATCATAAGCTGCCCAAGCCGTTTGTTTTGGATCAAAAATGAACACATTTTTCCCTGTAGCAGGGCGTGTGTCAGCGAAATGGTAAGGGGGATGCGCTGTCGATTTAGGCATATTAGATTGTTCATAAGTAGGGCCGGTAGTACCCATACTGCTACAACCAGCCAATAAGGCAACGCTAGATAATAAAACGGATTTGGTCACAGTGCTTTTGTTAATTTTCACCATCTTCTTGCTCCATGTTGATAAGAAATAAAGTGTAATTTTAAATATAGCATAGATATGAAGTTAAGAAATAAAGAAGGTCATTGTTTTCCTATCGAAATTAGTCGATAATGGCTATCGACATTCGGAATGCCTCAGAATAGTAGGGTGTTTCTAATGTATGAATGACCGGAAAATGTGCAAGCATTTGATGTAGACCGTACAGTTCCAATAGAATAGGGAGATTTATTTCCAATGAGTGAATTGAAACATGAATTAAGCGTTGCTGGCGGCGATGACCGCGTTTGCCACGAGCGACCTTTTGTTAAAGGCGGCGATGACCGTGTTTGCCACGAGCGACCTTTTGTTAAAGGCGGCGATGACCGTGTTTGCCACGAGCGGCCTTTTGTTAAAGGCGGCGATGACCGTGTTTGCCACGAGCGGACTTTGGATAATAAAGAAACGACATTCAACGGTGTTTTTTTTAAAGTCCCTGCTTATGAGTCGGTATTAAGCTCAGTAGAACAAGCCATTCGTAGCGCTAAGATCAAGATTTAATTAAAAAGGGCAAGTCATCCTCGCCCTTCGTCTCCCTAAAACCTTTATTTTTTACTGATTACTATGTTTATACTAAATTTTAATATAAATGAATTTAAGCACGAACATCTTTTTAAAAATCCGCATGTTATTCAGCAAGGATTTGAATTACCATTAAATGCACTAAAAGAATTTTATCAAATACTTTTAAATCCCTTAAATGGAGCGCATCAGTCATTTGGTGAGAATCGTTCGTTAGTTAAAGTTATGAATGAGACGAAGCATGTTGAACCATCGACTTGGACTCATAGTTTCCCCGGTGACCAAGGAAAATATCGTGATATTGCTGCTATAAGAAAAGCGATTCAACTTAAATGCTCTATTATTTTTGATGAGTATTATCGTTATTCACAAGATGCTAAAGAATTGGTTGCCTTTGTTCAGGAAGCATTTAATTGTACAGCGGGTTGTAATGCGTATTTATCACAAAATGGCGGTACAGCTTTTTCAATTCATCGCGATTGCCATGATGTTTTAGTTTTTGCTTTATCGGGTAAAAAGAGATGGAAAATTTATAATTATAAACAACCATTGAATCAGGCTTACAATAGAATTGAATCCTCTGCCGCTGAAGTTGATGTCGTTGAAGCAGGCTTACATACTGAAGTGATAATGAATCCAGGGGATATGTTATATATCCCCATCGGTCAATTCCACAGTGTAGAAAACCTTTCGGATAATGCTCTTCACTTAACGGTATCTATGAGTTTTAAACCATTATTTTGTATCTTAGAGGATGTCTTACATGAAATTTATAACCCGATTGATCAAACGACACTCTCAACCAATGCTACAAATATCTTAAATGCGCTACATCCTGTGTACACATCAGAAAAACCACTTACACAAAAAGACCTTATGGCGAGTCTCAAACAATTATGTCAATTGATGGAGGAAGTCGTTTCAAAAGAAGCGTTTGTGCTAACCCAAAATCATATCAAGCGAAATAAACATCTAGATGTGTTTGTTACTCCCTCATCGGAGCTTATTGAGGAGTTGGCTGCTTGTTCCGAATAGAAATTGCAGACAGACCCACTGCTCAAAAAATTCCTCTTGCTTATTCTAATGGTATTTATCAAATTAAAAAATGGATATCTGCGATTGCTAAGTCGTTGGGTATCACTTCATATTCTATCTATGTCAGAGGCTCGGTATGCCATGGTGAGACGGGTAAAAATTCAGATTTAGATTTGGTGGTCCTTATTCCATTTATTTATTCGCAGCAAATCAATTTGTTTAAAAATACATTAATTAAGCTAATCCAGCTGTATCATTGGGCATATCACATAGATCTGAAATGTATGCTATTAAATACCGATTTAAGTATTGAACCACCTTGTCAATCACAGGAGCCTTTTTATGCTCTTTTAAAAAAATATATTAACTTTGATCTTTATGCTAATGGCGTATGTTTGCAAGGAGATGAAATAAAAAATCAATCGGGCGTCTACGATTCTAGTGCAGAATTTATAAAAGCCAATCAATTATTTTGGGGCGATGAGATACGATTTCTTATAAAGAAAATGTTGGCGGACAGCTTATTTCAGGATTATTATCATCTGATTAAACGATGTATTAGACTGGCCAGCTATTCTCACTTTGAATCTAACGCCATTTATTATGGGTCGGTGCAAAAATGTTATTCTTTTGTTATGACACAGAACAATCCCATAAAAAAACAATTAACAATCTTGTTTAATAATCTTAACGAAGATATTATCGAAAAAACACACGATGAAATCGAATGTATTAAAAATAGCATCAACATGGTTGCAAATTATATTTTGCTTTCTGAGTAATATAAATTAAACGTCCCCTCGACTTTATAATACATCCATCTGCCAAATACATTAAGAAAATGAGTTATAACGCCTAGATCGTCGATAGGATTAATTGCAAAGTTTAAGGCCATTTTCATGTCATCTTTCTTTTCATTAAAATATTTAGCGAAAATAGTATAGGAAGGAAATAGATCTCGAGTAAATGTTTTTTCCTTGTCCATAACAATAATAAATCCCATGCGAATGATAATTTTCATTACCCAAACACACCAAAATTTAATATTATCTTTATCTTGTTGGTCACGGGTTTTTTGTTCAAATGTACTAAAAATTGTGGCTAAATTAATGTAAAAGTGTTTTGCTGTATAAGTGTCTGGTTTAAAGCTGGGAAGTTGTGTAATTACATCGTTACCATGAATACAGACACTTTGATTTTTCAGTGTAAATTTGTCATGGAATAACCGATTAGTTTGATGGGTATTGCTTGCATCTCCAAGTAATTTGTCGTATTCGATAAAGCCAGCATCAATTCCGGTAGAAAAATAGAATTTTTCTTCTAAGGCGTGTTTCCCCCGCATAAACTTATCAAAGTTTATATCATTGGGATTTTTTAAAATAATCGCTAGAGTATCAATGTCAGATCTATTTTCAATAGCTGTTCCTCTAGCAACAGAACCACGTACATATAAACTATGAATGATATCGCCAAATGTTTGAAGATAGAGATGTTTAATTTCATCTACGGCATTTCGCCATGGCGCAACTATTTTATCGTAGTGACAGTCACTAATTAAAAAGCCCTCTGCATCGGTTATCATAACGCTACCGAGAGGTAAAACATCGATCATCTTGAGTTCTCTCTTACCACTTTAACCATGGTCTTGTTAGGAAGGTAGACAATTTGTGACTATTTAAGCACTTAAATTCAATTGCTCTTGCTCTAAAAGAGCAGCAGCCATGGTTGGGCGTACACTAGGTCGGGTATCCCAACATTGTTTAAGTAAAGCCCCATAACGAACAGGGACATTCTGAGCCTTACTTAGTTCTCTTTCCATACTGCTACGATCAAGTGACGGTTCTCGACCTGTTGCAATTTCCCACAGAATAATCCCATAACTATAAACATCACAAGCATAAGCATATTTGGTACCTGGACAATGCAACTCGGGAGCCATCCATAAAGGCGTGCCTATAGATCCTCCTTTAGTTGTCGTTGTATCCGCTCTGGGGGTGAACCCCTCTTGCCATTTAGACAAACCAAAATCAGCTATCTTAACTACCCAACCGCTCGTTACCAAGATATTAAGACTCTTCAAGTCGCGATGCATGACTTCATTCGCGTGTAAAAATGCAATTCCTTTTGTGACTTGCCTTGCTATCTTTTGTTTAGTATCCCAGTCAAGTTGAGTGCGATGTAAAACATCCCAAAGTGACCCGAGGTCACAAAATTCCATTATGAGTCTTTTGGGTGATGTTGAGAGGCCATAAAGCGTAACGAGATTTCGATGAGTCAGCCGCCACATGAGTTCGGCTTCTTTATTAAATTCTTTTTCCATGCTTGGCGCGAAACGCAAATCAGATCTAATTTCTTTGATGGCGACATCTACGGCTTCTCCATCAGTCCACCGTCCTTTATACACGACACCAAACCCACCTGCACCTAACCTTGTTCCTAGCTGAATTTTAGAAGGTAGAATAGTCTGTGCGGTGAGAGCAGGCAAAATTTTCGGCGCACAATTTGAGGAGGCTAAGCTGGGAGTTTCATCAGAGTGTGGCTTTGCAAAAAGTCGAAATAGAAATTTCAAAAACAACAAGGTCAATAATAGAGAATATAAAGTTGAAAGCCATGAAGTACTCGAAAGCGTACGTGGTGGTTCAGTGTTGTGTGTTGATCTTGTTAATTTGTTATTAAGGAAGTTAAATTCTTTTTCCTTATTACTCTTCTGATAGATTTTAGATAAAGTACGCAACGCTAAACCATCAGAATAGTGTATATAGTCAGGCGCATTAGAACTCAAAAATTCTGTCAGAGTTTCTTTGTTATTAATTTGATTAAAATATTCAAAAGATTTATCTTTTTCCGGTTGTATCTTCAGGGTTGGCTCACCACAACCATAAAACCCTGCGAGTATTAGTATGCTATATGGGTCACTCTTATTTGCGCCCATTTGAAAACTTTGCAATGCTAATAGGTGCAGGCCTAATTTTTGTTGAACTCCGCCTAAATGTGACCAAGCGCGAACAAATCCAGCATGTGCGGCTTTTTCATAATATTCCGCTGCTTTATTCCAATCTTTCGGGCAACCAGTACCATAAAAAGCTTGCAGGCCGCAGAAATCAAGGGTGATTGCATATGTTTCGTCTCGATAAGGAGCATTAATAATTTCTAGACATAACTTCCAAGCCCGTGAAAAATCATGTTGTATCCCCGAACCGGCATGTAATAATGCTGCAAGATTAAATTTAGCTATAGTAGAACCGATATCTGCCGCTTTTGAATAATATTCGACTGCTTTAGTGTAATCTCTTTTATGTTGCGCTTCATTACCGCGGAGCAAAAAAACATATGCAGGATCAGCTTTTGTATGAACAGCGTTAAATAATGTTGGATGAAACATATATACTCCCTTGTTGTAGCTCTAGCTCTATATTAACAACAAACCCTAGCTTTTACGAAGCCCACAAATTTTCTTAATAGCTCGTTTTAACGGCAATGGTCCAAAACCATAGGTGGTGATCAAAAAAGTAGCAGTCAAGGCAAAACCAATAACACTGCCAGAAATAAGACTGAATTTAATCGATGATGCATTGGGCAACACAGCCCAAACATGTTGAGTTAACCAGCCACCAAAACAGGCCAAAAATATTGCCGCGAGAGACAGTAATAAATATATCAATGTATAAAAACGTCCACCGGCGCTGTAAGGCGACATGCCCTGATGCTTATTTTTAAAGACGCTCCAAACAAAATAGTAATTCAGCCAAAAATTACCGGCACTAGCTAAACCAAAAGCTAAGCCTAAGCCCAGCAATCCATGCATTGGTGTGAGTAAGGCACTGAATAACGTATTCAAAACTAAATAAACAAAAGAATTCACAACAATCAAACGAGTGGCATTTAATGCATATAATGAATTCAATAATACTTTTGAGCCAGCGCCAAATAAAATACCACTAGCATAAGCGCAAATGGTAATGCAATTGAGAATGGTGTCATGGAAGGTAATCGCACCGTGTTGGAAAATGACAACATAGACCGGTACCATCATCAATACAAAGGCGAGAGTGGTGAACATAGCTAACCAACACGACGTATCTAAACTCTCAGTGAGTAAATGTGAAAATGTTTTTAAGTCGCCTTTTCGCATTAACTCGGTTAAGACGGGTAATGCCGCAAAACCCGTAGCAACACCAAATAATCCAATCGGTACTTGAATAATAATCATGGTAGTGGCGACATAGGTCATGGCACCTGCACTAATTTGTAATGCAAAAAAAGTATTAACCATTAAGGCTAACGTTGATGCGCCTTGGCCAATAGCGCGCGGGGTAATTAAGATCAATATTTCCCGCAGTGGCGCGTAATGTAGCCAATGGCGTGGGTTAAAGTTAGGTTTAGGTAATACTTTTTCACAAATTAATGGATAAGATTGATAGAGTAATTGTAACAAAGCGCCTAACAGAGCACCCCAGGTTAAACCCCAGATCGGTTGAATGCCATAGCGTCGTAGTATTGGGGCGCATAACACACCCGCAATCATACCGACACTAAGAAAAATAGAACCATTCATGGCGCGGAAGGTATCGCCACGCACACCGAGTATTGCCATCATGACGGCGTTAAGCATGGTGAGAGGCAGATAAAAAATCAAAACTTGAAATATTTCACTCGCCAATTGCACACCACCACTGGCATTAAAGCGCGGATTGCTCATGAGGGAGATAAACTCAGATGAAGCACACGCCGCTAAAATAGCTAATGCAACCGTCACAGTGGTGAAAAAGCCTAAAACAATAGCAATTAATTCCCGCTCGGCCGCTTTATCTTTTGCATGCGCATCGACCAAAACTTTCATGAAGGCAGAGGATAAGGCTCCATCAGCAAATAAATCGCGTAAGCTATTGGGAAAGCGGAATGCCGTATTAAACGCATCCAGTGTAGTGTTAGCGCCTATGACTGCATTGATAATCACTGTTCGCACTACACCCGAACAACGCGATAAAAATACGCCCGCCATCGCAGAAAAATGACGGCGACTGAGATTGGCAGATGCTTTTAAATGTGTTTCAGTGCTCATTTCAATGACTCGGCAATAGGTTTTTCAACATCATCCAACCAATCGGGTTTAATAGTTTTATTACGTGCGGAAGCGTGACGTGCACGTAATTCGATATCAATATATTTATCAGTAATAGCGCTAGAACCATGGCCAGCATCATCGCGTACGTGTTCACGTGGCCGATGTTTAACATCGTCGGAAATACCAGTATGACGCAACCAATGCACGGTGGCAGACATGAGTTGATCGGCCTCATCATTAAAATTATCTTTGCGTAAACGCGTAATAGCTTCATCAAAACAACGTTGTACGATGGATCGTATATAACGCACACTGCGAATGGGGCTACCATCTTGATTATTACTAAGGATAGCAGTGGTTTCTCCTGGCGCGGGTAAAGCGCTTAATCCTAACGACAAGCGATAGCGTTTCAAGGCTTGCAACATTGCATCGCTAACAGAAATCATGCGTTCTTTATTGCCTTTACCTACGGTAGTAAACCACCAATTACCATCATTATCTTGTTTAAAATGTCCCATCTGTGGCTGCCAGCGAGCAGACGTGGCTAGTTCAGAGATACGCAGATACATGCCATATAGAGCATTCATGATAAATAACGTGCGTTCGTGTAGTTCCGGTTGATTTTGCGCCATCATTTCAGTGGTTTCTATCACATATGACCATTGTAATTCACCTAAGCGACGGATTATCGTCGTGTTTTGATTTTTACGAATAAATTTGCTTTTTTGACGAATTTGTAATACCGGATTAGCTCGCACATAATCTTCTTGTATTAAATAATTAAAAAAACTGCTACAAATAGCGAAGATGGCTTGCAATGCTTTTTGCGACAAATTATATTTTTTCGGATCAACGCTGTCGCCTTTTGTAAATGCTGCTTTTTTTACCGTTGCAACAAAAGGCCGCCATTCAGGATTAACTACTCGCTCACCTTGAACGGTTAAAAATCGATTAATTTGTTTGGTGCCGATCCACGATAAAGGCGGATGTTGACAAAATTCAATATAACTTTCGAAATCGGCGCGTTGTAATGTTGCTAAGTTTTTTTTAGCAATTAACCAACACCAATGTAATAAGCGTTCAATTTCACGACGATAGGAATTAAATGTAGCATCACTACCACGATAACTATATAAAAAAGCATGGGCATGTTGATAATCTGTGCGAATAGCATCGGTAATTGCAATCGAGGATGCCAATGGTCGCGGTGTTTTATCAAAATATTCTAATGAGTCAAATAAAGGTGTGGGGCTATCCATAAAAAAGTATCCCTACATAGTCAGATTGAGGCAGTCAAGTGTGTTTTGCATTAAAGTTGCCACAGTCATGGGACCTACACCGCCAGGGACGGGTGTAATCCAGCTTGCTTTTTGCGAAGCGGAAGCAAAATCAAGATCACCACATAGTTTACCATCAGGGCTTTGATTTTGGCCAACGTCAATAGCGACGACACCGGGTTTCAGCCATGGGCTTTGGATGACATCACGCTTCCCTATTGCAGTGACTAGGACATCAGCACTACCCACATGCGTTGCTAAGTCTAGTGTGTCACTATGACAAATAGTGACGGTGCAGCCTGCCATCAGCAATTCCAGCGCCATGGGCCGGCCAACAATAGTGGAGGCGCCCACGACAACCGCATGTTTGCCGCGTAATTCAATTTGATAATGGGAAAGTAGGGAAATAACCCCGGCGGGTGTACAAGGACGAAGCAGTGGCTTTTTTTGAACCAATCGTCCCATATTATAAGGGTGAAAACCGTCGACATCTTTTTTAGGATTAATAGCTTCCAATACTTTCTGGGAATCGATGTGCTGAGGTAAGGGAAATTGCACCAAAATGCCATGTACTTCGGGGGTTTCATTTAATTCAATGAGAGTATCAAGCAATTGAGTTTCAGAAACATCGGCGGGCAAATTATAACCAAAAGAGTTGAATCCCACTTCGGCACAGACATCGCGTTTACGGCGTACATAGGTTTGTGAGGCCGGATCCTTGCCGACCAGAATAACAGCCAACCCAGGCGCTATAAAGCCTGCTTCGCGACGATGTATGACATGTTGGCGAATAGACATCAAAAGTTGATTGGCGAGAGCTTTTCCATCGAGTAATGCTGCAGTCATTGGATTTAAAATCTATAAAAAGGTATGAGTCTTTGCATTATAAGCAGGATGTTGAAAAAACTCAACAGAATCAATCGGTAAGAGGGGTAATCAAAATCATTAATTAATTTTTAAAATCATGCTTTAACATATTGACATTCACTTTGTAGTACCCTAGTATTCTCATTCTAAATTTCATGGCGCTAGATAGGACATCAAGAGGTAAATTAAGTGAGTGAGTTATTAG
>CAZULF010000033.1:0-20303 GCA_964621215.1 uncultured Legionellales bacterium | reverse complement strand
GCCAGCCTTCTTCTGTCCAGATATACGGGATATCGCTTACCCATTTTTCATTGGGCTTTTCTGCTTCAAATTGCTGTTCTAATAAATTAGGCGCAACTGGCAAGCAATGCTTGCTGTTTGTTGTCGCTTTATATTTTTTAGCTGCACGGGCTCGCCAGCCATGGGTACGCATCAGTTTTGCAACTCGATGACGACCTACTGTTTCACCCTGGGCTTGTATGCGTTTGGTAATACGTATAGCTCCTGCTCGTGATTTTTCCGCTTTAAAAATCATTTCAATTTTTTCGCTGAGTACCTTATTGGCTTGCGCCCTTTTTGACAGGGGGCGAATTAGCCAATCGTAATAACCACTCGCAGATACTTGCAGCAAGCGACACATCATTCTAACTGAATACTTGTTTTGGTACTCTTTTATCATCGCGTACTTCACTTCGACTCTTTCGCGAAGTACGCGGCCGCTTTTTTTAAAAATTCATTTTCCTCTGCTAAACGTGCAACCTCTCGCCTCAAGCGGGCAAACTCTGCCTGTTGGAGCTTTTGATTTTCCAATGAGCTGCCTCCCTGCTTTTGCTTTGCTTTCCATGAATAAATCATCGATTCAGATAAGCCCAAGTCTTTCGCTACTTGCGGCACTCCATCCTTGGCTACACGCTCCAATGTCTGATCTTTAAATTGTGCACTGTATTTTTGTCTATGCTTTCTTTCGGCTGTACTTTCTTTACTCATCTTATCACCTCTCTTAAACGATTTTACTCGCTTAACTAGGTGTCCGGCAAATCAGGGCATGATCACTTTTGTGTCACCGGTCAGGGTTCAGGTTCTGTTGGGTTACCCGGCGATCCCTCCCCTCCTTCACGTTTTGTCAAAACTTATTTTCTGCTAGCGACCGCATTACCCGTGAAAAATGCTGCAGAATCACTTGTTCTAGCGCAGCATATTATTAATAACGTTGATATTCCACTGGGTTTATCGCGCGATAAAATGGATAATTCCACCGTTTATGATTATACCCAATGGGTGGTTTTTAAAGATTTAACACACCGGAAATTTTACTACCGCACCTACCATAACATGGCGTTACACATGGTCGACATGAATAAGCTGGATTTTTCCGAAAAAGCCCATCAATTACGCATGGCATTGATTACTGACGCGATTATTTTGGATGATACATCCATACTTTTAGGCTCAACTTTATAAAGCGTTTACTTAACAATTACTTAATTTTTCTCGTAAAAATTGGTGTACTTGGTCAACTTATGGTATTATTTTAGAAATATAAATCTAATTTGTTTGCTATTTTATTAGTAAAGGTAAGAAAACCATGGCCGATGATTCAAGATCTGCAAGTGGAACGGAAGAGAGCAGCAGCTCGACTTCCTCTGTGAACGCAGGAGCTACTTCAACAGCACAGTCCTCGTCGAATGCCGCGTCTCATACTTTTTCAGAAATAGAACTGCTCAATTCGAAAAACCCTCAAATAGGCCGCTATTTTTTTGAATCGCGATCTGATTCCTCCTCTTCCTCTCATGTGGCTTATCCACTTGATCTTTTAGAGGGTTTTGAAAGTGAAGAAGCAAAAATAGTCTGGCTTAAAAATATTGATTTGAGTAATGCAGAGACCATCCGTCTTTTGACACCCAATCAAAAAGAAGTTCTACGTGCCATTTGCAATAATATTGACTTGCTTTACCGAGACTGGTTGCGTGGTATTGAAATTGCTGGGATAGAGCCCTCCACAAGATACCCCACCCCCTTACCTGAGGAAAGCAAAGTAAAAGTTATTGATATAAAAGAATCCGCCGCTTTGGGAAGCTGGGAGGAGGCGTCTACCGATCAAAATACCGTTAAGATCTATGGTAATACTGTTAATGCTCTTAACTTATATAAGGCGATGATAGAAAAAACCTCATCTCCGCGCATAGTTGATAATTTCTTAAATGGCTATGAGCAACCTCATGTATTCATGCACGTATCTGCTCCTGTTTTTGCAGAGATATCGAACTGTTTGCCTGACCTTTCAGAAAGCCAACAACAAGTGATAACCATTAATGAAAAAGAGATTACTCATGAAGTATCTGCCACCTTGAAAAATAAGAAATTCCTTTCTAAAGGGGGTGAAGTTTCGGATCTTCCTGGAAAACCTACCTTATATGTAAAAGAAACATGCACTGCTGACAAGCCGTTAGCGTTAGATCCTACTAGTTTCCGTGTTAGCGCTGCAGATGAAGCAACTCTGAATCATTTAAAGAATATCGTATTGCTTGATACTTCAAAAGCTGCTGATATTGATATGAAGGCGTGGGTTACCGGATTACACATCTATAAATTTGACGAAGATAAAATTAGTGAGTTCCAAAATGCACAATTAGCAAACTACTTGAACTATGAGAAAAAACACCATCCGCCAGCAGAATCAAGCAGTTCTTCATCTACATTTAACTCAGAGGATGAAGAGAGAATGACTCTGCTAAAAAATGATGAATGGCTGTTAAGTTTAGATCTCACCGATGAAGATCAGGTTAATAACTTGAGCTCCATTCAAAAACAAATTGTTCGAGAAAAAATTCAGTCAGCAAATCCTCTTTACACTGACTGGAGAAGAAACCAACAACCCCAAATCGCTGGTATCGCATATATTCAAACCACAGTTCCAACCGACATAGATACATTTTTCGAACAAGACTTTAACAAACCTAGCACCGATCCTCTTGCGATTCCAATGCTAACTGATGAGAGTAGTTTTGAATCTATTCAGCTAACTGATGACTTTTCGATTAGCCCGCATAACCTAAACGTTTTTAATTTATATAAAGCCCTACGTCAAAAATTCTCACCCGCCTTGGTTGAAAAATTTTTACCTGAATATGAGCAAGAAGGAATACCCTTTGCTCTTTTTAGTGAGCCGACTATCATAGAGGCTGGTTATAGTTTCGATCCCACCCAAAATCGACGACAGATCATTTATTTTGAAGAAGATAAAGTCACCTATGAAACCTCTATGGATATAGCGTTCACTGATTCTCAAGAACCCAACCCAAGTGCACGTTTGTTTACCCCTCCCGGCACTCCCGCTCTCTACGTGAAGCGTGTTTGTACTTTAGAAAAACCAACTACCTGGACAGAATTGGCTATAACTTCTTCTGATCCGACTCAATTTGAAAATTTGAAGGGCTTTATACAAGGAAAGTCCGCCGCCACAAAGAATCTCATTCAAGGCTGGTTCCCTCGTTCTCAGATATCAGCCATAGCAGCACAAACAGCCGCCATAAAAAACCTTCAAACCGCACGTAATCATTTAGCTTCAAGCTTGGCAGTAACCGGGTTAGGTGGATTTGGTTTAGTAGCAGGAGCCGCTGTTGCAGTCGTTACACTAGCAATAGCAGCTCCAGCCTTAACGGTAGCTGCTGTCGCAGCATTACCGGCTGTTGCCACAGTCGCTGCGGGTGTTGGCGTTGCCGCTGCGGCAGTAGGCGGAGTTGCGTTAGTTGGAGGATTGATTAGTACTGCTATTAACTGGTATAAAGCGTATAAAATACAGCGTGGTATAAGTGAAAGCTACCAGCGTCTCCAAGCAGCGCCAGTACAGCAACCCGAGTTAGTACCTGAGACCAAACCTACAACGGTTGAGAATAAACTGGATGCTGATACCGGTTTGCAAGCTACACCAAGTAATAAAAGCTCGACTTCAACAACAAGCTCACCTGCCGATGATGACGATGCTCTTTCTTTCAAAGATCAACGAAGCGCTAGTGCGCCAGGTTCAGCTTTAACCAGCGCCGCGGTTGGTTCTATCGCTGATAAAACAGCGGATCGAGAAAAAGCTTCTGTAGAAAAACCAAGGAATAGATAATCGGAGATAAATCATGGCCAAGGTACCAGCCAAAGGATCTAGTACGGACAACAATCGTAGCGAAATAGTCGAACGTGTTATTAATCAGGCTATTAATTTATTCAACGAGCAAATAGTTGTTAGTGATATTGCAACTCACAATACTGAAGCTGACTATAGAAAACAACAAATACAACATATTCAAAATAAAATCAAAAATACCCAAACTTCAATTGAAAAATATAAGCAATTTATTACAGAAACAGAACGCGTCATTAAGCATAATACAACAAATGTTTTGACTCCCCTCTTTGCGAAACTTGAAATAACTCATCTACGAATTAAGCAATTAAGCAACGTTTCAGGACGCCTATTGTTTATGATAGAAAATTTATCCTCGCCTCTGAGTGAAGAGTCTTCTCTTGATTACTGGCAGGCAGAACAAGCTCGACATGAAACATCGATTTCTGAAGCAAATACTGCTAATACACTCTCTGAAGAGCGCATTAGAGTGGCTAAACAACTTCTCTCTAAAAACCAGCATGAACTAGGATACTTACAATTGCAGTATCATCTTTTAACAAAACAACCCTCATACACAAATACAAGTTTATTTAATTTGTTCCCCGCTAAGCCAACAATGTCGTCTTCTGAAGATCAAGCCATTACTCCGCCTCTTCCCTATGATACAACTTCTTTATCTTTTACTACTCTATCTCGAACTTGAAGAGCAGCTTCGTCAATTGTAGGGGCTTGCTATTGCTTTTTACTGCATTTTGCTCTAACTTTAGGCAACTAAAATCAACCCTTAGAGGACTCCCATGGCTGAATATGTTTTTACTATGAATAAGGTTGGCAAAGTGGTGCCACCTAAACGTGAAATTTTGCGCGATATTTACTTGTCCTTTTTCCCTGGCGCTAAAATCGGGGTATTGGGCTTGAATGGTTCCGGTAAATCCACGCTGCTGAAAATTATGGCCGGATTGGACAACAATTATGAAGGCGAAGCCCGGCCCCAACCGGGAATCAAAATCGGTTACTTACCACAAGAACCGCATTTGGATCCAGCAAAAGATGTACGCGGCAATGTAGAAGATGCTTTCCCTGCTCTCATGCAGCAATTACATGAGTTCAATGAAATCAGTATGCGTTTTGCCGAACCGATGTCTGATGATGAAATGAATGACTTATTAGAAAAACAAGGCAACCTGCAAAATGCCATTGAAGCGGCTAATGGCTGGGATCTAGAGCGTCGTTTAGAAATTGCTGCCGATGCATTACGTTTACCGGCTTGGGATGCCGATGTCACTAAAATTTCGGGTGGTGAACGTCGTCGGGTAGCCTTATGTAAATTGTTATTATCCAACCCAGATATGTTGTTGTTAGATGAACCTACCAACCACTTAGACGCAGAAAGTGTTGGCTGGTTAGAGCGCTTTTTACATGAATTTAAAGGCACGGTTATTGCAGTAACTCACGATCGTTATTTTTTAGATAACGTCGCTGGATGGATTTTGGAATTAGATCGTGGTCATGGTATTCCTTATGAAGGTAACTACTCTTCCTGGCTCGATCAAAAACAAGCACGTCTGGCATTAGAAGAACGTCAAGAAACAGCTCGTCAAAAAGCCTTACAGACTGAATTAGAATGGGTTCGCACTAATCCAAAAGGTCGACATGCAAAAAGCAAAGCGCGCTTGGCCCGCTTTGAAGAGTTAAGCTCAAAAGAATATCAACGCCGTAATGAAACGCAAGAAATTTATATCCCACCCGGACCTCGTTTAGGGGATTTAGTGATCGAAGCAAAAAATATCAGTAAATCCTTTGGTGATCGCATGTTAATTGATAACTTATCATTTAACTTACCTAAAGGCGGCATTGTTGGTGTCATCGGTCCAAATGGTGCTGGTAAAACTACTTTATTCAAAATGTTGATGGGAATCGAGCAACCTGATAACGGTAATTTACTCATCGGTGATTCGGTGAAACTGGCTTATGTTGATCAATCACGCGATGCTCTTAGCGCTGATAAAACGGTATGGGAAGAAATCTCTGATGGTCTCGATTTAATTACGGTTGATACCTATCAAATTCCATCACGCGCTTATTTAAGTCATTTCAATTTCAAAAGTTCGGATCAACAAAAACGTGTTAAAGATTTATCTGGTGGTGAACGTAATCGATTGCATCTAGCCAAGCTGCTCAAAAGCGGTGGCAATGTGCTATTGCTCGATGAACCGACTAACGATCTTGATGTCGAAACCTTAAGAGCCTTAGAAGAAGCTATCCTAAATTTCCCAGGCTGTGCGGTAGTGATTTCCCATGATCGTTGGTTCTTAGATCGGATTGCCACACATATTCTAGCTTTTGAGGGCGATAGCAAGGTAGAATGGTTTGAAGGTAATTTCTCGGATTATGAGGCAGATAGACTGCGCCGTCTAGGCGATGAAGCTCTGAAGCCACATAGGATTAAATATAAACGGATTGAATCGTAAGGAAAACAGCCATGTTTATCAGTGTGTTTGATCTTTTTTCCATTGGAATCGGGCCCTCCAGCTCTCACACCGTGGGACCCATGCGTGCCGCTAAAGCGTTTATTGAACAGTTAAAAGCAAAAAATCTATTATCCAACGTTGCTGAATTAAAAACTGAATTATACGGTTCTCTCGCATTAACCGGAAAAGGACACGGCACCGATATTGCGATCCTCAATGGTTTAGAAGGTCAAACACCGCAAGATATTATTCCCGAACAAGCTGGTCCACGCGCACTTCAAATTAGGGAAACACAACAAATTAAATTAGATGGGAAGCATGCAATTCCATTTCATGCTGAAAAAGATCTTTTATTTCATTATATGAAAACTTTACCATTACATTCTAATGGCATGCGTTTCACTGCTTATTCTAAAGCACAGGATGTGTTATTAACCGATGTCTATTATTCGATTGGTGGTGGATTTATTGTTGAAGAAGCCCACTTCCATGGCGACAAAACATCAGAGAATGAAGTTTCAGTGCCTTATCCTTTCGACTCAGCGAAAGAATTGTTAGAGCATTGTGACAAAAATAAATTACGCATTCGTGATGTAATGATGGCCAATGAAAAAGCATTACATCCTGAAGCTGAAGTACGTGAACGCATAATGAAGATCGCTCGCATCATGCTGGAATGTATTGAAAGTGGATGTCATAACGCTGGAACCTTACCTGGCGGCTTAAATGTACGACGACGCGCTCCCGAGCTTTTTAAAAAATTACAACCTCAACACCCCTCTAAAGCCGAAAATCACGCTGATGTAATGAACCATTTAAATTTATATGCTATGGCAGTGAATGAAGAAAATGCCGCAGGAGGACGCGTAGTCACTGCGCCTACCAATGGTGCGGCCGGTATCATTCCTGCTGTATTAAAATATTATTTAGATTTTTGTGATGGCGCTACTGATGAAGGTGTCATCGATTATTTACTCACTGCCGGCGCTATTGCCATTTTATACAAGAAAGGCGCATCGATTTCCGCTGCTGAAGTGGGATGCCAGGGTGAAGTCGGTGTGGCTTGTTCAATGGCTGCAGGCGCTTTAACTGCTGTTTTAGGCGGTACTTTAGCGCAAATCGAAAATGCCGCAGAAATCGGCATGGAACATCATTTAGGTTTAACTTGTGATCCTATTGGTGGTCTAGTACAAATCCCTTGCATCGAACGTAACGCTATGGGCACAGTGCAAGCGGTCAATACCGCACGTTTAGCCTTGATGGAAGATGGTCAACACAAAGTATCCCTCGACTCTGTCATTGCCACCATGCTACAAACTGGCAAAGACATGAATACCATCTATAAAGAAACCTCACAAGGCGGCTTAGCGGTCAATAAGCCGGAGTGTTAATTTATATGAGAAATCTGTTGCCCATTATCCGTATCTCGAAAATCAACATAGATATATAATAATTAATTTTAAATTTTCAAAAACATATCATGCTGTCAAATTGACAATCTAGTTTATAACTTGCTAATATTAATTACTAAATTTTTTAGCTAGTCATATCTGCTGTAATAATAAAAATCTTTTCGTGATTTGCCACTATCAAAAAGGAGATGGTCGATTATTTCTTAAGATGTATGTCTATTTCAGCAGTTATCAATCCTTAAGAAGATATAAGTATTTTAAATTCCATTATATTAAAAATATGTATGGAGGTAAGTATGGCCATAATAGATAATGAGCTTTTTATTGCGGATTATTACTATTACATTCATTGCATAGGCTTGTTGCAACGGCAGGACACATTACCTATAGAACAGCGTCTTAACTCAGAGGATAAAATTTCTCTTCAAAAAAAGATGTTTGTTCATTTTTTCAAGGTTATTCAAGAATGTTTTACGCAAATTGAAAATCATGGAAAAGACGCCGATGAGTTTTTAAGTTGGCTCCATTGGAATAAAATAAGAATTGAAACCAAACTAGAGGAGCTAACTGATTTCCAACGTATTTTTTCGAATGATACAAGTCAGGAAAATTTCCCACAAGCAAGTACTATTGCAGCGAAACTTCATCAGATATTTACAACTTATTTAACTTTTTCTAGTGTTGAATCTGCACTTATTAACGATTATAAACATAACCTAGATACGCTCCGAAGAATCTTAAGCAGCAGGAATAAGAGAAAAGTAACTGTAATTACTACAACAGCATCACATTTTCGCAATTATATTAATTTATTATTAAAAAAACAAAAAGTATCAAACTTCCCACCTAATAATTTGGACATTACAACATTGACAGAAGATGCAAATTTCATTATTGCAATATTAGGTAATTACGAACAAAAATCTGCGAGGGAATTGAACGCTGAATGGGAATTTTTTCTTAATTATACTATGTCATATGATGACCATTGCCGCGCATTAGATCAAGCAGTCGCAGATGCTATCCAAGCCAAGCATAGCCAGCTCCAAGGCTCCATGCTTGAGCGGCTAATTTTATTGCTTAGAGAGTCTGTACAACGGATTGAGGAAAAATTGCAGCAAATGATTACTGACGCAAGTCAACTTACTCGTGCATTATTAAGACCCGTGTTTGAACCTGAAGAATCTAAAAAAGATTTTAAATACTTTTGGGATAACCCAAAAGAATCATTAGCAAAACTCTGGGACTGGGTATACGCAAATCCATTTAAAACAGCATTGTTGGTGTGCGGTGGAGTTGCTATAGGCAGTTTGATTGGAGGCGTGTTAACAGGAGCCATGATATTAATTCCTCCGATTGCAGGAATGCTAGTAACGGGAGTACCTATTAGCATAGGACTAGCCATTGCAACAGCAACCCAAGCAGTGACCTTCCCTGCTGCCATTGCAATAGGAGCCGCTGCTGGTGCTCTTGCATCCACCGCAATGGTGGTTATCCCTGCTACAAGGCTATCTGGTGATATCTCACGTATACATGAACAAATTGATTCTGAGAAGCAAAACATAATAGCAGAAAATGAAAATAAAATACGCGCATTAACATTAATAATGGAAGAGGAAATGAATCATTTCTCCGAAACTATTCAGCAAACAATGTCGGAACCTCAAAAAGAACTTGGTGTGGAAGAAATGGAGTCAGCCAAATTGAGCCAAACCCAACTACTAACTGAGTTTGAAGCTTTGCAATGCGAGCTAAATGAAGAAACTGCGAAACTGGATGCGCAATTAGAAGAACACCGAGCTGATTCAAATACACTCGCAAGTGCAATAGAAGTAATGAGAAAACGCTCATCGAGAAGTGGCAGTTCTCCTGTACCGTCGGGTTCACCACGTAGCTATGGCTCTTTCTATTCATCCTCTTCCTACTCATCATCTCCTTCTTCTTATACAGGTGAAAATCAAGCAAGAGTAGAGACAAATATCAAACGACCATGATAAAAAAATAGCTTATCTATTTTGTATTGTAACAAGGGGAAGCTTATGCCGAACATAGTAAAAAATCAGGTTTTTATTCAAAACTATTATCTTTATACTTATTTAAAGCAAGAAATATTGTCTCAAGACGATGAGACTGATTCATTGTCATCATCTTCTTTTTTATCCACCTCTTCACCACCTTCTTCCTATAAAGATGAAAATGGACCCAAGGAAAAATATAGTAAAGAGAAGAAATACAGTGCAACTATAAAAATGTACCACCATTTTTTTAGCGCAGTACAAGAATGTTTCTCACAAATAGTGGCAAGCGATGATGGATATGAGTCATTTTTAAGTTGGTTTCGATGGAATAAAGACTATATTGAAATAGAACTGTTAGAACTTAAAGAATTTTTTGGGGAAAATACACTAACTAAGGGTAATTCCGACTTATCGTGGATTCTCGAAAGTATTCCTGTACAAATAGAAGCTCTCTGGAAAAGCAACTTTGAATTTAGTGGAGAAGAAATGGGACGCATCAATGAATGCGCGCAAGTATTAAATAAGCTTAAAAAAATGCAACAAAATGGACAACGTAATCAACCAAAACTTATCACAACAGCAGCAGAACATTTTCGTCAATATCTTAGTTTATTATTAAAAAAACAAAAATGTTCCCATTTTCCTCCCAAACAATCCAATTTAGAAGACTTAGAAAAGGAGGCGAAATTCATCATTTCACGTCTGGAGCCTTTTGACCAAGAGTCGGCAGGTCAGTTACAAAACGACTGGAAACAATTTTATGATTATACTTTTAACGATACTGCGTTTCAGGCTAGCTTAGATAATGCCATAGCCGATGCTATTGCTGCTGAACATAGACGTGCTAATGCTACAGCTTTAGAGACAATGATTACAGCAATCCAGCAATCTATCAATGAAATTAATCAGAAATTAAATGATGCCGTTAGTCAAGCCTCACAAATCACAACTGCTTTTTTAAAGCCACTTCTTCATCCAATTGAATCACTCAAGGATCTTTGGTATTTTATTACTCATCCAATAGAATCAGGTCAAAAATTATTGGCGTGGGCTGAAGATCATCCTGTTAAAGCCGGATTATTGATATGTGGAGGACTGACTGTAGGTTTATTGGCAGGAGCCGCTGTGGCAGCTGCATTGGTATTTGTTCCTCCGGTGGTAGGTCTAATGTCTGCTGGTGCACCCCTTGGCGTGGCAGTTACTGCCGCTATCGCATCTGCACCCATCGCGGCTGCTTCGATAGACGTTGCTGTAGGTGCTGGTTTGGGGTTAGCTATAGCTGCTTCTATGGTAGCGGTTCCTAGTATAAGAATGTCCGGAGATATAGCACGTACACATGCAAAAGCGGACAAAGAAATGCAAATTGAAAAAGCAAAACAAAAAAAAATCGAAACAGAAATAGATGATGAAGCGAAGACGTTGATAGAATATGAAAAACGTATAAAAGTAAGTCAGAGAGCGTTGTTACAACAGAAGCGACGTTTGGAGCAAGAAGCAAACCGTTTTTTGCAAGCACAACAAAAAACAAAAGAAATTCGTCGCGCAGAATTAAATACTCGCACACCAGAACAATTACAAGCCGCTAAAACTGAACAAGAAACAACCTTGCAACAGTTACTGGGTGCACATCAACAGGCATTAAAAGAATACCACGGTGTATCGTCTAGTTTAGATCAAACAGCTGATGATATCGAAGCTGCTACTAACGGAAGAATAGCACTTGGACGGCTCCTATCTCAAACTCCACCACGTGCTTCGGCGTTGTCAAGCAGCCCGTTAAATCGACATAGATTTTATTCTTCCTCTCCCCCATCCCCTTCATCATCATCTTCTTCTTTTCAAGCAACAGCATCTTCCTTTGAAAATGAACGAGAGTCCTTGATAGGTAAGAGAAAACCAACATAGTGAGGTAAATCAAATGCAAACAGAAACAAACCAACAAGTAACCGGACAGTCATATTATACTTTGTTAAATGCATTAATTTTATGGCTGAAAGCGCGAAAAATAACGCTCAGACTAAAAGCTAAAGTCAGCTTGGGTGAAAGCCTATCGTCAAATGAAGAACAATTTGTTTTAGCACTTATCGAACTAGAGAAGCTACTTTATACAAAAACTGAAGAGTTTTTAAATATCGATACTTCTTTACCCGAAATTTATGGCATAGAACAAGCACAAAACGAGCGCAGACAATATTTTGAGCCCTTGTTATTAGAGTTTCGTCAGAATCATAAGGAATTTTCTATATCGCAATCGACATCTACATTAGAAAATGCAGCACTAGAATATTTGTCACGTTTTAAGCAAGGTACGCGGGAAACATTTGTTAGAGAAGAAAAAAAAGCGTCATTTAAATTTGCAAAAGTTATGGCTGCTGCAGAAAGAAAGCAAGAGGATTCTTTTAATTGGGAAAGAAGTTATAGAAATTATCCTATCGAAAAAAATGAGACTATTGGTGGTTTAGAAAATCTCATAAAAACTCTTCCCGATTTTCACCAGTTGTCTGAATTAGTAAATCGATTTGGTGAGCTAATTACCTACGTTGAAGCCGCGGCAAATTTTTCTTTTACAGACGTAGAAGTTTTCTATTTGCGAGATAATTTGATTTCGGTAATAAATACAATTCCTGAAGAAAGACGGACAGCGTTTCAAACTGATCTAGATCGCTTCATGGTTTTTTGCTTGTTACTAGATAGACCTTTTTTCAGACTCACTAATAAAGAATTAATTGCATTGAGTCGTGAAACAATTTCTATCGCAGGATTTTTGCAATTAGAACTCAACGATGAAAAATGTGCTGAAGCATTCAATCACTTAACACAAGTTATTGGTTTGCTTGGTTCTGTGCTGGCCTTATTGGCATTAGCAACACCTAAAAATATAGACAGTAAAATTAGGAAAGGAGTGAGTAGATTCTTCTCTGCTGTCAGTTTACAAAAAAACCCAGACGAAAAACGTAATAAATTGCTTGATTACCGTGCACGTTTAGAATATCACATGACACGCCCTAGTCGGCTATTACTACTGTTACATCCTATTCATGAAAAATTGACACAGTTGAGTGAAGTTTCTGGATATAGAGTAGTTGATAGCAATGAATTTGAGATCCAACAATTAGCTGCTTGTATTGAAAACGTAGCACAACACAATTTAATTATTAATGGTTATCAAACAGCCATAGAAAACAAAACCCGCATACAACGTAGAATTGCTAGTCTTTCTGGAATATCAGGCTATGTTAAAAGAATTAGTGAAAGCTTTGGCGAAACTTATGAAGTAACATTGAACGCTGTTGCTGATATCTTCAGCAAACAAATTATTGGGATACAAAGCTTCCCTGCCGAAGTTATTGCATATCAAGACACTATTAACAAAATTGAAGCCGTTATCGAGAATAATATTTTACATGAACTGCTCAATTCTATTGATGTACCAGAAAATGCCTCCGCCATTATTATTTATGACATTATTAGAAACTACCAGCGACGAGTTGGTCAGCTTAACCAAATGTCAGCGACAGAAATGGTGATTATTGAGAACGCGGATGAATATGCCGATGCGCGGCATAAACAACGATTGTTGTTATTACTAGAGGACTTTAGTGCGCTCGCTACTTCAGAAGACATTGTGAAAGACCGAGAAAAACAAACATTGACCGAAGTTCCATTATTATTGCTTCCTCCAGAACCGGTTTCTAGTTCTTCCTCTAGTGATTTTTCTCCTTAAAAGAGACATCGGTAAAGTTATAGGATAGAGCAAGGGCACCATCGTGGACAAAAACGAGATTTAGGTGGATTCGGTGGCGGTGGCGGCGAGGGGCTTGGGGTAGGCGCGGGAGCACGTAGTTCACTAGCTTGTATCAAGCCCCGTCGTATAGTAGAAAGAATGGTCATATCATTCTTAAAAAGAAAGGGGATTGATGGTTGAATAGCCGTATTTGTCTCAATAACCACTTGTATAGGTTGCACAAGAGCGATAATTTCATCAATAGTTTCTATAACATGATCAGTGTTATTCTGCAGCCAGATGTTATCAAATTCTTTTAAAGACTGGTGTATATTTGATATGAATTTGACAAGCTCAGAAAAAAGTAGGCATCTACTAGTAAGCTGGAAATTGTATTTCTGTTCACAATCTGCTGATAGTACTATCTGCGACCGTTCTTGTAACAAAGCAAAGCATTTATTAAATGCTTCGACCGTTGTTTTTACCAGGTGACTTTCACTATCGTAGCGCATAAATGTTCTCTTTTACTTTAACATGATTACATAAGGTTACGGCTTGCAGCAATCGCAGATAAATAGCTTTGAAGCTCCGGATCATCATCGTCGGACGTAGTCGACGAAAGTGCTAATGTCATAACATTTTCTCCCGCACTTAATTGGGTTACGAGTTTATGCAAACACCCAGATAAAAAGGCTTTTAATTCAGGATCTTCATTCACTTCATCAGTTTCTAATACTTGAGTTAGTATCTCTTTTTGCTGTTGAGACGACTTTTCTGCAATTTCACGACATTCCTGAGATATTTTATCAAATATTTGATCTTGATAAAGATTATAAAGTTTTTCATAATGTTGGCTTTTTGCAATGCGATACAATAGAGATTGATAAACGGAGTTTAGCATGCTTTGCATTCTCTCAGGCTCACTTATTAACGTAGATAAAAAATCAGTAATTTTTTTATCGAGTTTATTGAAGAGTCGCACTTTATCAACAATACCATTGCCTACTAATGCACTAATTTGACTAGCAGAGATGCCTCGAAATTTAATAATTGTATTTGGGTGGTTTTCAGGTTGAACGGGAAAAAAAGTGAGTTGTTGATTACTACTGCTTGATCTAGAACTTAAAGGTGTATTGGTTGCTACAGGCATGCTCACTGACCGATGCTCCCTTGGAGCAGCAACAAGATCTCGGCCATTCGATGAAGAACTGCTATCTGCTAATACTATAGCCGCAGAAGCGCTCGTTGATGCTATTGCTGAATGGCGACTTAAAGATTGTCCTACCGATGGTTCCGAGACCATGACTATAGAGCTTACACTATGGGGTCGACTACATGATGATTCTAATGTCGCCTGTAATGATGGCATATATTCAGTCAGTTGTTGTTCTACATAATCTTTCACATCGTTTTCTTCACGTAATGAAAGAGCTGTTTTAGCATTAAAAATAAAGTAAGCTTCCGCGGCTAAGAAAGGCCACCCACGATTCTCTGGGTCATCATTTGCAGTTAGCCAATCGATTCCCGCATCATTTTGTAAGCATTGAAAAAATAAATTTAATAACAGTATTTCCATTTCATTAATGGTGTGCTTTAAATTAAACGTATCATATACTTGATCAAATTCAGTTACGTCGGCTCGAATTTCTTTCTGTGCTAATAGCCGATTAAATGTTTCTAAAAGTTGTTTGTATTCCTTTATGACATCATCATAACTTGTTGTCTTTGAAGGATCAAACTTGCTCTTACTTGTAGAATTACCCATGATGATTCTCCATAAAAGTTACAATAAAGTGCAACAACTCATTAGTCGCTTAAAAGTACCTTGTCGTTCAACGGTTGATTCTGGTGGTGGTGGCGGGGAAGCAGAATGTTTAGGTGGTTCAATATGCTGTAAACTTTGTAGATGCCGCTCCATTGTCTCTAATACTCGCGTTGCTGTCTGATAATTCAGCTTGTCTTGGCATATACTTAGCTGTTCTATTTTTTCATTTATCGGATTTGCAATAGTCTTAATTTGTGCTATTTCATCCAAGAATAAAGTAATATTTGTAACAACCCAATCTTTATCATGCATATAAAGCTGTTCAAAAACAGA
The DNA here is from genome assembly GCA_964621215.1 of uncultured Legionellales bacterium. Taxonomy (GTDB): domain Bacteria; phylum Pseudomonadota; class Gammaproteobacteria; order UBA1113; family UBA1113; genus CAZULF01. The sequence continues at coordinate 4,724 of CAZULF010000033.1, read as the reverse complement.
CCTTAGATAATTAGCAAGATGATAAAAAAGCGTAACCTGCAATCGAAATGAGGCACTGCTTTCTACCTTTTTTTGAAATAGTTGGAATGCTTGGTGATATTCGTTTAAATTAGGAGGATTCGCGTTATTTCCAGTATATTGAATCATGGACAATATCTCCCTACTGCACTTAGCAACATAACCTAACAGAGAATAGCTTAAAACGCAACTTTTTATTGTCCTTTAGGACGATTTTTTTATAACTATCCACACCTAATCGATATATAGTGGGGGAGCTACGACTAAACTCACGGAGATACCTCAGCGCTTCATCCAGGCTACATCGCTTCTGTCGCAACTTTAGAGGATTTATTTAGATAGCATTCGCATTTAATTAAAGACTACAGTTTCGATTCAATCCAGCGGGAACATTCGATGGTGTAGAATGTGGCACATATAATATAGGGAAAATAAAGAAATTATTTCGACTATAAGCATACGAAGAGCTACACGGGCTTGGGCTTACGCTCAGACTTCGATTTTCTTCCAGTTCCAAATATTGCAATTGCCGCATAAAATCGCCACAAAGTCGTGCCAACTCCTGCAACAGTAATATATCTACGCCCTTTTCTTGCAAGGATTCATATAACATCCGAGCAAAATCCCTATCCGTCGGCCAAAGGCTTGGAGCGCTAAGGTGTTTCTTTGGATCGCCCCCCGCATATAATTCATGTTGTGCTCGGGCAATAGGGAATTTCTGAATGGCCTCACTTTTTGTATCCATTTCTACTGGTTGAGTTTTCGAGGTAACCTTATCGTGGGCAATCATCTTTTCTCCGGTAAATCCAACGATGGCCTCAACAGTCTCTTTTAACAAGGGTAAATTTTTAGGATAAAAATCCAATGTCATTGATTGTTTGGCTAAAAGACTCCAGGTTAAGCCAGGGTACATAATTTCTGTGTATAAAAAACTGAGTGATTGTGCTGTATCATAAAGTAATAAACTACAAAGCAGCCGGCTTCCATAGTGTGCTAATCCACAACCCTCGTAATATCGTAAAGTACCCGCGTAACCATAAATAAAAATATCATTTATGCGAGAGAGAGAAATATTAGCTACCGAAGCAAACTGGAAAAGAGAAAAAGAGATGACCTCTTTTTCCAGCATATAAAACTCAATCAACATACGAGCAGACCGTTCTTTCGGAAAAAGACGGTAAAAATAAGCATCCGGAGTTTCTGTGCAATCTGACATTCCATAAATGGAAAAGAATAGTGTTTTAATTTTTATTCGCTCATCCTCGCTCAAATCAGCTGTCAATTTGATATGAGAATGCACATACAAAAAATCACCCGTCTTTTCAGGATGTTTTATTCTCATGCGTGTAACTATAACAGGATGATTATTAGCATCTAAGATCAAATTACAATGTCGGATAGCTGGAACGATTGCATTTTGTGGAAATCTCGATATAACTTTAGATTTAGAGAGACACTGATTATGATAGAAAAATAATTTTCTTACTGTATCAGATATATTCGCGCCTAAAAATCCCTCGGGCAGATAATCATGGATCCCTTTTAGCAGTAATCTTAATGTATTCAAAAAGTTCGGCTTATTCGCGCGTGACAATGCTAATGAAAATAAAGTTTCTCCTGTGGTATCATCAGTAAATTGATGATCTTGCGGTTTGAAGCCAAACAAAAAAGCCATTTCAATAAAAGAAGCATCACCCGCATTCATTGCGCGACGAATACATGGCCATAATTCCTGCTTATTTGCACCATATTGCAATAATAATTTAGCCGTGCCGGGGGTGGTTGCACTGGAAAGTGGCAAATAAGTGATTGCCTGCCTATATTCTAAAGCCTCTATTGAATCAAACATACTGAGAGAACTGGTGGTTTGTGGCTTAACACTTGCGCCACAGTGTAATAAAAATTCTAGCAACTGTTCATAAGCTTCGGGATTTTTATGAGCATTCGCTGCAGTCAAGACTAATGGAGAAAAGCCCAACGAATCAAGCTGATTGACAACCTGTACTCGCTCAGAAGAATCTAACGCATCAATATACCCTCTGGCTGAATCGACTTCACCGTCAACGATAAGGCTATGCAATCTCGGACGAGTGGGTATAGAATGAATATTGTTGAGAACATAAAGTTCGTGAAAAAAATTTCTTGCTGTAGCATGTTTCTCTGCGTCAGGGTCATAATGCAATGGTGTAGCGCAATGCCCCGTCAATTGTGCTATCCTCTTCAATTCTTCTGCGCTTAATTGCCAACCTTTGTATTCATAGATTTGATCAAACTTAAATAAGTGCTTTAATGCTGCTATAGTTTCATGATCTTCGGTAACTAAATGACAAGCTTGAAGTTTTAGATTTATATCAGAGAGATAATACAATGCAGATGGGGTAAGAATATAGGCGGTTCTTGCCGCTGAAAAATTACACCAAAAATGTCCTCTCTCATGAGGCGCCATATATTGCATATGCATGTCTGTTCCAGGCCGACCTAGCTTAAGAGAATTCCGCCACATTTTTTCATATTTGAGTTTGTCTTCATAAATAGACTGAATAGGTTGCATAGATTGCAGTAAAATTTCAGCGATATCGTAATAACCTAAAGAGAGTGCAAGCTTAATAGGTAACACACCCCAAGGACAACGCGAATAACTTTCCTCCGCTCTTTCCTGTAATATCCTTTTAACTTGGAACAGATTATTATCAAGAATCGCTAAATGTAACCTAGGTATTGTGGTCGGATACATGTCATCCCAAAATCGGCGATAACAGGCTGACAATGTATTCCCCCATCTACTTCCTGTATTAAATATATTGTCTAAATGTGCTAATGTTTCCTCATACTCTGGAATAACCTCATCACTTAAATGATACCATTCCGGTTGTTTAGGTACTCTCATGAATGTTTTTTCAATTCCTTGTGGATAGCGATATATCCTAATATATTGTGGCCAAGGATAGTTAATACGTAAATTACGACACTTTTCTGATTCTGCATCACCATACGTATCAACTATCGATAAATTTTTTAATATGTCAACCTTTAAACTTGCAGCATCTGCTAATCGATAAAGCTCGCGCAGAAATTTAAGAAAATCATCACTAAACGGCGCAATTTGATTAATCGCGCGTAAAAAGTTTTGCGCCCCTGGATTATGTAAAAAAGGTTGAGTCGGAGAAAATCGTTGAATATATTTTGCTTGAAAGCGCAACTGACTCGGCGCTTTATTTTTAATCTCTGCGAAATCTTCTATACCTATACCTGCTGAGCGCAATGCAGCTCGAACATGTGGACCTACTCCAATTTTGGAGCTGATCACGATAGAAAAAATGCCTTCTGCTTTCCCTCTACAACTATACAATGACAACAATATTTCCGAAACGGAAACACGAGGCTCTCGAGGAATACATAGATACTGCGGACCTAACATAAATCCGGGAGGAATTAATAGATCATTGACTCCGCGATATATACCGTTATTTCTATGCGATAATGTAAAAATATCCCAACGAGTATTGTACGGTTTTATTGATGCCGTATTTTCGTACATTGTGTTCTCCGCAGGGGATAAAAATTGTTTTCGTGAGGAAAAAATTCTAAAATCGCGTCGTACCGGATCCCTCGGACAAACCGTGGAACGCGGTATCCACGATATATTCTGGATCCCGCAAATAAATCGCGGGACGACGAGAGTTTTGATAAAATGTCCCCTGCCGTACATTGTGTTAATTAGCCCTTATTTGTTGACTATCTGTTTTTTATTTATCTATTCACACAACATTGTCATTCCGAGCACGGTGACCCCTGTAACAGACTCGGTCAAAGAACGGACTGTTTACCCGGTAAGATCTTTGTAAGTAGTAGCGAGGAATCTCATACTACGAAGATCAACCTATGTCCCAGGAGATCCCTCGCTACTATGATTCAAAAACCTATTCTTCAAATAAAACAGTTAGTTAAACTTGCCAATATAGGGAATCAAATGCTCAGGATGACGATGCGTTAATAGTTTCACTTTTATTTAACCCTTTATTTTTCTATTCTTTTCTTGAGGTTTTCTGTCTTGGATTTATTCAAGAAAAATGGGATTTTATAGCGGACGGGATGTTTTTGCAATTTTTTATTGTCCTTTTGGACAATTTATTCGTTGAAATAGCTATTCTATAATGAGCCTGTTTTATCAGGGCCTTCATTCAAATAACCCTATTAAAAATGAAGTTACTCAACAATAACTACCCGAGGCAGATGAAATCACAATTATGGCTATTCAAGCAGCGGTCTACTACTGGCCTACAAAAAATTGGGGGTTTGGTCATGTATCGATTAAAGTTTTTAATCCGGAAGATACAACATATTTCGTCTATATTAGTTGGGCAGAACAAAATTCACTTTTGGATGATAAGTCTAAATATGAAATAAAACCTACCATAATAACGCTACCAATCCTTAGTGAAAAAAACTATGACGCGTTTTTAGATTATTATAATCAAAGCGAATACTTTTATGGTTATAATCAGAAAGTCTCCCGTGGCGCCTATGGAGACTCCTACCACTCTTTAACGCATAACTGCGCACACGTTATTAGAAAAATGTTGCATCAGGTAGGCTACACTACAGAACCCGCGTTTGCACTAGGCTTACGCCCTGTTACTGTAGCAAGACAAGCTAGCGAAATCGCACAACTTCAGCTTAAACAAGAAAGAAGGGAAATCAAAGCA
>CAZULF010000032.1:0-20808 GCA_964621215.1 uncultured Legionellales bacterium | reverse complement strand
TTTGCTGGATGTAAATTATCAAGTGGTGGGCAATTTATTCTTTTTGCGGTTTGAACTGCTGACGGGCGACGCGTCTGGCCATAACATGGTGACACAAGCTGCGGATAAATTAATGATATGGATTTTGCAACACTATCCACAACTTAAGCATGTCTCGGTCTCAGGAAATTATTGTGTCGATAAAAAAGCGTCGGCCGTGAATGGTATTTTAGGTCGTGGTAAAAATGTGGTGGCAGAAATTCTTATTCCACGTGAGGTTTGCCGTGAAACTCTGAAAACAGAACCACAAAAAATTGCGGATCTGAATATCAAGAAGAATTTCATTGGCAGTACGCTGGCGGGTAGCTTGCGTAGTGCCAATGCGCACTTCGCTAATATGCTATTAGGCTTTTATTTGGCGACAGGGCAAGATGCAGCAAATATCGTTGAAGGTTCACAAGGCATTGTGCATACCGAAGTCCGTGGTGAGGATTTATATTTTTCTGTCACAGTACCGAATATCATTGTCGGAACCGTGGGGAATGGCAAAGACTTGCCATTCGTACAAGAAAATTTAGCTTTGATGGATTGCACCCAAGCTCGCGAGCCAGGCCAAAATGCGCGTCGCTTAGCAATTATTTGTGCCAGCACCATTTTGTGTGGCGAATTATCTTTATTGGCAGCACAAACCAATCCAGGGGAGCTTATGCGCGCTCATATCATCTTGGAGCGTCACGAGCATGCGCCAAAACAGCTTAAACCGGAGCCTATTACACCAGCATGAAAAAAGCAGTTGCTCCTGGCAAATTAATTCTCTCGGGTGAACATGCTGTAGTCTACGGCCAGCCCGCTTTGGCGATGGCTGTCAATCGTTATGCAGAAGCTTGGGTGAGTCAGCAGCAGGGCTCATTGATTGGATTTGACTTGTTGAATCTTGAATACCATAAATCCATGACAATGAAAGCGTTGAGTAAACTGAAACAACGCGTCCAAATGAGTTATGATAAATTTTTACGTGGTGAAGGTCATATTCGTGATGTGCTGAAATTGCCGATTGAATTATCACAATATGCGTTTACTCACTTATTAGAAAAGATGAATCACAAAATATCAGATGGTGTAAAGTTGAGTACTCACTCTACCATTCCGATAGGTTGTGGTATGGGTTCTTCAGCAGCGATGATTTTATGTATTATGCATGCAGTAGCAGAGCAGCAAGGTTTAACTTTAACATTAGAAAATTATATTGAGCATGCACACGAAACAGAGAATTTGCAACATGGTCGTTCGAGCGGAGTCGATTTGCAAATTTCTTTGCGAGGTGGCTGCTTGCGGTTTCAGAATGGTGAATGGCAACCACGCGAGTTACCGCAAATGCCATTATATGTTGTTAATACCGGCAAACCTCAGACCTCTACCGGAGAGTGTGTGAGTGTAGTAGCACCGCAAATGCAAAATGCTAGCTTATTAGAACAGTTTGCAACAGTCACCAATGCCATGGATGCGGCTATTGCCAAACAAGATGTGATGATCATGCAACAATGCGTACGTGAAAATCATCAATTGTTGTGTCAGATTGGTGTTGTGCCAGAAAAAATTCAAGCATTTATCGAAGCAGTAGAGCGAACGGGTGCTGCAGCTAAAATATGTGGTGCAGGCGCAGTAGCCGGTGAGCAAGCAGGAATGGTCTTAATCGTGGCAGATCACATGCCAACAGCCGTTTGTCAACATTTTGGATTTCAAGTTGAAACTATTGCAGGGGAAGCACATGGATTACGAAGTATATAAAGCCTCCGCACCGGGTAGCATGATGCTATTTGGTGAGCATGCGGTGTTGTATGATCGAACGGCAGTTTGTGCAGCTATCGATAAACGGGTGCATGTGAAATTAACACCGCGATCAGATGATCAAATTATTTTGCATTCTAATGCCTTTCCGTCGATGACATTATCTGCATTAAACCTTACCCCACAAAAACCCTATCAATTTGTATTGGGGGTGTTGCAAATGATGGCAGAACAATTACCCTCGGGCTGTGAAATTCATATGGATTCAGAATTTTTACCCACGATAGGATTAGGCTCTTCCGCAGCCGTGACGGTGGCGATGATAGCCGTGATGGATGAGTGGTTGTGTTTATCGTTGGAGCCAACTCACATTATGCATCGGGCTCGTGAAGTTGTGCGCGCTGTGCAGGGAGGGGGTTCTGGTTCGGATGTGGCAGCGAGTACGTTTGGTGGTATGGTAGCTTATCAGCAGTATGATGAATTACCTTTATGCTTGCCAGGGTTTCCCATTTTACATGCAGTCTATTGCGGTTATAAAACACCAACGGCTCAAGTTATCGCACTCATGAAGCAACATTACGCTTCACAACCACAACAGTTAGAGGCTATTTTTGATAAAATTGAAGCATCAACTAAGCAAGCTATGTTAGCTATAGAGGAAAATGATTGGGTTGAAGTTGGCAAAGCAATGAATCAGCAATTTCATTATCAACGTTTATTGGGTGTAAGTGACGGCACATTAGATAACATCGTGCATTTGTTACAGCAACAACCAGGGATCATGGGAGCAAAAATTTCTGGCTCTGGTTTGGGTGATTGTGTTATTGCTCTGGGTGAAATTCCTGAAGGATTATTCCCTACAAAAACGCTACCACAAAGTTATCAGTTTACGACTGTGGTGAGTGGAGATGGAGTGTTGACACATTGATAACGCCCCGCGATATTGTTAACCACATATTACAAGCAGAGAAAATGCAGCCTATAACTAATGCTGTAGAAGCTTTTGCGCCGATCAATATCGCGTTATGTAAATATTGGGGGAAGCGCGATCAAGTTTTGAATTTACCAGTTACGTCGAGTTTATCGATGGCATTACCACATATCGGTACTGTAACAAAATTATCGATCATCGATGCAGCACAAGATAAAGTTCGTTTAAATGGCGAATTGGTAGAACCAAATAACACATTTTCACAAAAATTATCTGCATTTTTAGATTTATTTAGAACCAAAGCCAATTTACATTTTTATGTTGATACCTACAGTCAAGTTCCAGTTGCTGCGGGTTTGGCCTCTTCTGCCAGCGGTTTTGCAGCATTAGTGAAAGCTTTGCAACAATTATTCCAATGGCAAATCGACGATAATGCATTGTCGATTTTAGCGCGATTAGGAAGTGGCAGTGCATGTCGATCATTATGGTCCGGTTTTGTATTATGGCAACGAGGTGAGCGTGAAGATGGTATGGACAGTCATGGTATTCCACTTACTACGGAGTGGCCAGAATTAAAAATGGGTTTATTGATTTTTCAACAAAAAGCCAAGCCCGTCAGTTCACGCATTGCGATGCAACGTACACTTGAAACCTCATTGTTATATCAATCGTGGCCAGCCGTGGTCGATAGAGATTTGCCGTTGTTACAACAAGCTATTACGGATAAAAATTTCAATGCATTAGGTAGTGTTGCCGAATGTAATGCGTTAGCTATGCATGCAACGATGCAAGCAGCATGTCCCCCCATTTTTTATTCCACACCAGAAACCCTGCAACTGATGCAACACATTTGGCAACTACGTGTTGATGGGTTGTCAGTCTATTTCACACAGGACGCCGGACCTAATTTAAAATTAATATTTCTTAATAAAGATATAGATATGATTCGGTCACTATTTAAGAATATCGTAATTTGAACTATCCCTCCTAAAATTTGTCTTATCTATTGAGCGCGATAAAAGCGCGTCCCGCCCACCCCTCTCGGGCGGGAATATAGTCAGGTTATCCCCATAACCTGACAATTAAGTTTTGCCGACGACACGATATACTGAGTCGTCGGCATTTTTTTTATCCTGCATCCAGGTTACCATGACAATTGCCGTGAAAGAGTATAGAATTTAAAATCTATCTTTCTAAATTAGGTGCCAAATGAAATACGTTGATTATTATCAAGTGTTAGGAGTTGAGCGTACAGCGACGTTGGCTGAAATCAAGCAAGCATATCGAAAGTTGGCGCATAAATATCATCCAGATGTGTCAAAAAACCCCGAAGGGGAGGCCAAGTTTAAAGAAGTGGCTGAAGCCTATGCAACTCTAAAAGATCCGAAAAAGCGTGCCGAGTATGATCAACTGGGAACACATCGGCCAGGTGAAGAGTTTGTACCCCCTCACGAATGGCAACAACAATTTTATCAATCGGGTGGAGATTTTTCTGATGTTGATTTAGCCGATTTATTCGCTGCCTTCGGTGCTGGGCATCATCGTGGGGCGCCACGAGCACGACGCGGACAAGATTTTGAAGTACCCGTTTCATTGACATTAGAGCAAGTATATAACGGTACTACCATGGATTTGACAGTGCCTTTACCGGAATATGACGAACAAGGATTATTACACCGCAGACCGCATACCTTTAAAGTGAATATTCCCAAAGGTGCCACCAACGGGCAACGTCTGCGTTTGCCTGGCAAAGGCGGTCCTGGTATCAATGGCGGTAAGCCAGGTGATCTTTATATTATTATGAATTTGCTACCGCATCTTTTATATCGTGTGGATGGCCACAATCTTTCGATGGATCTGCCATTAGCGCCATGGGAAGCGGCTTTGGGCGCAAGCGTAAAGATTCCAACGTTAGGTGGAACGGTGGAGTTGAATGTTCCAGCTGGCACAAGCTCAGGCCGTCAATTACGTTTAGCTAAACGCGGATTACCGAACTCAAAAGGTGAAATGGGGGATTTATACGCGGTAGTTAAAATTGATATCCCGAAAACAATGACGGACAAGGAACGCGAACTGTATACCCAACTCGCTGCAGCGTCATCATTCAATCCACGTGCACACTTTACTGTAGGAGCGAAATCATGATCTCTATAACTAAGTCGATTTGGCTGAATGATACTGAAGTGTGTTCGTTAGAAGAGTTATCGGACATTTCTGGTTTATCGATCGATGAGCTACATGATCTTATTAGTATGGGGATCATTGAACCGGTCAGTGCCAAACCAGCTAATTTCCATATGGAATATATTGTGATTGCTCGAAAAGCTCGGCGTTTACGCGATGATTTTGAATTGGATAGGCAAGGCTTGGCTGTAGCATTGCAGTTATTGCGACAGATCCATGCATTGGAAAATGAATTGAATAAGCTGAAAAACTAAATGTGGCTTGGATGGAGCGCAGCGGAATCCGCGTTTTCTATTCAAGAATCCCGGATTCCGCTACGTCCTGCATCCAGGCTACTTATCTTCTAGCCAATGCCAAATCACACTTCTAGCCTGATCTAATCCGGTGCCAGCATGGGCGGAGAATACAATAATATCGGACACGTTACCATACAGTTTTACCTGTGACTGAACTTCGAGTGATACTTTCTTCGCAGCACCAAAGCCTAATTTATCGGCTTTGGTTAATAAAATGGCCGCGGGTAAATTTACTTTCGCAGACCATTCTAACATCGATAAATCATACGGATTGAGAGGATGACGAATATCCGTCATGATCAACAAGCCACGCAAACATTCTCGTTGTTGTAGGTATTGTGATAAAGTCTCTTGCCAGCGTTTTTTAATGGCTAATGGAACCTTAGCATAACCATAACCTGGTAAATCGACCAAGCGTTTCGTTTCATTCAATGCAAATAAATTAATAAGTTGGGTACATCCGGGCGTTTTACTGGTGCGAGCAAGGCCCTTAATAGTGGTGATCGCATTGATAGCCGTGGATTTTCCTGCATTTGAGCGGCCAGCAAAAGCCACTTCGGCACCAAAGTCAGGAGGTAAATGCTCTAGTAGCGCAGCACTCTTTAAAAATTGTATTCGTTTAAAATCTATCGACATAGTAGCTAAATCCCAGCAAAATGCTCTTATAAAGGTTGACTTCGCTACTATATATAATTTATATTCCCGTGTACATTGAAATGTGGGTTTTTCTTCTCTCGTCGCCCCACGGCTTGTCTGCGGGGTTCAAGTTTTTTGATGCGTTCTGGATCCCGCGAACAAGTCGCGGGACGACGGGGTAGAAGAATTACTGTAAAGTAAAGGAAAAAAAATGGAAAATAAAAGCTATCACCGTGTTATTGGTGCTTGGACTATGATGTTTAGCTCTGTGAGTGCTATCATTGGTTCAGGCTGGTTATTCAGCGCTTATTACAGCAGCCAAATCGCTGGGCCCGGTGCGATATTTTCCTGGGCGATTGCAGCATTTTTGGTGATTATCGTTGCTTTTACTTTTGCTGAGGTATCTACCTTATTACCTGTTTCAGGTGGTAGCTCACATTTACCCCATATTACACATGGAACGATGGTAAGTGTGGTGTTAAGCTGGATCAGCTGGTTGAGTGTTGGGGTTTTACCTACCGTCGAAGTGCAAGCTGTTTTACAATACGCCTCATTCTTTTTTCCTTGGTTATTAGCGAATGCCGATACCACTAGCACAGCACTGAGCGTCCCTGGGTATGCTGTGGCAATTACTATGTTAGTATTATTCAGCATCTTTAACGTTTATTCACTACGCTGGGTGATGCGATTTAATAACGCGTTGACTATCTGGAAAATAATTATTCCGGTATTAGCTGCAGGTACACTAATTATCAGTAGTTTCCACTTTAGCAATTTCACACAACATGGTGGATGGCTGCCATTAGGATGGCATGGTGTGTTTGGTGCCATTTCAGCTGGTGGTATTGTATTTGCCTTCAACGGTTTTAAAAATGTGGTGGAAATGGCGGGTGAAGCTTCCAATCCACGTCGGACAGTGCCTTTCGCTCTTATCGGCAGTTTATTAGTGTGCTTGGTCGTTTATATCTTATTACAAGTTGCATTTTTAGGTGCCGTCCCACTGAGCAGTTTAACGCAAGGTTGGGCTGAATTACATTTTGCTGGTTCGGCTAGTCCATTGATCGCATTGTTACAAATAGCCGGCAGTGTTTTTATCTTAGGCGTGCTCTATGTTGGCGCGATGGTTGCACCATTGGGCGCGGGGTTGATGTACGCTACTAGCAGCGCGCGGATTTTGCAAGCGATGGGACAAAATCGACAAATCCCTTCTGTTGTCTCCATGTTTAGTAAAAAAGGGATGCCAGTTGTTGCAATTTTAGTGAACTTAGCTTTGGGACTCGTTTTTTTCTTTCCTTTTCCCGGTTGGAAACAAATGGTGGATTTCATTAGTTCATTAATGACCTTCTCTTATTCGTTAGGTCCTATTTGTTTATTGGTATTACGTTATCAATTACCCAATGTAAAACGCACCATAAAACTACCGTTTGGTGTTGTGTGGAGTTTTGCTGCTTTCTATATTTGTACCATGATGTGTTATTGGACGGGTTGGTTTGTTATTTCTAAACTGGTTAGCTTTTTGGTATTTGTAGTAGGATTTTATTTTCTTTATCGAGTATTTTCACCCGATGCAAGAAAGGTGCCGCTTGATTTTCGCGCATCCGCTTGGATGTGGGTTTATTTCGGCGGTTTGACACTTATTTCATATTTAGGAAATTTCGGCGGTGGAAAAGCGATATTAGGTTTTGGCCCCGATTTTTTTGCATTAGGAGTTCTATCTGCGGCGGTACTTTATCTTGCAGTACGTTTTCGTGCAAGTGATAGCCTAGTGATGGAAAAATGTCAGGCTTTATTAAAGTCATCTAACAGTGGACATGAGTTAACTTTGGATACGGTAATACCACCGAAAGCGTGCGAAGCTTAAAAATTGGGGGCAATTCATGAATTGCCCCCAAAGATAATCTATGGCAATTATCTATGCCAACCACCATGCCATCCGCCACCGTAATAACTACCATTATGATACAAATAGTGTGGTGAATAATACGTGTTATGGATTACCGGAGTGTATAATCCAAAATGAGTATAGGTGTATCCATAATTATGATAAGGATGATAATATACGTACGGATAATACAAACTGCCATAATAACCATAAGGATAGTAACCAACGGTATTATAAGCAGGCACGGAATAAGTAGAAACATTATAAGTACCATAAGTACCACATCCGGCGAGTATTAATATTATTCCCATTAGTAATGCAGAAATATATGATTTTTTCATTATATTTTCCTTATGGATAATAACGCACATTATTGTAATGTACGTACGTTGCTCCATGTGTTTGAATATATACTGGGGAATAACCTGGGGCAGCTAAACACGTTGCACAAGTATAGCTTGGATAAATAGCTCCATCGTATGGATAGTAGGCTACTTTGCTGAATGATGGGTATGTCGGTACAGGCGTTACAGCTGTGCAGCAAGCGCTTAGCGCTAAAATACAAAACCCCAAAATGTAGAAGGCAATATGTTTTTTCATTTTATAATTATAGTACGAGTTTTTTAGGCTAGATTTTTATTTTTTATTAAGTGAATATTAGGTCTTAAACAAATCGTTTCACATACGTATGACAATACGGGGACTTTTCATTTTTCTCGTAATAATCTTGATGGTATTCTTCTGCTTCCCAAAAGGTAGAAACCGGTAATAATTGTGTCGCGACTTGTACACCTAAGTTTTGCAATTCAGTTATGACTTGTTGTGCTATTTTCTTTTGTTCTGCATCAAAATAAAAAATGGCACTTAAATATTGCAAGCCGATATCAGGACCTTGGCCGTCATGCTGTGTTGGGTCATGAATTTCAAAAAAATATTTTAACACTTGTTCGTAGGATATTTTTTTTCGGTCATATACGATACGAATCGCTTCAAGATGTCCGGTATCGCCATTACACACTTGCTGATACGAAGGATGTTCAACATGACCTCCTGTGTAACCGACTTCTGTTTTTAATACACCATCCAATCGGTCTAAATAATATTGCACGCCCCAAAAACAACCGGCAGCAACGCTCGCCTCTTCAGTATCAATCACAGATTCATCTTCAACAAATTCTATCACTAAGGAATTAACACAATGCCGTAGATTTTTGGATGTATAATTTTCGCCAGTAAACACATGCCCCAAATGACTATGACAACGCTTGCAAACAATCTCCATTCGTCGACCATCAGCATCTTTTTGTTCATGGATAGTATTGGGTAACTGATCATCAAAACTAGGCCAACCACAAGAAGAAGTAAATTGATTATCAGCGCGAAATAAAGCCAAACCGCAACGACGGCAGAGATAAGTTCCGTGTTTTACCGCTTCAATATAGTTACCCGAAAAAGGCTTTTCGGTGCCTTTATCTTGACTAATAAAAATAATCTCTGGCGTTAACGATTTGATTTTATCCATTACTGTCTATCTTATCCAAACAATATGCTTAAACCTAAGATAACTGACTGTGCATGAAGATCAGTAGTAATAGGTTTCTGTAATGCAGGCCCATTTTTATTGTTCTTTGAACTTTGCGCAGATCCCAAACCTGTATAAAGATAACGACCAGTGACTTGAAAATGGTTATTCACAGGAATTTTAATCCCGCCGCCAGCTTCCCAAGCAAATTGATATTGACTTTCTTCGGAAAGATTTAAGTTGCTAACCGTAGTATTGCCTGCGCGTGGTGTTTGCTGGAATTCCATTTGATTTTTTGTTGCACCAGCGCCAGCTTCGATAAAGGGAATAATCAAAGGCCAAATAGGATGGAAACTCCATTCAGTATCAAGCATCAAACGATTACTTTTAATTTGTTCTTTATAATTGGCATTTTTATTATTGGGTGTATTCACAGAGTAAACCTGCCCATCACGATCAGTTTGTGTATGATAAAGGTTCACCCCGACAGCGATATCACGTAATAAATAAGGTGCATTAGGGTCTGCGGCGTCAGGTGCTACGATAAAATCGTAACCTAGTCCAACATAACCAGTAAATTTATTTTGGCTGGTGTTAGCTTTAGTTAATGAATCCACTTCAGTAGGTTGAACTTGAACATCAGAGGTATGCAGTGTAGCTACTCGCGCAACACCAGCGCCACCATTAATGACTATGCCAGAACAAGGACCGCAGGCAAAAGAAACACCGCTAAAAAGTAGACTACAAGCAGCTAAAATGCCGAAGCCAATACGCTTAACTTTCGTCGTCCCGCGGCTTGTCCGCGGGATCCAGAACGTATCGATACTCCATGGATCCCGCGGGCAAGTCGCGGGACGACGAGAAAAGAGAGATACTTGAAAAATCTTGTCTTGCAAAATCATTGTTAATATCCTTATAAAAAATTAAGAAACATATTTCTCGCGACGAACTTGTTGTGCGCTGAATCCTAGCTCCTTGAGAATCTCATAAGCATCATCGATCATATTAGGATTACCACATAAATACACCACATCGTTCGCAGGTTCAGGCTTTAATTCATCAAACGAAGTTTGTACATAACCTTTATGCTCATAAGTCTGTGGTTCTGCTAATTCATCACGACTATGATAAACACGGTAGTGGAAACGCGGTTGTTTTTCAGCTAGCTCTAGAAAATCTTTTGGATACAATTGATCAATACGGTATTGTGCACCAAAAAGAACCCATATTTCCAAGTTAGGTTCTGCTTTTAATCGAGCCTCGATGTCTGGCAACATGGCACGATAGGGCGTGATACCGGTACCGGTTGCCATCATGATATAACGCCGAATCGATTCATCACGTAAAATCAAACGTCCATAGGGGCCACTAAAAGTTAATTCATGCCCGGGTTGAATGTTAAATAGTAATTCTGATGCAGGACCGCCTTTAACATAAGAGATAGCAAATTCGATTAAATCTGTGCGTCCAGGAATTGTTCCGACGCTATAACTACGACGAATGGGTTTCCCATCCGCTTCAAAATGGATGCTAATAAATTGACCAGGTATATAGTTAAGTTGATCGCCATCTTTACGACGCAATGCCAAATGCCGTACTCGCGGCGTAATCATATCTGCATGATCAAGAATAACTTGGAATGTTTGAATTGCCATGAAAATAATCCGATATTATAAAAGCCTTATTGTACCGTAATTTTAACCAACTTGTTAATTCCACCTGATATGGGCATAATGGCTTCTTTTAACACCGAGGGGAGCCATGATGGGCTGAGAGGTGCTGGTGAGCAGCACGACCCTTTGAACCTGATGCGATTTGTATCGCCGTAGGAACGAGTGCTTATGATATCTACATTACTGCCTCATGCCGCACCAGGCATTACATTATCCAATGTCAGTTTGCGTTTCCATGATCAATGGTTATTTAAGCAATTTACTCTCGCCTTACCAGCCGGTCAAACAACGTGTTTGCTCGGTGCTAGTGGCGTCGGGAAAACAACCTTATTACGCCTATTGGCTGGGTTGCCATTATGGAATTATACCGCAACTGAATCTGGAGCATCTTTAGGTGAAGTGGCTACAACCGATAATCAATCTTTATCTGGTCGCATTGCTTATATGGCGCAAACCGATTTACTCATGCCGTGGTTAACTGTGCGAGATAACGTGCTAATTGGCTATCGTTTGCGTGGAGAACGAGTTACGACGCAGGTCGTTAAACGTGCAATGATGTTAATCGAGCAGGTCGGCTTAGCCACGGTTTATATGAAAAAACCCACTGTATTATCTGGCGGTATGCGGCAACGTGTAGCATTAGCACGTACATTAATGGAAAATAAGCCGGTTGTATTAATGGATGAACCGTTTTCTGCCTTAGACGCAGTCACACGTTTTGAAATACAAACTTTAGCGGCACAGTGCTTGCAAGGTCGCACGGTTTTATTAGTGACGCATGATCCCTGGGAAGCACTACGTTTAGCTGATCAAATTTTAGTGTTACGTGGTCAGCCAGCTACTTTATCTATACCGTTATTACCACCACAACCGATACCTCGTGATTTAACTGATTCAGCATTATTTGATTTACAAAAAACAGTGTTGCGCGAATTACACATGACGGGAGTGGTCTCATGAATTGGCGTAGTGTAGTTGGGGTAGTATTTATTATTGTTGTTTGGGAATGTGTGATTTTATTTTGGCAACTACCATCATATATATTGCCCACGCCATTTTCTGTGGCAAAGTGTTTGGCCACACAATGGCATGTATTGTTAATGCAATTGTGGCCAACTGCATTGGAAAGCATACTTGGATTATTATTAGCAACAGTCTTTGGTTGTTTTGCTGCGATATTTCTCGCTTATTTTCCACCAGCACGAGTTTGGTTACTGCCAAGTTTAGTGTTGAGCCAAGCATTACCCACGTTTGCTATCGCGCCGTTATTAGTTGTGTGGCTAGGATATGGTTTAGCATCAAAAATTGTGACAGTGATGATCATGCTGTTTTTTCCTATTACCACAGCATTTTATGATGGACTCACACGTATTCATCCGGGTTGGCTGGATCTCGCTTATACTATGCATGCTCGTCGCTGGCGTCGTATGCGTTACATCAATATTCCGGCAGCGGTTCCTAGTTTAGCTTCAGGTTTACGTATTGCGGCAGCGGCAGCACCATTGGGTGCTGTTATTGGCGAGTGGGTGGGAGCAAGCCAAGGTTTAGGGTATTTAATGTTAAATTCCAATGCACGTTTACAAGTTGACATGATGTTTGCCGCCTTGTTTTGGTTAGTGGTTTTAGCGTTAGGAATTTATTTTATCGTCGATAGGGGGATGAAAAAAATATGCAAATGTTAAAATGGCTCATAATCTGTTTTACCATGATGATATCTTTCTTGGCTCAAGCAAAACCCTTGACAATATTGTTAGACTGGTATCCTAATCCCGATCATGCGCCATTATTTGTGGCGCAAGAATATGGTTTTTTTAAAAAGCATGGATTAGATGTTAAATTAATAAGTCCAACCGATCCAGGTGATCCAATCAGACTGATGGCAGCAGGAAAAGCCGACATAGCCGTAACTTATCAACCAACACTATTAGTGGCAGTGGATGCGGGAGTGCCTGCAGTACGAATTGGTACGTTGATCAATTCGCCATTAAATGCAGTGGCGGTGTTACAAGGTAGCTCGATAAAAAACATAGCTGATTTAAAAGGTAAGCGTATTGGTTATGCAACGGATGCTAGTGCGCATACTATGTTAAGCACGCTATTAGCAAGTGGTGGGCTAAATGATAGCGATGTGGAAATGATTAATGTACATTATGGACTAACACAAGCATTAATGAGTGGGAAAGTCGATGCGATCACCGGCATTATGCGAAATTTTGAATCATTAGAAATGACTGCACATGGCCATCCCGCGCGCATGTTTAATTACGAAGATCATGGTATTCCACTGTATGATGAATTAATCTTAACAACGCGGCGTAATTTATTGAATGATCCACGACTACCGGTGTTTTTGATAGCATTAACTCAAGCCACAAACTATTTAGTACAACATCCAAATGAAGCGTGGAAAACATTTGCTAAAAATCATCCTGAACTCAATAATCAATTTAACCATGATGCGTGGTTTGCAACAATACAATATTTCGCATTACAACCTGCTGCATTAGATCGCGATCGCTATCAACGCTTTGCAATATATTGGCAACAGCAGGGTGCTATTAAAAAAGTTCTATTATTGTCTGATTATGCTATTAGCTTTAAATTGGATACCTGAAGCATTTATGCTAGAATGAAAAAATAGCTTTTGGAATGCATTATCATGATACAGCTTGAGGCCGTAATTTTATTATTGAAGCAAAATATCGACGATTTGCAAGGGATCTATTTGTTTGGGAGTCAGGCGAGTGGACGCAGTAGGCCAGATAGCGATATTGACATAGCTGTCTTAGCGAAAACAAAGGTAGATCCAGTGCGACGTTGGGAGATTGCGGCTGAATGTGGTATTGCGATTCAACGCGATATAGATTTGATTGATTTACGGACTGCGACTACAGTTTTACAATATCAAGTGATTACCGAAGGAAAGCGAATTTATACGATTGATGAGTATAGTTGTGATGTCTTTGAAAATTACATTATGTCTGAATATCTTGATTTCCAAACGTTTCTTCAACCCCTGATTGACGCTATTCGTAAACGAGGTTCTATTTATGATCGATAATATTTTACTAAATAAAGCTCAGATTATTGAACGTTGCTTACAACGAATTCATGAAGAGTATGATAATCATGAATCGGAACTTTCTACCAATTACACTAAACAAGATAGCATTATATTAAACTTGCAACGAGCATGTGAAGCTGCATTAGATATGGCGCAACGTATGTTGAAGCTTAAGAAGCTCGGTTTACCTCAAAATTATCGTGAGTCATTTGTTTTGCTGCAGGATGCTGGAATTTTATCTGAAGAAATCAGTGTTCGCATGCAAAAGATGGTAGGTTTTCGTAATATCGCTATTCACGCTTACCAAGATATCAAATTAGATATTCTACAAAATATTCTAATACATCATTTAAATGATTTTAAAGATTACATTCAACTAATGCTAAAATCATAAAGATTTTTTCAATGTCACTTCGCATTGTGGGAATGGCATTTCGATGTTGTGTTCGCGGAATATTTTTTCAATGGAATAATGTAGTTCGCTATTCACGCTTGAACGTTTGTTAACGTCATACACTACAACTAATAATTTGAAATCCAAAGAACTGGCGCCGAAACTAGAAAATATAACTCGAGGAGGTGGGTCGCTAGCGATATCAGGATGTTGTTGCGCAATCTGTAATAATAACTGTTCTACCAGATGAGTATCACTACCATATGCCACACCAATAGCGACATCTACGCGTGTGAGTGGGTTACGGAAAGTCCAATTACGTACACGCTCAGAAATCAATTGAGAATTAGGAATTAATACAGATGAGCCATCAAAAGCTTCTACCTCTGTTGCGCGCACACTAATGCGTCTGACCGTACCCTCATCGGTGCCGACAATAATGCGATCTCCAATTTTAATCGGGCGCTCAACTAGCAAGATAATACCAGCAATAAAATTACTGACAACGTGTTGTAAGCCAAAGCCTATTCCCACGGACAAGGCACCTGCAATTAACGCTAAACTCGTTAAATTAATGCCTAGCATTCCAATAGATACAATTAACGCAATAGTTAATCCCAAATAACTAATGCCTTGTCGTAAAGCGTTTTGCGCACCGCTATCAAGATTAGTGTAAGGAAATACATGTTTGATAAAAATACGTTGTAACAATTTACTCAGTGTAATTAATGCAAAAAAGAGTAATACAGCGCATAAGACGCTGCTTAATGAAAAGCGATAATGCCCGATGGAAAAGCCTAAAAATAACGGCTTTATAAAACGCCAGAGATCCTCTTTATCTAAACCCCACGCTAATAAAATTCCAACAGTGCCACCGATAAAGAAAATGATGTCGAGGCACACCACTAGCCAGTAATGCACTATTTGCTTACTACGATCGCCTAAATTTAAAGTTTCATCGATTAAGTTAGTATGTCCAATCCCCACATATTTTCCGACCAACTGATATGCTACGATATGTAATCCTAACACTACAGCAACAATCGCGACAGTTTGTAAAAAACTAATAAACAAGGCATTTGCTAAAACAATATAACCATAAAGCATTAAAATTGGATTAGTAATGAAAACGACGATAGCCGCAATGCGTAAATAATGAATAAAGATAAATTGTGCGCTGCGAGTGGTGCTGGGGGCGCCTTCGATAGCAGAGGGTTCGGTTTTAGTGGATTGCCAATAATGCTTACGTAACATAATCAAGCCAGTCATACAGGCACTGACACGCAGAATAAATTCACAAGGCAATAAAACGGTTAAAGGTAAACGCTCATCAATAGTGCTAATAAACCAATTGAAACTTGCTAGAATAGTGAATAATAAAAGTTGCCGCGCTAATAAGCGCGCACTTTCATCTTGTACGTTCAATAAACGCCAGTTGGGCATGGAGGGTGCAAGAATATTTTGAATCAACACGCGTGCAATGCGGATTCCGCCGAGTGTAATGATAATATTGGTGAGTGTCTCTTTTTGCAATGCGTTAAAAACATGAAGTACATTTAATTCATACACGATAAATAAGAATGTAGCCGTAGGAATAATGCCTTTTGCTAATGTATTGGCAGCGGCAGTCATGATTTTACGGAACAGCGTAGGGGTTGCAGTAACAAAGCGTCGACCATAGCGACGGTAAATCGTCCATCCCAATACACTTCCCAACACGGTAGCAATCGCTACCGTTAAACTGACGTATAAACCGATAGTAGAATTTTCAAGAGCTTGCGCACTGCTTTTAATCATAATAACCATATTGCGCCACGCTTGTCCTGCAACATCATCGCTATTGTCTAAACCGGTTTGCCAAATACGTGAATGGTACAATGGGTAAGACCGTTGCATTAAGTTTTTTGCTTTATTTTGTAAACGACGCTGAGTAATGGTCTTAAATAAAGAATGCGCATGCGAAATAATGGCATTGGCTTGATTAATTTCTTCATTATAGGCGGCTAATGTTGCTGTCAATTGCTGGCGTTTGGCCGCTGTGGCGGGATCTTCTGGCGCAGCTCCTGCGGCCGTAATTGGGCCTAATGCAGTCAATAATGCATTTTGTTGGTTGACATCCTTTTGCGCTTTTTGTTGAATTTCCTGCACACTAGCCATTAGATTTTCAACGGAGTCTTGTAAAGTGATGAGTGTTTCTTCGTCCAATTTGGGGTTTGCTAGCTGGTTTCCTAAAGCAATAAGTTGCAGTGATTGCGCATCTAAATCTTGCTGTGATGAGATGCTGGCGGCGAGTGCGCTGCTAGCTGTAGTAGCGTTTGCGGCATACACAAAGGGAGGTATAAAACATAAAACGATGGAGATAAGTAGGGTGGTCCATAATTTTTGCATGTTAAGTCCTTTCCACTATTTACATCCAGATTGCGGCAGAGTAATGCGCCAGAATCCGCTGATCTTTAGTGATTAACGCCATATTTTCAGCAGCAGCATTAGCAACAATAATACGATCAAAAGGATCTCGCGTCCAACTTAATGACAAACTGTGATGAATCACAAGATCCATAGGACCATTGTATTCAGTGAGTCCCATCGAGTAATGTAACTCATTTAAAATAGTATCCGGTTGCACATTGATTTTTTCAATCTCTTGCAATAATTTCAACTCTAGTCGTACCATAGGTGAAATCATCAAGGCTTCGTTTTCTAATAAGTTTTTAACTTTTTTAGTAAATAGTGAAAGATCACCTTGATAAAGCCAAACTACGACGTGGGTATCTAGATAAATCATAGATGGCCATCCTCATGCCATTCCTTAAGCCAATCAATATCGATAATATCATTAGGATTGCCATTAATCACATTTGGATGAGCTTGTAAGTGACTTAGCTTAGAAAGCTTTCTTTCGGATAAGATTTTCAAAATCTTACCTTTTCGTTCAATTTCCACCGGAATACCCGTTTCAAGAACTTGATCGACGATTTTATATAAATTACTGCGTAATAGAGTGAGTGAAACTCGCATAGCTATAACTCCCGTTATGTACGTATTTTATTATTATAACGTACGTACGTATTTTGTCAACCTCACTTTTTTAGCTTTCGCCAAGAATTGCTGCTTGCATCATGGTTGACAGGTTCTTTACCCTCCGTTAACCTCTAATACTTGGAGTAAATCTGTAATGACAAGGAGCGTATCTATGGCTGATTTTATCTTTTTCCGTCGAATGTTGACCCCCATTTTGATTCAAATCCTGTTTTGGGTGGCTGTTTTGGCCGCTATTTGCCAAGGTATTTATTTTATAGTTACCGGGCAGGGTGTATTACAAGGACTTTATTTTATTATTGCGGGTCCCATTTTTGCGAGGTTGGTCGCTGAATTTGTGATTTTATTCTTCCGTATGAATGAAACCTTGACTGATATTAGTCACGAAATCGTGGGTAATGGCCCTGGAAGAGCAAAAATTACTGTTAAAACACAAAATACCGGAAGTATGTAGTGAATATAGTGTATCAATCTCTGTCTGATTCAATCCAGTCGCTGCAATGGGTGATTTTGGTTGTTAATGTATTAATACACATTTTATTTGCCGGCGCAGTGGCTAGAGATGCAGGAAAATTGCAGAAGATAGGGATGCCTATTTTTCTCGTATCAGGGGTGACCTGGGCGTTTGCCACTTTATTGGGCGGCGTCTGGGTTGCGGCGATTTATTGGCTAATGCATCGATCAAGTTTTACCAAGATTGTGTAGATCTTGTAGCCCGGATGCAGCGCAGCGGAATCCGGGTTGCCGACCGACCTTGCGACATGAAAGACCTTCGTGAAGACGCCGTAAATACGTCCATGTAGGCTCACGTTCGGCATCCCTGCCTCACATGCTTCACGAAGGCATTCATCGCCGCAAGGTCTTTAATTTTTCAGGCTTCTATTCTTCCTCGTCCCGGATCCCGCTGCGCTGCATCCAGGCTACATTAATTCCACAAATCAAGTTTTCAACTACCGCAACTATATAGTACAATACGCATCGAACCTTATTACCCTAAATGTTTACCTAAAGATGAATCACTGCGAATGGAAGATTATATCAACAACGATGCCAATTACGCAGCCGAGCTATCCCCTGTAGTTGATCCTGCAGGCGAAACACCGGTAAGTATTGCTCTTGTGCGTTATAATCAGGATGAGCTGGTCGAAAAAAGCTCAATATCCGCCACCGAAAGCCAAACCTATCTTTCTGATGACGCTTTTACTTGGGTGCATGTGCAAGGTCAGCCCAAACCATCCACTATGATGGAGTTAGGTCGATTATTTGATCTGCATCCTCTGGCATTAGAAGACGTTATCAATGTGGGTGAGCGCTCTAAAACCGAAACCTATGAAAATCAAGTCGTCGTCATTTTGGGTATGCCGATTAAAAAGGGCAACAAAATTATTAATGAACAGGTAAGTTTTTTTCTAGGCGAAAATTTCCTAGTCAGTTTTCATAATGGCAGTATTGATCCCTTTCGTGCCGTGCGTCGTCGATTGCATCATGCTCAGGCGGCACTGCGTTCGCGTCGCTTAGATTATTTGTTATATGTTTTAATTGACGTCGTCATCGATCATTGCTTTCCTGTTTTAGAAGAGTTTGATGATGATATTTTACAAACCGAACAACAGTTACTTGGTCCCGCTGGTGTCGATACCTTAAAAACACTCTACACCATTAAACGCGAATTATTAATTTTACGCCTCAAAATTCGCCCTCAACGTGAAACAATTCGTATATTGTTGCGTGACGATAACAATTGGCTCAGCGAAGAAACTAAATTATATTTACGTGATTGTTATGACCACGTGATTCGTTTGATCGACATCATCGAAATTTATCGCGACTTGATGTCGAATATGTTAGATGTACATTTATCGTTAGTAAACCAAAAAACTTTTGCTTCCAACGAAGTGCAACGCAAAGCGACCGTCTGGGCCATGCTGTTCGCGCCACTCACATTCATCACGGGTATTTATGGTATGAATTTTGCCAATATTCCTGAATCAGAATGGGAATATGGTTTTGTTATTGCCATTTTAATGATGGCGACACTAGGTGGAATTCTAGTGTATTTCTTCAAACAACGGAGTTGGTTGTAGACTCTGACGTTCAAACCATCTTTGCTGTTTTTATATCATCTGTCTTTTTTTGTTCATGGGATGAATTATAACAGGCATTCCAAAATCTAAAACCGGTAGTATAACTAAGATTACCAAGACCATAGCATATAACAGAGGTTGATGCCTGGGTAACTACGTCAATTGCTATTTTGCCCGAAGTTGCAGTTAAAGTAGAAATAGAATTTTCTCTATCAAGCAAAACATCGGTGTTTTCAAACAATTTTTCAGCGATACTCAAAAGTAAAAATATTATTGGTGTGATTATTTTAATATTGGTTATATTATGGAGAGTAAAATTAAGAAAAGTTCTTAATAACATAAAACTAAATAACCCAGAGGACTGATTGGATAAAAATGCACATGCTAACCCGATAAAATCTATGATCAAATAAATGTTCTGAATTTTATATCCTTTATCTTTTAGGGCGGCTTCAATGAAGCCTAACGTATAACTGACCGCAGGAATAAACCAATGATTGTGTGATGGTGCCTCATCGTTTTTTTGTGGGAGGTTTAATAATGGATTAGAATGGGTTGATGTACTATTTCCCGCCGCAGAATGCAGTGATTGTATCAATGAAAATTGCGATTGAGATTCTCTTAGCTCTTGCCAAGCTTCTAAATAATCAGAGGTGAATATGGTTGATAAAGATAACGTATTATTTTGATAGCGCTGCAGAAGAAAATTAAATGCATTTTCGCTTAACGATGGATGTAATAAAGCAGGGATATTAGTATATCGCCCTGAATCAAAAGTCGTGTTGAGTGTAATTAAATTTTGAGCGATGGCAGCAAGCGTGAGTTCCTCTTTATTTGCCTTTAATAATAAAGGAATATAAAAATCTTCGTGAGGTAGCTGTTTGGTTCTATTTAAATATGCATCTATTAACAAATCAAGCGATTGAGAATGACGATTTGCAAACCATAATAAATCTGAAAAACCCACTTTGTTTTTGCAATTTAAAATATTATTTTCAATCATGTAAAGACTAATGTCTGGAGATCTGTTTTTTAAAGCATCGCTTAACAATGTTAATACTTCATAATTTTTTGGAGTGGTTGTTAATAAGAAATGTTTGAGTTGCGGTAAGGTGGCTGTTTTAATATCAAATTTTTTGGATATTTCCGCAGGAAGATTTGTATGCTGATTTATTGATAATTGAGTAGTATTATAGATTAAACGCAACGCTGTTAGAAGTCGATCATTTTCTGGTTTGCTGCAATAGCTGTGCGCTTTTCTTAAATGAGTAAATGTTTCTGATGATGAGTTCGATAGCTGTCTAATAAAGTTTGACAATGTGTTAATGGCAGTAAG